>JANSWS010000371.1 GCA_024743355.1 bacterium
CTTCGTCGGCATCGCTCAGGGCCTGAAGCAGATGCGGTTTCAAATCGTTCAATTCGAGCTCCAAACGAGACAGCGTCCGGATGCAAGCCTGGCGAATTTCGGAAGAATCATCGCGCATACGCGCTGCCAACTCCGGGTAGGCAGATTGCGCTCCGCGGCCAATACGTCCCAAAGTGTCGATAATGGCAACCTGCCATTCGCCATCGACAGTAGAAACAAGCTCTTGCTGGAGAAGAGACACGGCACTTGCAGCGGCAGGTCCGTGACTGCCTAAAAACTCAAGTGCCGCTTTGCGAACACCCGAATCGCGACTGGACAGTGTCTTCATAACAACGGGAATCGCCGATCGGGCGGCGGGTCCGAGTGCTTGCAGCGAGGCTATAGCCGACAGTTGAACGGTGAATCCCGAGTCTTGGGAAAAGCGGGTCAGGTCTTCCAACAGCTGACTGTCGCGGGGAGCAGCGACAGACAGAACCTCGACGATTTGACGACGCGCTTCCTCGCTATCCTGTTCTGCCAAGCTGCGAACCGAAGGAACGGCCGCGGAGGCCTGCTTGCCCAGACTCGCTAGCGACTTGAGCAATGCCATTCGCAGTGGCTCATCCGCCCCTTCCAAGGCGACCGCCAGACGCTGGACGGTCTCCGATCGAATGGGTCGGATCTGCCCCAAAGCCAAAGCCGCCAATTGCCTGGCACGTGGGCCCTCGGCTTCCAGAGCATCGTAGAGTTTTGAGACAGAAAGCTTGTCAATCAATGAGATAGCTCGTGCCAGCTGATCCAGACGACTGTTCGGCTTCTCAACAGCTTTCAGTAGCAAAGGCAATGACTTGGGTCCCAGCCCTTGCAAGAGAAAGGCGGCATACCAGGCAACTTCATCGCTTTCGTGCGTCAAGAGTTCCAGCAGCTGTAACTGCCTGGAACGCACCAACTGGGGACGTTTGGCCAGTAGATTGAGTGCTACGTTGCGGACTCCTGGCTCCTGATCCTGGATTCGAACCAAGAGCAATTCAGCCAGTTTCGCGGGTTCCAGGTCCAAGACATCGAGTGCCTCGCAAGCCGCCATCCGCATTTCGGCAGCTTCATCATCGACCGCCGCCAAGATGAGCTCGATCACGTCCGGATGTCCAGGGGCGACGAGCGAGAGGGCGGTGATGGCTCCGGACCGGACTTGAATCTCTTCGCTCTGACTCGTTTGCAACAGGGCCGCGGTGGCTGGTGTACCGACACTGCCAAGCGCTTTCACTACGTCTCCACGGACACGCGAGCTCTCATCGTTCAGCAATAAAATCAGATCCGGAATCGCCGCTGCTGCCGCAGGTCCAATCCGCCCGAGAGCCATGGCGGCCTCCGCCCGCATGCTTTCAGATTCTTCCAACAACAGATTCCTCAGCCCTTCCACGGCTGCTTGGCCAACCTGGGACAGGACCAACGCGGCCCGATAGTCTTGATGCAACTCCTCGTTATATCTTCCGCCGAATCTTTGGCGAATCGCATTGACCAGGGCAGGCACGGCCCTCTCAGCAGCGGGCCCCATCTCCATCAAGGTGTCAAATAGCGATAGGCGAATCTGGCCGTCATTCTCGTGACGCAACAGATCAATCATGTCGGGCAGCAAGTCGATCTGGTCCTCGCGCGAGAGATCACGCGTTTGCTTTGCCGCCAATCGCCGCTCATCGACAGAACCGTCGCGGAGAACCTGGCGCAATCCTGCTGCGGTCGGTACAGCCGAGGTGCTTTGCTCCGCTGTCTTACCAGCTCGAGAGATATCCGATTGGGCTGGCAGCCAACCGCCATCCAGCAGCCAGAGCCCAGCTACGAGAACGCAGCTGAGCAACTTCATGGAAGCACAACGGCATGCAAAGAGAGCCAGCATTACGACAGTCCAGCAAGAGGTTCCGTGCTGTCGCCGAATCGCTCCACCGGCACATCCGCATGGTGCAGCATGGACAATAACAGGTTGGACATGGGAGTCTCGTAGCGACAATCCAAGTGCTGTCCGCTCGGTAGCGAACCGCCCGCCTTGCCGAGAAGAATCACCGGCAGGTTCACGTGATCATGGCGATCACCGTCGCTAATGCCGCTACCAAACAAAATCATGGAGTTCTCAAGCAGATTCGTACCATTGGCCTCTTCCACGGACATCATCTTCTCAGCCGTGTAAGCCAGCATGGACACATGGTAGCGATCAATCGCTCGAAGCTTACGATGCTTCTCCGCGTCGTTCCCATGATGCGACAACTCGTGGTGCCCATCCGTAAACCCAAGCCAGGGATAGTTGCGGTCGGTAGCTTCCTTAGTCAACATGAACGAAATCGCTCGCGTGCTATCCGTTTCAAAGGCCAGTACCATCAAATCGCACATCAATCTCAGGTGTGCATCAAAATCATCCGGTATACCTTCGGGTCGCACATAACCGCGACCGGAAACGTCAACTTGCTGGCTGGCGTTCTGAATCCGCCGTTCCACTTCGCGAACGCTGGTCAAATACTGATCGAGCTTGCGTTGATCGGACGAAGCTACTTTCTTCTGCACCCGCCGCGTGTCCTCTAAGACATAATCTAAAATGCTCTTCCGGTAGAAATCCCGCTCGGCAATCGTGGTGGCCGCGTTTTGGCTGGCTCCCTGCGTGAAGAGACGATCAAATACGATTTTCGGATTGATTTCGTAGGGAGCCGGCGACGTCGCCGATCGCCAGGAGATGTGCGTTTTGTAGGTTCCGCTGTAACCGAATGCATTACCGGAACGCGGCGACTCACAGCCCAGTTCCAAACTAGGCAGCAATGTCGAATTGCCAACCCGCTGTGCGTACAACTGGTCCACTGAAATCCCGACGCGTACATCGTCCTGAGATCGATAAGCCTGGGCACCGGTGAGAAAGCTGGCGGATCCCTGTCCGTGGCCACAGCCTTCGTCGTCACCATTCGTCATTGCGGTATTGTGCGTCAAGCCGCGAAACGTGTTCAGATATTCCCTGGCAAACGACAAGGGCTGCAAGGACTCGGGCAACTCAACCAGCACGCCGGGTTGCTGTGGAAACCAAGCGGGTAGATGCATGCCGTTTGGAACGTACCAGCAGCACATCCGCACCGGAGGCTTGGCCGAAGTAGCCCCCAGTGCCGAACTTGTATCAAAGGCTTCCAACCATGGCAAAGCCAGCGCCGCACCGACACCTCGCAGCATGTTTCTACGGTTGAAACCATTCTTGTGCTTCATAACAACCTCAGCTTGATCCTGCAGGTGATTCCATAAAACGAAAAATCTTAGCCAGTCGAAACGTCCCAGCAGATGGCCGGCTTGGATGGACCGAGCGGCTGGCCGCCCGTTCTGTTCATCTAGCGTGACACACCACGTCTCTGAAAGGCATCGCTTTCGACGATCGCGAAAACAATCTGTTGAATCTTAAATTCGTTCTCGACCAACCTTCGGCGAATTGCCTCGACGGTGCAGTAGTCCTGAGCTTCCAGCGATCGCCCCAAACCATACGTTAGCATGTTCTCAATCAAGCACCAAGTAAAACGTCGACTGGCTGTCGACATCAAAACTTGCTTTAGCTCTTGCACGTCTTCAAATCCTCGGCCGCCGGGCAGGACGCCGGAAGCGTCGATCTCGAACTCACCATCCATTTCGCGATATCGGCCTATGGCGTCAAAATTCTCGAGGCCAAATCCGAGCGGATCCATCTGATTGTGGCAGGAGGCGCACTCGGGAGACGAGCGATGCAGTTCGAGCCTCTCTCGCAAGGAACCGGTTTTGGCGGCTTCGGGACTTTCGTCTAAGGCAGCCACGTCCGGAGGCGGAGGCGGCGGTGGCGTGCCCAGCAACTGCTGCAGGATCCACTGCCCACGCTTCACCGGCGACGTTCGATTGTGGTGCGAGGTTAAGGTCAGAATACTTGCTTGGGTTAGAATGCCGCCGCGAATACGATTCGGCAGATCGACCCGTCGAAATTCATCACCCTCGATATCATCGATTCCATAATGCCTTGCCAGAGAATCGTTCAAAAAGGTAAAGCTGGAGTCCAACAGCTGCAACACACTCTGGTTCTCCCGCAGAACATGGGCAAAGAAGTTCTCGGTCTCCCGGCGCATGTCCTGAGCTAGCTGCGAACTGAACTCGGGAAAAACTTCCTGGTCTGGTGCAACTCCCGCCAGATTACGAAGCTGTAACCATTGCCCAACGAAGTTTGCTACAAAGGCCTGCGACCTGTCATCCGCCAACATGCGTGTGACCTGCTGCTGGAGATGGCTTCGCAGAGTTCCATGCGATGCCTCGGCCAACAGCTCCTGATCGGGCATCGTACTCCAGAGAAAATAGGACAGACGGCTGGCCAATTCGAATTCCGTCAGCTGCCTGTCAGTCTCAGCCAATTCGGGTTCCACCAGATACAGGAACTGAGGTGAAACCAGGACCGCGGTCATTGCAATTTGCACCGCACGCTCGTAGCTCTCGCCCTGGAAATGCGCCTGGCGAAAAATCTGCATCAAGCGATCCACTTCCTCCTGGCTCGCGGGACGTCGGAAGGCGGCCGAAGCAAAACGCTCTACAGTCTCGCGGCCACATTCTAGTCGCGATAGCTCTCCGGCTTCGGGTTGCACAAGCCATGACTTCGCGAACGATGGATCCGACTTGGCATCGGCTGGCAGAGGTCCCCTGACCACCAATGAATCCACATGCAAGCCAACATTATTACCGTAACGCTTGTCCCCGCTAACATTGTCGCCGGAATCCGTTGATACCACCAACTCATCCATGGGTTGTTCTTCGGCCAAGGAAACTTGAACCTTGCCGTCGCCGGGAAACACACTTAACCAGAATCGATAGACAACAGTTTCGTCCTGAACCTTCGCCGCATCGATACTTCGAAAATCGGTTCCGAAGCTGACGAACATCCTGGGCGGCTTGACCGATTCACTAATACCGGCGCGAACCAAGCTGAAGTCCGCCATGTACCGACCTGGCTGCAAATGATGTTCAAACTCAACAACGCCGTCCGGAGGCAGAGGATAAGTTCTCAGTCCGATCAATTCCACCGGCGGCATGGACTCCACATCCGGTGCCTTGATCGCGGACTGCGTCGCTCTCTCCGCGGCATTTAGATAGCGTTCCACATGCACCGGCGAAACATTCAGAGCGGAACCTATATTGTCGTAGCCAAAGCCAATGTCGTCCGGCGGAAAGTCCTCCGCGAAATCCATCTTCAAGCCGAGCAAATCCCCCAGCGTGTTGTTGTATTCCTGCCGATTCAGACGGCGAATGACAACGGCCGGCGATGGCAGGTCTTTGAAGAACTGATCCGAAAGCAAATTGTCTTTGATCCAGGTCGTAAACTGCACTCGCTCTCGTTGCTCAGGTTGCAATGCGTCAACCGGCGGCATCAGCCCTTCTTGAACAACATCCAGCACTCGCAGTAGATTCTTTCCCGATCCCAGAAAATCTGGCTCCGTCGCAAAGCCGTCCAACGCGATACCGGCTTCCGCGCCGCCACCCGCATGGCAATCGATGCAGTATTGATCGAGAAAGGAAAGCACTTGCTGTGCATGCAGCCTGGGTGAAACCACCCAAGGCGACCAGCCCCAGAGGGCCAATACAAGCAAACCCAACGCCGTGGGCCTGCAAAGTCTTCCAAGGTTGCGAAGTTGACTTGCAATCACCGTGAATCTCGGTTCTCATGAGGGATCTTTCAGGCGGGGTGGGGTGCTGGATCAGCGAGTCAGCGATAGGGTCGCTGCGCCATCCAAATCCGGTCGAATGGCTGACTTGTCGCATCCCCATCCTGAATATTCTACACGAGCTGCAACCGCGTTAGAAAGCCTTTCTCATGGGTGATCCGCTCGCGGAAGGCATAGAGAGCGGGGGCAAGAGCTACCAAAATCTCTTCCAAAAGTCACAGTTTCCGGGCTACTTTCCGGACCGCCGGGCGATAACAAAAACGGCAGGCTGTTAGAAACCGTAGCAACTGCCTCAGCGGGCAAGAAAATCCCGTTCTGCGTGCCCTAGCCGAATTGCCCAGGCGAACGCATCCGCGTGCGTAGCGTCGCCATGGTGCCGCCAGGCGAATCTGGAGTCGAGTTGATGAAGTCTTCATTTCGCGTACTTACGAGCGACGTTCATGACGTCATTCCTGATTACGATTCGGAGGACGTCCGGAAGGTATTGGAGCGTGCCGCGCGTGACCCAGTTGCGGTACAAGACCTGCGATTGTCTCTGGCCAGATCTTCTCCTGGCCTGCAAACATTTCGGCTCAGCGATCGCGAGGTGATCCGTCAAGTCGAAGCACTGGTGCTTGATGGCAGCGCCGTACTTGCGCCTGCACAGACAGCCGATCCTCCCGCATCTTCACTCAAGACCTACAAAGGCAAGAAATTCAGCGAGCCCGTCAAACTTGTGGGTGGTAAATGGGTAGCGGTATGGCCCATTTCGGCAACTCCAACGGAGGGCGAACTGGGTGAGGTGGGCTCAACTCTGGATCGAAACACGGCCAGCACCAAAGCGACAACGGTCTTTGAAGGCCCGACCGTATCCCAGGAAATGATCACCAAGCTGAATGAAATGGAAGACGACAAAAAGTCCACCGCTGAGGCGCAGAAAGAGCAAGAGCAGGCGATCGTCGAGGCAAAGAGGAAGCGTGACGATGCGAAGAATAACTTGGAGGCAGCTCAAACCCCGAGCGAGAAACGGGAGGCACAAGCCGTGCTCGAGATGGCCGAAGAGCAAGTCAAGATGCTCCAGCACAATATCGACACGTACAGGAATCACATCAAAGAATTGAACGAAAAGGGACCGCGGGCCGTCAGAACCCTCAGACTGCACGAACAGACACACGTCGATATCACGGCCGAAGTCGCCGAACATGTGAACAAGCTGCTGGAATCCGAGGCAGATCCCGCAATCCGCGATACGCTCATCGACCAAGGGATCAAGATTGCCGAAGTTGTGAATCAAGAGATGGACAAGAAACTCAATCCCGGAACCTTTGGTTCCGTGGAAGACGAAACGGCCTTGAAAGACTGGATTTCAGACTCGGCCTTGCCCAATTATCATGCGTCGATTGATGCCCACTTCGCCGCATTAACCTAGCATTTCACCAGGCAAGTAACTTCCCGGACTCCGTAACGAATCGAATTTTGAGGAGCGCTGTCTCGCATGCCGGATGCATTGAGGCTGATCTTCGTGGTGTGTATGCTCGCCATTTCGTCCGGTTACTTGTGGGGCAGGGGCCCAGTAGAACCGGACGAATTCGCCCAGTTGAATCTAACTGTGGTTGTTTCCCGCGATTACCAACCGGGGCAAGGGCCACCATCGCTGCTGATCCACTTTCACGGTGCCCCGGCTACCACCGCCGGCAATTTTCTTCAGGCCAAACCAAGCGACGTTTTGGTTACTGTCAACTGCCGAGGGTTATCGAGCGCCTATCGCAAACCGTTTGAGAACCGACAGCTCTTCGCTTACCTGCTGGAACATGTACGGCGTCAGTTAGCAGCGGAAGGGCATTTCGCTACGGATACTCCATGGAAACGCATCGATGTATCATGTTTCAGCGCGGGTTACGGTGCCGTCCGAGAGATTCTGAAGGACCCGCAATCAGTGCAGCAGATCCGCGCTGTTGTCGCCGCTGATTCCATCTACGCCAGCATCCAGATCGATAGGGACCGTCGTCGTGTCGACGCGACGCAAATGGAACCCTTCCTGGAATTCGCCCGCCGTGCCATGGCCAACGAAAAGAGCTTCATCATCTCTCATTCACAATTACCTGTGGAAGCTTACGCGAGCACGGTAGAAACTGCCGAGTACTTGCTTGAGCAAACTGGAATCACTCGCATGCCCCTTGGCACACAAGTCGATGCCTCATTTTCCCCGGTAAGTGTGGCTCAAAGTGGCAGCTTCAAAGTTTGGAGCTTTCCGGGCGACGACGGAGAAAGTCATCTGAAACACTTGCGCAACATCGCCGTGCTATGGAGCGATTTAAAA
>JANSWS010000030.1 GCA_024743355.1 bacterium
GGTAAATTTTCATCTGCCGCTCGCCTTATCATAGTTCACGCTCCCACCAACGGCCGATGTCAGATACCTGAAGGGTAGTTCGCAGACCGTCTGTCCCGACGACAGGTAGGCCTAGAGCGGTTATACTTCGGCCGCAATTGCCGGTTGGCGAGTTGATTATCGAGTTTGCAACACTCTTCGCGTTGGAATAGCGGATGGCCTCTTGGGAAGAGCTCTATCCTTTTGAATCGAAATTTCTGGAAATTCCGAAGTCGGAGACTTCGACCGAATCCGTGCGTTTACATTACGTGGAGCGTGGGCCGCAAGACGCGGAGACTACGATTCTATGCGTGCACGGCAATCCCACCTGGTCCTTCACGTTTCGTCGTATTCTGACCGATTGCAGCGAGAACACCCGCGTGATCGCGATCGACCACGTCGGTTGTGGCTTGAGTGACAAGCCTCAAAACTATCCTTATTCGCTGGAGAGGCATGTCGGCAATCTGGCAAGGTTCATTGAACAAATGAACTTACAGCGTGTACTGATGCTGGTGCATGATTGGGGCGGAGCGATTGGATTTGGAGCGGCGTTGAAGTTACCGACGCGCATCGATCGATTTGTGGTGTTGAACACAGCTGCCTTTCCACCACCCTATATTCCGTGGCGGATTGCCGCCTGCCGCATACCCGGCATCGGCAACTTTGCCATGCGAGGACTCAATCTGTTCGCGAGAGCGGCTCTGACCCAAACGCTGCACCGCTTGCCCGCCTTGGATCCACAAGTCGCGGCCGGCTTGATCGCACCCTATGACGACTGGAATTCGCGGATCGCCATCGCCCGCTTTGTACAAGACATCCCGACTCGCAAGAACCAGCCGACCTGGCAGCTATTGTCCAACATCGAACAGGGGCTCGAGCTTTTTTCCAACCGACCCGTTCACATCGTATGGGGCATGCAGGATTGGTGTTTTCGCCCAGAGTGCCTGGAACGCTTTGAGAATATCTTCACGCAAGCACGAACAACGCGGTTGGAAGACGTCGGCCACTATGTGATGGAAGAGGCGGCGGACGAGGTGATCGAGGCCGTTCACCAGTGCCTTTCGGCTCCATGAGCGGCCATCGACCTGCAGCAATGTTTCCACTGGACCGGGCATGGCAATTGCCGGAAGCCGTGACGCTAGCCTGTTTGTTGGAAGCATCGTCGCCCAAAGCCGGCAACGTCCACCCTCAATGCAGTTTTCGGGATATGGAATTCCACCATTTCTCGGCCAGCGCCATGGCCATTCAGCCGAGCTTCATCGGGGCCCAGCAGAAGTCAGTGGGCGAGATTCTACTGGACGCCGTCCGCCGCACCCAAGCTCGCGTCGGCTGCAACACTAATCTGGGCACACTCATGCTGTTCGCCCCTATCGCCAAAGCTTGGACCCCGGATAGCGATTGGCCTGCCGCGCTGCGTCAAGTCTTACAGGAACTTACGCCTCAAGACAGCCAAGATACCTACCATGCGATTCGCTTGGCGCAACCCGGTGGACTGGGGACGCAGGCCGAGAATGACGTGCGAGCCGCTGCTCCAAAGGACCTCCTGCAGGCCATGCGCCAGGTTGCCACGTTCGACGCCGTTGCCCGCCAATACACCAACGACTTCCACGATATTCTCAACCTTCTTCTGCCCTGGCTGGAGGAAGAACTCACGCGGTCAGGTTCCGTCGATAACGCCATTTGTCGATTGCAAATACGCTGGCTGGCGCAGGAACCCGATGGGCTGATCACCCGCAAACTGGGACCGGAAGCGGCCGTTGAAGTGCAGCAAAGATCGCGGGCACTGTGGGCTGATATCGAAGATAGGCAGGGCGAGGTCTATGAACTTGCTGCCTATCAGCGGCTACATACATTTTTATGTAGCGACCCTGAGAGACGCGGAAGAAATCCTCGTAACCCAGGCACAACAGCCGACCTGATCGCCGCCACGCTGCTGATTCGATTGTTGGATCCACCGGCACACTAAGCTATGGCGACCAACTCACGCGCATAGAGCTGACCTAATTGGACAGCGCCACTTTCGATAAAGCTCCTGGCAATTCCTTGGTTAACTGTGATAACACGATTTCTGGCTAATCGAATGTGGCGCTGTCCAACTAACTTCTGCATCCAATCCGATTTTAGCCGGCGAACTGCTTCTTGTAGATTTCTTGGATCAGTGTTTCGGTATCCTTGAATTTGCCGCCGCTGGCCAGAGCTTGTTCAATCAACTGTCGCGCGTCGGCTTCACCATGGCCTAGGGCCAATAGGGCTTGGAAAGTCTCTTCCACGACTCCCGACTGTACATGCTCCTCAGCGCCTTGAGGCACATCGCGGCGAACGAGCAGTGCGAACTTGGGCATCTTTCTCCGAAGTTTGGCGATGATTCTCTCGGCCGTGGCCGGACCGATCCCCGGCAGCTTCGAGAGCCCTTTCGCATCCTGTTGCTCAATCATCACCGCGGTATCTTGAACGGGCTGCGTCATGGCTCGCAAGGCCTTCTTCACACCCACCCCATCCACGGAGCAGAACAATTCAAAAAAGTCTCGCTCCGCGGTATTGAGAAAGCCTACCAGCCGCGGCGTCAATCGCCCTCCCGTGCTGACGTTGCCCTCCAGGTAGTGAATGGTATGCAGCACAATCTCGCGCTCTCGCTGGGCTTGCAAATGACGGCGAGTAAATTCAGCAATGAGAACTTCGTACTCCATCGGTGGAATGGAAAGTGTCGCAACTTCTTCGGTTAGTCCCACGAGTTTGCCGTGGATCTTGGTAATCATGGCTGAGTCTTCAGTGCACTGGGATGTTGAGAACGGAAAATCTGTTACCGAGATATTGCATTGCGAAGGCGGCCAAGGGTGAGGCTTAGCTCACCACGGATTCCTTGCATCGATCCGGAATATCTAGGGCAATTTATCGAGCGAAAGGAGGTTGTTCGCGGGTCCACTATTCAACCACTGCATTCCCTGCGAGCTCTGACAATGAGTCAGCGCGATGGCCAAGGCATCGGCCACGTCGGCAGGTTCCGGCAACTGTTTCAGACCCAGCTGATGTTGTACCGCGAACTGCATCTGGCTCTTGGGCGCTCGGCCATTACCGGTCAATGTTTTTTTTACTTTGGTAGCCGCATAGGATGAGACTTCCAGCCCAGCCCGGGCGGCGGCCAGAAGAATAACGCCCCGAGCGTGCCCCATCAAAATAGCCGTAGTGGGCCGATCATAATGCGAGTAGAGCTCTTCGATGGCCACGCAATCGGGATTGTGATCCTGCAAGACTTCGACCATGCCATCGTTGAGTTCCTGCAGGCGTTCCGGCAATGGCCGATCTCGTCGACATCGGATCACGCCGGCGTCCACCACTTCGATCGTGGTTCCACAAACCCGCAGCAATCCATATCCCGTGGTTCCGAGAGCCGGATCTATTCCCAGTGTTATCCATCCGTTGCTGGTTGTACGCTCCATCGATCCCTACTCTCAAAATGAGCTGTGGCCTGCTAGGCTTTCTCCCAGGTCGTACCGTCCTTCAAGTCCTGCAGCGTGATCCCAAGTTCACTTAAGCCATCGCGGATGGTATCGGACGTAGCAAAGTCCTTTTTCGCTCTCGCGTCAGCTCTCAACTTGATCAACAGATCCATGAGACCAGCCAGCGTTTCGCCGCTGCCCTCGTCGGCAGACGCCTTGGGAGGCTTGACGAACAGCCCCAAAATAGCTCCGAGTTCACGCAGCACTCCCATCGCCTTCGTGAAAATCTCCAGATCTTCCGCGGACCGCTGTTTCGCATCCTCGAGCTTGGCTTCGTCCACGAATCGATTGATCGAACGCGCCATTTCGAACAGTTCGCTAACAGCACCACCCGTGTTGAAGTCATCGTCCATCTTGTCTAGGAACGACGCTCGCAATTCGGCCAACTGCTTGAGGAGTGGAGTGCTGGCGGCTGCCAGGGCCGCGTCTCCACTGATTCGATCGCGGGCATAAGCCACGCTTTCGTAGAAAGACTTTTCTGTCAGCCGCTCAAAGCGTTGAATGAGGCGGTAGAAAGCATTCAAGGCTTGGCCGGCTTCCTCCAACGTCTCATCACCGAATAAGATCGTGCTGCGGTAATGCGAGCGAAGCAAGAAGAAGCGGATCCGATCTCCCGTCTGCTGTTCGATCAATTGCGCCAGTCCGCCGTCGCCCGCGCTGCGGCTGATCTTGTTCGAGGCCGCATCCGTGGGTTGCTGGCGATCTGCTTTTCCTCCCAGCTTAGCGGTGGCTCCGGAACGTTGCATGAGCCCGTTGTGCATCCAGTAGCGGACCATCGGCTGACCATGGCAACAGCGACTCTGCGCCAGTTCGTTCTCGTGGTGAGGGAACACCAGGTCTAAGCCGCCACCGTGAATGTCGAAGGTCTTACCCAACAGCTTGCGACTCATGGCCGAGCATTCAATATGCCAGCCCGGCCGCCCCTTGCCCCAGGGACTATCCCAGCTGGGTTCGCCGGCTTTGGCCGATTTCCACAGAGCAAAATCGCCTGCCGATCTCTTCTTGGCAGCGGCGCCGCCGCCTTCTCCCTGTTGACTCTCTACCGAGCGATTGCTGAGCTGACCATATTCGGAATCACTCGTGACATCGAAGAACACATCCCCGTCACTGGCATAAGCATGGCCGCCGGCAATGAGTTCTTCGATGAAGTGGATAATCTCGTCCATGTTATCGGTAGCCCGTGGCAAGGCGTCGATCTGATCGACACCCAAGGCTTGCAAATTCGCCAGGTAGTCCATGGTCATTTCCGTGGCTACTTGCGACATGGGGATGCCACGTTTGTTGGACGCTGCGATTAGCTTGTCATCCACGTCCGTAATATTGACCACCCAATAAACCTGGTAACCGCTGTACACAAGGTAGCGTTTGATCGTGTCGAAAATTACGGGACCCACCATATGGCCGATGTGGGCTTCCGCATAAACCGTGGGACCACACAGGTACATTCCTACCTTGCCGGGCTCGACGGTAGCAAAAGGTTCCTTCTGGCGAGTCAGAGTGTTATAGACGCGGATCTTGGTGTTTTCTGTCATCATTACGGGGCTTAAAGGAACCGATGTTTGCTCGGTGGTAGGCGATACACTAGCCATGAAAGAGTCTCCGTCTCGTTCACATCCAGAATCAAACTTGGGCCAGAAACCAACTCGCCGGGAGCGAGCTGGAATAGGGGGCATGATCTCTCACCGTCTTGTTGTCCATGACTCATCATGCGGCGTAAACGCGAAAGCACCGTTGCGGGTGACTCATCCGGACAATGTGTCGCCGCGGCGGGGATCCCTCGTTAACGCTTCGGAATTGACGGCACGAGCCCTGAGTGTTGGCCCAACGCACAATCGGCGGCTCTTGCCAGGTCTTTCCCGCGGTCCAAAATTATAGAGATTCCAGCATTTCATGGTACGCCAGTTTCCCATCCACCGCCCTGCCCATCATGACACCTGAACGCTATGCCGTCATTGCTACCTGGCTCTTACGCATCATTGGGGCTTCGGTGTGTCTGGCAGTGGTGCCTGTTTTTTTCCCGCTGAGTTGGATGAATGCGATCCATGCTTGGCTGGGGCTGGGCCAGATTCCAGACCAACCGATCTTCGAGTATCTGGCTCGATCCTTGTCAGCCATGTATTTCGCCCAT
Source organism: bacterium (assembly GCA_024743355.1). Lineage (GTDB taxonomy): Bacteria > Planctomycetota > Planctomycetia > Pirellulales > Pirellulaceae > Aureliella. The sequence goes on from JANSWS010000030.1 coordinate 5,644, forward strand.
GGATGTTTGGTTCTGCTAGCTTCCACCAACGTACACCGCTATCTCCCCTTTGTGTGGATGATCGGCGGTCTGAATGTCGTTCTGGGAGCCCTGCTGCTGGCGGTGGATCTGCGAATACCGATGCCCTGGTTCTGGACGTGGTTGGAAGGTCCGCCCATTTTGACCATGGGACTATTGGTATTGTGGGCGAGCCGCGGAATCAACCCGCAGCCCGGATCTGACACCACGCCAGCGGATGCTTCCGCCAACCATTGATGTCCTGGCACGGACCCTGCGGCTACTGCTGGGCAACCACCGCGCCTTCAATCGTGCGAATCAGCTCTTGGCTGGGCGTATCGATGGTTAGCATACGGCTCTGACCGCTTTTGTCACGAAAGATACAGATCACCTGCTCGGTCTGGGCAGCCCCGGAATTAGCCAAAGCTGGGACGACGGGATTGCCACTGTCCTGCAGGTCTTCATCCGGCCACTGCAATGGGTCCGCCGGTGTCGTGGGATTTACCTGAGTAGCCTGGCTAGCGAACTGGACGGGAGCCGCCGCTGTCGAATCAGGCTGGAAGAGGTGGGTCATACCCAGCCGCTCTATCTGGTCGTAAATCACGTCCGCCGCCGCATAGATACCTTCGTCGTCGTTGGCATCCGCGGCATTGCACACGCCGATGAGGCGACCTTGAACGTCGAACAAGCCACCGCCGCTGCGACCGACCGCTGGTGCTCCGGCAATCTCGACATTAGCTGCTCCGACGTACCGATTGATGTTAGTGATATGTGTATCTCGGCGAGTTGGATCCTGGCCATGGTCGCAACCGTAGCTGAACGCTCGCTGACCAATCCTTAGTGGCTCTCCACGCGGTAAAAGCTGAACCGGTTCAACGGCAACTGGCAACTTGAAGCTGATCAAGCCAATGTCTTCTTCATCCGCCTTGTGGTCAATGAGAGCCGCTGCCAGATTGACCTCTTGCGGAGTGCCGGCGAACAAGTCGACTGAAAGCTGGCTACCCGGCTGCATGTCGCGAAAGAGATGACCGCAGGTCAACACCAGCGCTTCCTGGCCGTGCACGTCGATGATGGTTCCCGTTCCGTGGGCGGTTGTCTGCCCTTCATCGACTCGAATGCGAACCGTTGCCGCGGCTGCTTTGGCCATCGCCTGTTCCAGCGTCATGGCTGGGGCACTGCCGGCCGCTGCTGGAGAAACAGAAGGGCTGACCAGGGTTGCCGCCTCGGTCTTGGGAAAACTGGGTGTACGAGGCCGCGTGGCTGCGGCGGATGAGACCACCGCGGACGCTGTGGCTGCGACGCCCGGGGATTGCCCTCTGACGATCGGCTGTGTTCCCTGTTGCTGCGTCCCCGGAGTTTGGGGATGAGCCGTGGGTGTCGGCGAATTGGTAGCTAGCCGCGATGCACCACTGCGGGCAGCCGCTCGTGTGGAGCGCTTGGCAAGCTCAGCGTAGGATGCGACGCCGACAACTCGGTCAACTTCCTGGTCACTAGCCAGGATCACCACCGTCGGCAAATTCTGAATCTGAAACTTCTGCGCTAGCTCGGGATGCTGATCAACGTCGATTCGCTGTACATCCCAGCCTTCGCCGTACAGCTGCTGCAGATTCGGCTGCATCTGAGCACAGGGCTGACACCAATCGGCCGTGAAAAAGAGCAGAGTGACATCGGAATTTCCGACACCGGCCAACAACAAAGCGGACAAGACAAAAGTTGCCATTGGATTCCCTCCCAAAGGCATGAACTTGCGGTTACTGAGTTGGGCGGGAGTTTGGCTGCATACTTGGCTTACCGCAAGGGCAATATCGCAAGCTAGCGTTGCCAGACGGACCATGCCATAACTCGCGTCCAAGCGATGGCTCTCCTTGCTGATGTCAGTGCTTTGCGGGCCCTTCGACGCAAATTTTTGTTTGGCTTAAAGCAGATCGCTGCGGCGTTGTCGGGTACGTTCGATGCGCTGAGCGGTGCGCCAACGGGCGATTTCCTGATGATTGCCGCTGAGCAAGATTTCGGGAACCTGCAGCCCGCGATACTCGCGTGGACGTGTGTACTGAGGAAATTCGAGCAGCGCTTCATCACTGAACGAATCCTCCGCGCTACTCCGCTTATCGCCCAAGACGCCGGGGATCAAGCGAATGGTCGATTCGACGATGGCCATCGCCGCGACCTCGCCTCCATTCAGCACGAAATCACCCAGACTGATTTCCCGCGGCTGCAGGATATCGATCACCCGCTGATCAAAGCCCTCGTAACGCCCACAAATCAAGATCATTCTGGATAGGGTGGCCAGCTCTTGTACCACCGCTTGCTTCAGAGTTTCTCCTTGGGGACTCATGATCAGCAATTCGCCGGGATCGTCGCTCATGGCCCGCACAGATTCCACGCATTCCACCACGGGTTCCACGCAGATCAACATACCCGGCCCACCGCCATAGGGCGGCGCGTCCACTTTGTGGTGCTTGTCTTTGGACCAGTCACGCATATTGTGCACATGCACTTCCACCAAAGAACGATCAATGGCCTTTGCTAGCAAGCTCTCTCCGAGGTAGCCGGGAAAAATTTCCGGAAACAGTGAAATGATGTCAAAACGAATAGGAGCCAAATTGCTGTCTTTCATTCGGTGGCGAAACGCTGAAGAGCCGCTGGAGTGTCAAGGCCTGCCCGACCGATACAGATTAACAGCGCGCGGGCGGATCTTCGATGTGGGGATCCACAAGTGGCCTTCACGGACATCAGCCCGACTGCGGGACCTTTCGCATCGGGGGATCTGAGTGCTGGGTGGCAGATCTGGGGGCCACAACAGATAGTTACCAGTTGACGGCTGCACCGCCGCTTACCAAGGAGTCGAACGTGTCGTCTGTGCCCAATCCCCGTCGCATCTATCGCGGAGCCAAGTTGCCTCCCACGCTCTACCGCTGGCTGAGCGATTGGGGCGAAATGGTCGTCGATGCCTTGGTCACGCTGGGTGACATGGCGATCTTTGCGGGGCATATGTTTCGCTGGATGTTCAGCGCGCTGCCCCGCCGGGGCACCATTCTGCCGAACTTCTATTACGTCGGCGTGCTGAGCTTGCCTGTGGTCGCCTTGACCGGCACGTTTATTGGCATGGTTCTAGCCGTTCAAAGCTACGCGCAATTTCACAACATTGGACTGGAAAGTCGCCTGGGAGCTGTCATCAACATGTCGCTGGTTCGCGAACTCGGACCGGTGCTGGCCGCAACAATGCTGGCCGGCCGAGTCGGTAGCGCAATGGCGGCCGTGCTGGGGACGATGCGCGTTACCGAGCAGATCGATGCGCTGACCAGCATGGGGGCAGACCCCATTCATTACCTGGTTGTTCCTCGCTTTTTAGCTTGCATCATGCTCATTCCTGCCCTGACCATCATGGCCGATTTCATGGGAATCGTGGGCGGTTACTTCTACAGCGTTATTATGCTCGGTATCGATCACTACCAGTACCTGAACAACAGCCGACAATTTGTGGGAGGCTGGGACTTTTTTATGGGAATCTTCAAAAGCTTCTTTTTCGGTGGCGTCATCGCCATTGTCAGTTGCTATCGAGGCTTCCACTGCGAGCCGGGGGCCGAAGGCGTCGGCCGTGCCGCCACAGCCGCCTTTGTTTTTAGCTTTGTGATCATTCTGGCAATTGATCTGCTGCTCAACATCTTCCTAGACGCGGTGTACACCGCGATCTGGCCCCATGGAGCAAGACTGATTTAACTCGTTCATGACCACCACCGCAGAACCTACCAGCAGCCCTTCCGAATCCAGCGTGTCCCGAGACACGCCCCTGGTGGAGCTGCGCGACTTGACCCTGCAATTCGCCGGACAGACCATTCTGCAGCGGATCAATTTAAGTATTCCGCGCGGACAGACCCTGGTCATCATCGGTGAAAGCGGATGTGGAAAAACCATGTTGCTCAAGTCAGTGGTGGGTCTGATCAAACCCACCAGTGGCAACGTGCTGTACGAAGGCCAGGACATTCATCGGCTGAACGCGAAGGAAATGACTGCTCTGCGTCGCAAGTTCGGGTTTGTCTTTCAGAATGCGGCACTTTTTGACAGCTTGTCCGTAGGCGACAACGTCGCCTTTCCTCTGGTCCAACATGGAGTGGCATCGGGATCCCAGCTACGACGCATTGTCAGCAATGGTCTGGCTCAAGTTGGTTTGCCGGACAACGTAGCCGCCAAACGCCCCGCTGAACTTTCCGGGGGCATGCGGAAACGCGTCGGCCTGGCCCGTGCCCTGGTGCTGGAGCCCGAACTCGTACTGTACGACGAGCCCACTACCGGGCTGGACCCCATCATGAGCGACGTCATCAACGAGTTGATTCTCAGAACCCGCCAGAACCTGAACGTTACCAGTCTGGTGATTACGCATGACATGCGAACAGCTCTAAAAGTCGCCGACCGGGTCGTCATGCTGTATCCATTTGCTCGCCTGGAGAGAGGGGAAAATCAGATACTGTACGACGGTCCAGCCGAGGGCCTGGAGACCACCTCGGATCGCCGCGTCAGTCAGTTCGTACGGGGTGAGGCAGGCGAACGGCTGATGGAAATGCGACGCAGTGAAATCCGTGGTTTCCAGGAAACTCCGGATGTTTCGCAGTATTACGGACGCCAGTCGAATTGAACTGAAAACAGGACAATTGTCCATAAACCCGAGTAGTGCCGAGAACGTTTTCGTAGCATCCACAAGGAAAGCCTAGATTCATGGACGAGCAAGGCTACAGGTTCGGAGTAGGTGTTTTGGTGGTTGCCTCGATGGTAATCGCTATCATCCTGATTCTGTTCTTCGGCGCTGCGCCCAACCTGTTCACCGAGCGCTATCTGGTCACCATCCGCTTTGATGCCGCGCCCGGCGTCACCACAGACACGCCCGTCCGCAAGAATGGTGTGCAAATTGGCCGCGTCAAGAGCGTGCAGCTGTTGGATGAAGATGGCGTGGACCTGACTCTGGAATTGGATTCCGAGTTTAAGGTCCGAGCGGGAGAACTTCCGCGAATCGGCAAGGGCTCGCTGATCACCGGTGATGCGGTGGTCGAGTTCTTCCCTCCCACGCAGGTCAGCTTGATCGATCGCTTCGATGGCACCGGTGGTTCCCCGCAGGATGGTTTGCTGGACATCAACGAGTCGCAGTTGGCCGCCGCCGACTTGAAGAATGGAGACTTTCTGCGAGGGGGTCGGGTGGCCCCCGATCCCATGGATGCTCTGTTGAACATGCAGGACTCCATGTCCACGGCCCTCAGCGGCATTGAAGCTGCCGCCGGCCAGGTGCAGTCGCTTGCCTCCGACGTTCAGACCCTGATCTCGGGCAGCGACGGAGATTTGAAACGCATCGTCGAAAAAACCGAGGGAACCATCGAGAACTTCAACCGCACGCTGCTGGCTGTCGAAGACGTTTTTCGCGATCCGAATCTCAAGTCCACCATGGAGACGATCGCTAATCGCCTGCCGCAGTTGGTGGATGAAGCTGCGAATGTCATGCAACAAACTGACTCAACTCTGCAGGCTTTTGAGGACGCCGGTAGAGCCGCTGAGGTTACGATCAACAACGTGGCCGCCTTCACCGAACCCCTTGGTCAACAAGGCGAACAAGTGGTCAACGACGCCCTCCGCACGCTTCAAAACCTGGATAACCTCATCACCGATCTGCGGCGGGTATCCTCCACCATCAACGAAGTCGGATTGCGGGTCAACAACAGCCAAGGCAGTCTTTCCAAACTCATTGACGACGATCAACTTTATTACAAGCTGATCGGTACGCTGGAGAACATTGAGACTCTCACTCGTCGGCTGCAACCGATCGTAGAAGACGCCCGCGTCTTCTCGGACAAGGCAGCCAGAAATCCCTCTTCGCTGATTGATATCCGCGGAGCCTTGATGGGACGACCGAGCGCGGCCGGAGTGAAATAGATCCACCAAACTGATCGAACTGCAGCATACTCGAACGGCAACTTGCCTGAATTCCTGGTTCGGCTTTCGGCTCAGGTCGCTGCGTTTTACAACAGCGTTTATGCGTATTCAGGGCATTTTTAGTAATCGCCTGGATCGAAAGTCGCCGCTCGCTCCGCGATCGATACGTTTTCAGGCCGAAGCGCTACGATCGCGGAGCGAGCGGCGAATATGTCAAAAATGAAAATGCTCTAGCGTGCGTTGGAATCGTTTTCACCGCGCCTTCGCGCCTCGCCCATGGGCGGGCGATAGCTCCCGCCAACTTCCGGAATCCGTTCGGGAAACCAATTGATGTCGCTGGGAGGGAGAACTTGCGGCGGTGGTGTCACCACGGGTGCGAGAGGATTGTTCGGTGCTGGAGTTACGGGTACCACGCCTGGTTGCGGCAAGACCGGCACGGGAGCCTGCTCGACTTCCGGCAGCGGTGTGGCCAAGCCCTGGTTTGCCTGAATTCTCATCATGTCAGCTCGAGATTGAAGTTCCTCGCTGACGGGAACTTGATTTGGGATCATCTCAATATCCAGAACACGTTCGTCGCGTAGCTCCCAAGGCCACACACTTTCAGCGAGAAAATCGATGCCCGGAAGTTGATACCAGGGCGGCTTAATCTTCCTTAAGATCGTTTCCGTGCGATAACCATCGGCCACCACTTCTACCTCACGCGTACCGTAGTAGGTAAACGAGGTTGAAATGGGACTGCTTCCGATCAGTTGCTTGTCCACGTACACCGTGGCTCCAGCAGGTTTAGTTCGCACCGTCAATCGTCGGCGTACGCAACCCGCACTAATCCAAAAGATTGTGGCGAGTGCCAGCAGCTGCCAACCGAATTGCGAAGCCCGCTTATGACTGTACAAAAAACTTCCCTCTGATCGCTAAACTCGGAAAACCGGGCGTGTTATCTTCTGCCCTGTCCTACGAACCCACGTGTTGCCGCGGATGAGAGTTCTCGGGAATATAGAAAACTGCCACGCTTAATCGCCAGACCAGTTCCACGAGCTGCAATAATGGGTGCCGGCGGACGAATATTTTGGAAGCGATTAAGCTGGCTGCGGAGATCCGCGCGGGGCAGAGCCGGCCCATGCCGATCGGGGGTCGCGTCCGATGACGGGCCTATCAGAACGGTCCAACAGACGGCGCTGGCGGTCAAGGGATGATCTTTTTTCCCGCCACCCGGCAAGATGCGGCGCGGTATGCTAGCGTGTACTACATCGAAATCGCTCGCAAAGTACAATAACGCTCCTTATGGCTCAAAGACTGTCGAACCGCCTGCCTTAGGACATCTCTTGACTGAGTCCTCGAAAAAGCCTGATTCACGCCCCTGGAAGAGCACTGTTGATTTTGCAGTGATATCCGATGTCGGCATGCGCCGAGCCATCAATCAGGACTCGATGAGCACGCAGGTTTCGGAAACCAAAGAAGCCTGGCAGAAGTGGGGGCATCTGTTCATGGTCGCCGACGGCATGGGAGCCCACGCCGCTGGCGAAAGGGCTTCGGAGCTGGCGGTGGATTTGGTGCCACACCACTATCGTAAGACTCAAGGCACGGCTCCCGCGGAAGCCCTGCATAAAGCCATCTCAGAAGCCAATGGCGAGATTTTTCGGCGCGGTCAGGCCAACATTGAATTCCGCTCCATGGGGACAACCTGCAGCGTCCTATGCTTGTTGCCCGAGGGAGCTGTCGTAGCCCACGTCGGCGACAGCCGCGTTTATCAACTCCGCGGCAGCCAGCTTTACCAGCTGACTTTTGACCATTCGCTGGTTTGGGAAATGCAGGCCGCGGGCGAAGTCACGGACGAAACGGCCCGCAGCGGCGTGATTCCTAAGAACGTCATCACACGTTCCCTGGGACCCAATGCCAATGTTGAAATTGATATCGAAGGGCCTTTCCCAGTTAAGAAAGGAGATCGTTATCTCATCTGTTCCGACGGCTTGAGCGGGCAGATTTCGGACGAAGAAATCGGCGGCCTGCTCAAGACGCTCACGCCTCAAGAAGCCGCACAGATGTTTGTCGATCTCTCCAATCTACGCGGTGGGCCCGACAATATTACCGCAATTGTGGTGGAAGTAAGCGACGATGGGATCACCACCAGTCAGCAGGGGGCGATCGCCATCCAACGCAAGCCGGAACGCAAGTCGTTCTCGCTGGCTCTGGCTGTAGTAACCGCCGTTTGCCTATCGCTAGCACTCATCTTCTGGCTGATCAATCTGGCACCCCTGGCGATTGTCATCGCCGTGCTGGGGCTGATCGCCTTTGCCACTGGCTTGGCACAGGTGCTATGGCAAGGCTCGCCCCCCAAGGATGAGTCCGCCCGCTACGGCAATGGCCCCTACCGCCAGTACAAGGCGGTTCCCAACGAAACTCTGTTTGAGCAATTGGCCGGCACCATCAAGTCACTGAAGGAAGCCGCCATGGAACGGAATTGGTCCATTCCCTGGGAAGACCTGGATCGGCGATTTAATCAGGCCTGTTCCAAGGCCGAGGCGGCAGATTATGCACAGGCTGTCGCCATTGAATCTCGCATCATCATCGAGCTCATGCGTCAAATTCGCAATCAGCGTGGACAGAATCAGGCCGGCGATTCTGCTGTCGATCTGTAGTTTGCATGCAACCCACGTTGCGAAGCAAATCCCGGATGTATCAACCGTCCGAAAGGCAGCCTCTGCAAGCTCTTGCCCGCAACGGGACCACCCAGGCAGCTGGTCGATAGACCGATCCATTGGTTGCCGGGCCTGAGGATTGGTGGCACTTTAGCGGGGATGAAATGCTGCCCGTTCGAGCTTAGAAGTTCACAAAGAGGGGAGCTGAAGATCGCCATTTTCTCGGACCCGACGAGTTGCTAGACTCCCTCGCATGCGACGCTTCAACCTTTACATTCTTTGGGAAATCTTCAAGCTTTTCTTTGTTGCGCTGGTCGCATTCACCACGGTAATTTCGCTCGCCGGAATCGCTCAGCAGTTAGTCAGCCAGGGCTTAGGGCCCAAGGCGATCGTCGAGTTACTGCCCTACATCCTGCCGATCTCTTTGCAGTACGCCTTGCCGGCAACGCTGCTGTTCGCCGTCTGCAGTGTGTACGGCAGAATCAGCGCTGATGCGGAAGTATTGGCCGTCATGGCTGCGGGCGTTCCACCCTGGCGCATCATTTCACCGGCGCTCATCGCCAGCTTTCTGCTCAGTCTAGTGGCGGTGTGGATCAACGACGTGGCTTTTTCTTGGGGTAAGCCTGGAATCAATCGCGTCATCATGCATTCGATTGAACAGGTGGTTTATGGCTTCTTGTCGACACAGGGAAGCTATACCTCCGAGAAAGGTCTGTCGATTCACGTACATGGGATCGGTGAAGATGGTCGCGAGCTGATCTTGCCAACAATCACCACCACCGGCGATGGCGATGGCGAGCCCTTCAGCATATCGGCGCGCTCAGCACGGCTGACGATGGATCCCGTTAAAGACGTACTCCGCATCGAAATGGTGGACAGCATCATGGAGGGCGAGAAAGCGGAGTTCACGCACCCCGGACTGTGGGTGCACGAAGTCCTTCTGCCCAATGCCACCAAAAAAGGCACATCCAGCGGACATCCCTCGGAGGTCCCCATCCGCAAGATTGCTTTTGAGAAAAGAAAGCAGCGTGAGACGATTGAAAAAACTCAAGAGATCATCGCGGCGCGTACAGCTCTGGGCCTGGGAATGGGCCGCTACGATTGGCTGGATAACGAGCAAACCCATGAATCCTTGAACCAGATACTGCAAGGACAGAGTCGACTGCAACGTCTACAGGTGGAGCCCTGGCGGCGCTGGGCGCAGGGCTTTAGCTGCTTTTTCTTTGTATGGGTTGCCATCCCGTTCTCGATTTGGATGAAATCCGCGGACCATTGGACTAGCTTCGGCGCCTGCTTTATGCCTATTCTCCTGGTCTATTATCCGGTATTCGCCATCGGTCTTGGCCATGCCAAGGATGGCAGCTGGCCGGTGGCTTCCGTGTGGCTGGGAAACATAGTGCTGCTGGTGATTGGCGTCTACTGGCTGAGAAGGCTTCAGCGGACCTGAGCGAGCTATAGGCCGCAAAGATGGTTGGAACCGACAGGACTGGAACCGACAAGACTGGTGCCGTAGCTGAACGAAGAACCTATCCGACAACCGAAGCAAACGGCGGCGAACGCCAAACGTTTAAGAGGTATCAGATGGGTTCTGGAACTCACGGGACCGGAATGCAATGGGACGGGAACTCATGTGATTGGGACCCACGGTACAGGAAAGCATGGGTTGAGAATCATGGACTGGCTCTGCGGGGCTGATGACACATCGTTGGAAGGAACCACAAGTGTCCGCTAATGTTGAAACTGGAGTATGGACCGCCGACGGAAGCGATTTGCTTTCTCAGCCGCTGATCAACTTCCTGGCACGCCGCCGCATCGCTATCAGTCTGGCGGGCTTCATCGGACTGCTGCTGATCAATTTATTGATCTTCGGCACAATCCCGCTGAATCCTTTTGATTTCAGTAACGCTTATTCGCTCCTGGCGTCGGTGTTATTGCTTGGTGGATTAGCCATTCGCAGCTGGTCCGCCGGAACGTTGAATAAATCACGCGAGGTGACGGATGACGGACCCTATGCGCTCACCAGAAACCCGCTTTACATCGGCTCCTTTATGATGATGATCGCCTTCGCGATCTGGTTGCGGGACTTACCCACATTTCTCTTCATCCTGGGCCCCATGAGCTTGCTCTATCGGACCCAAGTATTGTTTGAAGAGAAGCGGCTGAGTTTTCTGTTTGGCGACGCTTGGACCGCATACGCCAAGCGTGTCCCAAGATTTATCCCCCGGCATTTTCCGCCCGCCGAAGCATTTCAAGGCTGGACCTTGTTTGAATGGCGGCGCAATCGCGAGTACCGTGCAATTCTGGCTACGGCAATCGGAGTTCTGGGGATTTATGCATGGCACATGCTAGCCCCGGGAATCTGGGCCAACTGAGTCCCAAGTCGTGGTAGCAATCTGCCACCTCATGTCAGTACTGGAGCCACGCATGCTGTCTCGCATGATGATCCGCAAGAAGATCCTCTACAGCACAATTCTGCTGACCTTTACGCTGCTGTTGCTGATGTACAGCAGTCTGCGCGGAGTTTACGCCTATCGCTCGCTGACCATCACGCTGCAGGAACTGTCCACCGAAATTCGTACGATCTGGAATCTCCGCGAATCGGTAACCGCCTTGCGTGACTCACTTTCGAAACCGGCCTTTGATGCTTGGGGAATGCATACTCCTCCACGCAACGAGGAATCACGTCACAGCGAATTCCAGAGCCTGCTGAAAGCCACGATCACGGAGTTCGAACACCACCGCAGGCATATTCTGGGCCGCATCAGGGAATCCGATGTGCGAAATCCTTTGTTGGCAACAACTCAGCCTGAGTTGGAAACCATCGATGGCATGCTGGAGTTGCTCGAATCCATTGAAAATGACAGCCTGACATTGAGCGTCGACCCATCTCACAATCTCGCGCTGCTCAGCAACGATCTCGGTCTGTTGTCCAATTTTTTGACGGAGCGGATGGACACTTTTCGCGACGAAATGCGTTCGCGCTACCGCTCTTGGATTGCCGTGATCACCGCCTCCGCACTTGCCTCGCTGGTCAACGTAGCCATCTCCTTCTGGTTTTTCCGTCGCTCCGTGGTCCAACCCTTCAAAGAACTGCTCGAGGGCTGCCGTTCCATCGCCGGAGGCAACTTTGAGCGGCGAATCCACTTGGATTCCAAGGATGAACTGGCCGAGTTGGCGGAGGGCATGAACGGCATGACGGATCGCTTCTTGCAGATTCGTGACAACCTCAACCAGCAGGTACAACAAAGAACCCGCGAAGTTGTCCGCAGCGAGCAACTTGCCAGCGTGGGTTTCCTGGCCGCCGGTGTCGCGCATGAAATCAACAATCCACTGGCTTCGATTGCCTGGAGTGCCGAGGCCTTGGAAAGTCGTCTTCACGAAGTTCTGCACCCCTGCAACGCGCAACAGCCCTATCCCAGCCAGGCCGCCGAGGAATCCGAAGATCAGCCACTGCATGCCAGCCTTTCGGCTGGTGCGGACAAGGCCGCTGCTTCCAGCCCACAGGTCGCTGAAAGCGTGGTCTTTGACGCGGAACAAATCGATATTCTGCGGGAGTACCTGAAGCGCATTCAGGACGAAGCGTTTCGTTGCAAGGGCATTACGGAACGCCTGCTGGATTTCTCGCGACTGGGAGAATCGCAGCTTAAACAAGAGACCGATATCGATGAAGCTGTAGCCGACGTTTGCGAACTGGTGCGACACTTGGGCGAGTACCGGAATCGACGCCTCAAGTATGTCGGTACGCCCGGTGTATTCGCCTGGGTCAGTCCCACTGAATTCAAACAAGTCGTGCTGAACTTGCTCACCAACGCTCTGGATGCCACCGACGACGGAGGTCAGGTAGAGGTCAGTCTCGAGGCCAACCAACATTGCTTCACCTTGCGGGTGGTGGATCCAGGCTGTGGCATGACCGAAGAGGTCATGAAACATCTCTTCGAACCTTTCTTCACCCGCAGACGAGATGGACGCGGAACCGGACTGGGACTCTCCATCTCCTATCGCATCGTTCAAGACCATGGCGGTACCCTGGTCCCATCCAGCCCAGGCCCAGGTCGCGGTGCCACGATGGAACTGGTGCTTCCAATTAACCAACTAGATTCGGAAAATCATGACAGCCTCAAAGCAGCAGCCTGACGCCGGATTGCGAATCCTGTTCGCCGATGATGAGGAATCACTCCAGTCGGTGATGAGCATGGAATTGCCTCGCATGGGCCATCAAGTTACGGTTTGCCCCAACGGTGAGCACGCGGTCCGCGAAGCGCAGGGTTCGATCTTCGATTGCTTGATCGTCGATCTGGACATGCCTGGCATGCACGGTATCGAGGTCATACGGCGGGTGAAAGAGCTATCACCGCAAACCGAAGCGATTGTGTTGACCGGAAAAGAATCGCTGGAAACCGCCGTGGCCGCCATGCGCTACGGGGCTTGCGATTACTTGACCAAACCCTGCAAACTGAAGGAACTCCAAGAGCTCCTGGTAAAAATTCTGCATCGCCGCGAACTGGTGCGGCAATACCATGCCTGCAAGCGTCTGGTCGAGCAACAATCCAACTCGCAGCCATTGATAGGCGATCACCCTTCCATGGCCGCCGTGCGACGCCTGGTTTCCAAAGTTGCCCCGACGCAATCAACGGTACTTATCCGAGGTGAAACCGGTTGCGGCAAGGAGTTGGTGGCCAAGAGCGTTCATGCCGAAAGCCTGCGCAGCCAGGGCCCCTTCGTCGCCATCAATTGCGGTGCTCTACCGGAAAATCTCATCGAAAGTGAATTGTTTGGTCACCGCAAAGGCGCATTTACCGGCGCGGATGCCGAACGCGTCGGACTCTTCCAAGTTGCCGACGGCGGAACCATCTTCTTGGATGAAATCGGTGAACTCCCGCTGGCCATGCAAGCCAAGCTGTTGCGAGTTTTGGAGAGCGGAGAGATCCGCCGCATCGGCGACAACGAACCCTTTCGCGTTGATGTGCGTGTGGTTTGCGCAACCCACCGCGATCTCGAGGATATGGTGCAGCAGAGTACTTTCCGAGAGGACTTGATGTTCCGCATCAACACCTTCGAAGTTCATGTCCCCTCGCTGCGTGAACGTCAATCGGATATTCCCAAATTGGCCATTCACCTGTTTCGCCGATTCCGCAATGAGAGCGTGCCCGACGATGCCTTGATCAGCCCGGAAGCCATGCAAGAACTAACTCATCACGTGTGGCCAGGAAACGTGCGGGAACTGGCCAATGTGATCGAGCACGCCTGCATTCTGTGTGAACATCCACCGATTCGCAAAGAACACCTGCCCCGCCAGTTTACCGACCGCCGACTCCGCAAAGAATTGAGGTCGCTGGGCCCCATGTCACTCAAAGAGATGGAGCTCACCGCCATCCAAGAAGCCGTCTCGCGGCACGAGGGCAATAAGCAGGCGGCCGCGGAAGAATTGGGGATCAGCCTCAAGACGCTCTATAACAAACTGAACCAACAGGCGGCCCAGCGCGAGGCCGCCTAGGCCGAGACAGTGCAGCACAGACCGCACAGCACAAACCGCAATCTGGCCAGCATCACGTGAAGCTCCTGACCAGACCCACGATCTGGCCAGACCATCCAATGTTGGCAGGATGATAATCGTGCAGCACACGATTGGTATGCTGCACTTGAACTTGCTGCTCCGTACAAAGCAATACGCGCCCCACATGCAGCGGGCTGCTTGAATCGATGCCCAAGAGGACCAATTGTCCAGCCTGAACCGCCTGCGGCCGCACCACCAGCAAATCCTCGCGACGTATGCTCAGCTCGCTCAGACTGTCATCCATCACCTGGAAGGCTAGATTCTGGCCCCCGCCCAGCAGACTGGCGACATCCCAATCGGCTCGCAGCTCAGAAAGGTCCAAGCGGCCAATCCCGTTCTGGAAGATTCCCCGAATCGGCAGACTTGATGGTGGGGAACGCTCAAGCGGCTCGGTGAGCTCAATAGCCCGGCTTTTGTTGGCCGCTCGGGTGATCATTCCCTTGCGTTCCAAGGCCCGCAGATGACACATAACGCCATTGGGAGACTTGATGTTCATGTGTCCGCCGATCTCCCGCACGGTTGGACCATAGCCGCGCGTCAGGATCTGCTGGCGGATATAGTCGTAAACGGCCTGCTGTTGATGCGTTAACGAACGGCTCATGAATGCTTGTTATGGTGCGCGCAAGTTCACATGGGTCAAATGTCCAGTATCTGAGTGTTCCAGCATAATCACCCGGATGGATGGATGCACGCCGGTCTGGAAATGTGACACCTGCTCCCCATGAGCTTGAGCAGCGCTACCGCAACCAGATATCCCTCAAGACGGAGAAGAATTCTTGAGAGCCTGCAGCTGATCTCGCTCCGGACGGCGTTTGTAAAACTCATCCAGAGGATAGCAACCGCTGACCAGCCCGTTCCTGGGGGCGGTGGTGCAATCGCTGAAGGTGCGGCAAACCAATTTCCTTTCGGATTTTCGGCCCGCCAGAGCGTCATGGGGCATGGTTGGATAGGAAAGAACCATGCGTCCCAATCCAATAAAGTCGACCTGCCCATTGCGAACCGCCGCTTGACCGACCAAGGGCAGATACTCCTGCAGGTAACTGTACCCCGATCCAACGATGGGCAGATCAGGAAATTCTTGTTTCATTTCCGCAACGGTTGCCACGTGTCGGGCCACACCCACCAAGGGATCTTCCGGCGGCAGATAGCCATCACTGGGCGGGAAAATCGCCGGCCGCTGCAAATGCGGGTTGTAGTACGGGCTAGCACAAGTGAAGTTCAACATGTGTACTCCGTGCTCGATTAGCATCCGCACCAACTGCTTGGGTTCCTCCAAGTCAATTTCCAAAGGATTCAGCGGATTCAATCCGAATCCGAATGGATAGGGAGCGTCCGCTTCCCAGGCTGCGGGAACGCCAACCGCTCCGCCGTCGCCCTCGGCCGGCTGATAAGGCAGCGAATCGAACAGGCTCAATCTCACGCCGATGACCAGTCCCGGACAAGTTTGCCGAACGCGATCGATGATCGTGCGGAGTAGCCGCGATCTTCCCTGCAAATCCCCTCCAAACCTGCCCGGACGATCGCGAGCGCTCAAGAACTCGTGCAACAGGTAGCCGTGACAAGCCTTGACGTCCACGAATTGAAACCCCAGCTGATGGGCCAGTCTGGCCGCGGCCACGTAATCCTCGATCAGCTCTTCCAACTCGTCATCGCTGAACACCACTTGAGTATCATTCGGATCGATTCCGAATTTCGCATCCAGCAATGGATGGTGGTAAGCAATCCGTGACTCCCATTTTTTGTGATCATTGGGTTTGCAGAAGCGACCCGAGTGCGTCAGCTGCAGCCCGACCATCAGATCCTCGGTAGTGCCCGAACACTTTTCGTGTTGCTCCCGCAGCGTCATCAACAGACTTCGCAGCCCCGCTTCATTGCTGGTGGTGGCCAGCGTCTGATTCGGGTTCGCCCTGCCGGTAGGCCGCACAGCGGCTGCTTCACCGCCCCAAATCAACTTGGCACCGCTCTCACCGAAGCGTGCCCAGCGGCGAAGCGTCAGCTCGGAAGGACTGCCATCGCGATTGGCATCCCAGCCTTCCATGGGATGGATACACCAACGATTCCCGATCCGCTGTCCGGCCAGTTGGTAGGGCTGAGCCAGCGGCGATCCATCATCGGCCGACAGCAATTGCTCATCGCAGGGCAGTTCGACACCCAGCTCGCTCAGCCGCTGTTGAAGTTTGGCCACGGTGCGGAGCTGAGCTATTTTGGGATATTTGGGGGCCGGCATAACTAATCGCTGTCATGAGATGAGGGAACGGGACCGCACAAAGGCGTCATCAATGCGTTTGCCCGACCAGATCCAGTCGAACATGGGAGAGACGAAAAGTACGGCGAGAGCCGTCATTGGCAAACTGTATCGTCACCGATCTTTTGGGGCCATTACCCTGTCCGGAAATGATCTCTCCAATTCCAAATCTTTCGTGACGCACGGTACTGCCGGGACGGAAGTCCGAGGCCTCGTCGGGCCGATCCTGTGCGGCCTGCTTGGGCCAGGAGCCGCGGAGCCTTTGGATGCGGGCCCGCATCTCGTCGGGGGGCAGCTGACAATCCTCAAAATCAATCTGACACGAGTCTGCTTCCATCTCGCCGTAGGGAGCGTCGAGCTGGCAAGCCTCATCCCACTCCCCTCGATCCTGGCTCTGGTCCCATGCTTCATGTGAATCTCCATCATGACCAGGGGTTCCCCAACCGAAGCCATCGTGCTCCATGCCACCCCAGGCTTCGGTCTTGTCCATCCACTGCATCTCCTGACGTGGCAATTCCATCAGAAAAGAACTGGGAACACCGGAACCGTGGTTGGAAAAGCCTCTGCGTTTGGCATAGCTGATTTGAAGATGATTCTCGGCCCGCGTTATGCCCACAAAGAGCAAGCGCCGTTCTTCCTCCAACGCGGCAGGATCATCTTTGCTGCGAGAATGGGGCAGAATATTCTCTTCGACCGCCGCGATGTAAACCTGCGGGAACTCGAGACCCTTGGCAGCATGCAGCGTCATCAGTGTAACTTGCTCTTGGCCATGCACCATGCGATCCGCGTCCGCCTGCAAGGCGGCAAACTCCAGGAACCGCTCCAGCGGCGCACGCTCAGACTCGATCGCATTCTCCAATTCGTAGTGGCGGTCCAGCTCATAGGCCTCCGATAACAACTCGTCCAAGTTTGCCGCCACGTCCGAATCGTCCGACGCATCAGACTTCTGTTTCGCTAGAAAATCCCGGTAGCGAGTCAAGTCGATCGTTGTTTCCAGCAGATCAACCAAAGGACCACAGGCTAGGCTGCTGATCTGGTCATAGACCTTCAAGAAACTCCTGACGGCGCTAGCCGCTCGACGACTGAGAATGCCCGAGTCAACGCATTCACGGCAAGCCACCAACAGGCTTACACCCTGGCGATCGGCGTGCTGCTGAAGCTTGGCCAAAGTCTGCTTGCCGATGCCGCGACTGGGCGAATTGATGGCGCGTTGCAAGGCGACGTTGTCATCTGGATTGTTGACCAATAGCAGATAGGCGATCAGATCCTTGATCTCCTTGCGGAGATAGAATCGGAATCCACCAATCAACTGAAATGGAATCTGACGACGCATCAAGGCATGCTCGAACAAACGTGATTGCGCGTTCGTCCGATACAGCACGGCAAAATCGCTGTAGCTGGCGTCATGCTCTACCGCCGCCAAAATCTGATCGGCAATATCCTCGGCTTCTTCTCGGGCTGAGCCATACACGGCCAAGCGAACACTCGACCCGGATTCCCTGCATGGCAGCAGACTCTTCTCTTTCCGCTGCTCATTGTGCTGAATCAAGAAATCGGCGATGGATAGGATCTCGGGCGTACTGCGATAATTGCTTTCCAGCCGAACGATACGCAAATCACGGTAATCCCGCTCCAAATTAGTTACGTTCTGCGCGTTGGCGCCGCGCCAGCCGTAGATGGATTGATCCGGATCACCGGTCGCGGCCAGATTGGGCACGTCCACACTCAGATGCCGCACAATTACGTACTGAGCCAAATTGGTATCTTGATACTCGTCCACCATCACATGCTGCAGTCGCTGGTCCCAATCGGCACGCAATTCCGGGTGCGAGCGGAGCAAGACGGCCACGTGCATCAAGATGTCATCAAAGTCGACGGCTCCATTCCGCTGCAGTTCTCGCTGGTAGAAGGGATATACTTGCCCAACCGCGAACTCTTGGCTGGAAAGTGCCTCGGCTTGCAGTATTTCCGGGGTAATCAAGCGGTTCTTGTAGTAACTGATCCGGTTCGCCAAGCTGCTTAAGCTGGTGTGCGTCAGTTCGAAGTCAGCCCGCTGAACGGCAGCTTTCAAAACTGACTCGGCGTCTTTTGTATCGTAGATGCTGAAGTTCTCGGGCAGCCCCACCAACCGTGCGTAGCGGCGGAGCAAACGCACACAGAAACCGTGAAAGGTCCCCATCCACACCGGAGCATTTCCCACCAACTCCGTCACACGCGAACGCATCTCCTCGGCAGCCTTGTTGGTAAAGGTCAAGGCGACCATGCTTTTGGGATCCACTCCCTGCTCGATCAAGTAGGCAATGCGATGCGTCACCACCCGCGTCTTCCCACTGCCCGGTCCGGCCAGAACCAGAAGTGGGCCGTCGATGTGAGTCACCGCCGCGACCTGTGCCGCATTGAGTCCGCTGAGTAGATCCCGAGTTGCCATAGAAATGCTAGCAATCCTTTCGCCAGTTGGACTAAATTTTCTCCTATTGTTATACTCGCCCGGGTTCGTGTTCGAAACGCGTCCCGCAGATGCCGAAGTCGAGCAGCCGACGTCCAGAAGGTCCGTGTTGTGCAGCGGACTGGCTGCCATTCGGCCATTCACCGAAGAAAGGAATCTTACATGGCAACCACACGCATCCCAATCAGTCAGGCAGAAGAGATGGCTCGCATCAAGCGCGAGCAACTTGATCTGAGCACGGCTGAAATCGGGCTCACCGTGCGGACAACGAATTGCTTGGAAGAAAAGGGGATCTTCACGGTGCGTGATCTGCTCAAGAGCACGCCGAAGGAGCTATTGAGCATCTCGAATTTCGGCGAGAAGACCCTCGAAGAAGTGTATCTCGCCCTGGAAAAAATCGGTTATTATCGGCCTCACCGCGAGCCGACGGCGAGCGTCTAGCCAAGAATCCAACAGCGCCGACTGAAACAATAAACCGACGCTGCCGTCTCATGCCGGACGGCAGCGTCACTTCTTGATAGCCGTCTCTTCCGCGCAATGTCCGCCCCGCATTCGTCTCCCACACGGGACTTTGCTGCCAGGGACTTTGCTGGGATGGTTTACTGCGAGATGCTCGATGCGACTCGCACGCCGGCACTGAGCGCGGCCGCTAGCGGGCAACGACCGGCGTACCGCAACTTGAGCGGTTCATGACATCGTCACCCACGGTTCCCATTCCGCTTCATACTCACGCCGCCAATACTGCCGCTGTTCCGCGTCGTCCAAAATATGCCCGCCTTGGCCCTCGGTAACTACGGTGCGGCCCGTCCGATGAGCGATATTGCCCAGATGACACAGGAGCGTACTGCGGTGCCCTTCGGTGATCGGCAGATTGAGTAGCTGGGGATCGTCGGCGCGAATCGCATCGACAAAATTCTGTAGATGCTCTCGCTGACCAACCGACGACTGCTCTCCCTGAAATACCGGTTTGTCATTGCGATCGAAGATGCGAAACTGCCCATCGCTGTCCAACTCAAGCGTACCCTCGTCTCCGTAAAAAGCGCACATAAAATCGACGCCGTGCTTGTTGCAACTGAGCGCATCCCAGGTCGCCTGTTTGCGACCTTCAAACTCGAAACACACAGAATGCACATCGGGTGTTTCTTGATCGTCGTCATACCAATAGCGGCCTCCGGAGCTGACGGTACGAATGGGAAAGTCTACATTCAAACCCCAGCGACAAAGATCGAGGCCGTGAACACCATTATTGGCCAACTCTCCTCCACCCCAATGCCAGAACCAATGCCAGTTGTAATGCACTACATTGCTGCGAAAGGGAACATGCGGCGCCGGTCCCTGCCACAAGTCGTAGTCTAAATCCGCCGGTGGATCGACCTGCATACCGCGTCCAATGGGTCCCCGCAGACTGTTGTAGTAACAGCGAGCCAAATGCACCTGACCGATATCGCCCGCATGCAAGCGGCGGATAGCCTCTTGAGTGCCTGCAGCACTCCTGCGTTGCGCTCCCATCTGGACGCAGCGTTTGTATTTTTCGGCAGCCTGAATCATCCATTCACCTTCCTGCGGATTATGGCTACAGGGCTTTTCGACGTACACGTGCTTGCCCGCCTTGCAGGCCATGATGGTTGCCGGGGCATGCCAGTGGTTGGGAGCCGCACAGACCAGCGCATCAACGTCGTCGTCATCGAGAATCCGCCGAAAGTCGCCGACCATCTCAGGGGCCACACCGACTTCTTTCTGAAACTGTCTTGCCAGGCTTTCCGAACGTCGCTTGTCGACGTCGCACAAATACTTAACCTCCACTCCCTCAAACTTGGCCAGATCCGCAGCCAAGGATTGTCCACGACTCAAGCCCATGACTCCAACGCGGACCAGCGGCAGATCCGACTGACCACGGGCCTCCGACATCAGGCTGCCGGCGGCCACCCCAGCCAGTACGAATTCTCGTCGATTTGCCATCTCTCATTCTCCTTTCACCAGACTATCTTGATGTCGATGGATCGCTGAACCGCGGCTTAACAGTTCCGCCTCCCTCACTTGATTGGTCACAAATCAACCTCCAGCCTAGCAAATGCTTGCTAGCAAAGGTGAGGCCCAGGGAAAATAAAACGGCCGGAATGGGGGCGCCACGCAACGTCAGCAGCGGGCAAAGCAAATCTGTCGGCCTCTTGAGAAAACTTCAGAAGCTTGGATCCATGGGCCACAAAGATCCCTAGACTCGCCCATGCGACATTCGGTAAAAGGCGCCAGCGTGTAGCAAATCATTCCTTACCGGAGTTGTCATGAATCAATTCAATTTTTTCTCGTGGCTACGTGATGGTGTACGCCAATCCGTGTTGCTTGGCGTCAATGACGCCGTCGAGCAACTGGGTACACCGGCGACCGAAGAAGAATTACACCCCAGCCTGGCTGGGTTCCTGCAGCTACAGCGTACGGAAGCGGAAGTACCCAAACTGGGCACCAAATCGAAACCCGCCACCGGTCGCAAGAGGCTCGGAAAATCGCTCAAGGATTTGGGCAACGAAAGCGGCCAGTAACCCGCTTGGCTACTCGGCAGGCGCGTCACCGCCATTGCCGGGTTTTCTGGGTAGCATCAATGTCACACGCGTGCCTGCCCCAGGCGAAGACGCAATTTGCAACTGTCCACCGATCAAGCGGGCTCGCTGCTCCATACTGGAGATGCCGAAGCGATCTTGCTGAGCGCGTGCGGCATCCACGTTGAATCCACAGCCGTCGTCCTCAACACACATTCGATAAGCATCCCCCTCCAGGCTGCTTCTCACGCGGATTGTGCATGCGCCCGCATGCGTGATCGCGTTGACCACCGCTTGCTTCAGCACACGGAGAACGCTCCAAGCGACTGACGGCGGCAGCTGTGGCCAGCCATGCTGGCCCTGCTCGACGATCAACGTCTGATTGGCGGCTTGTGCGTCAAAACTGCGCAGTTCGATGAATCGCGCGAGATGTTGTTCCACCGCGGTAGCTTCTTCGGCCTGCGTGTGGTCCAGGAAGCGGATCAACATCCGGCCCTCCTCACCCGCCTCTCGGACGAATTGCAGCGACTGCTCAAGTTGCTTTCGCACCTCGGACGGAATCTGTGGCAGCTCCTCGAGACGACTCTTGACCTGCTCTAAATTCATTCCGGCCGTAAGTATCCACTGCAACAATCCATCGTGCAGCTCGTAAACCAACCAAGCTTTGTCGCGGTCGCTCATTGC
This sequence comes from bacterium, assembly GCA_024743355.1. Classification (GTDB taxonomy): domain Bacteria; phylum Planctomycetota; class Planctomycetia; order Pirellulales; family Pirellulaceae; genus Aureliella. Next base: position 27,656 of record JANSWS010000030.1, read on the forward strand.
ATCCGAAGGATTTGAACCTGCGTCTACCATCGCTTGTCCCACGCCGCTGGAGTGCCAATTGAACTACAAGTCTAAAGCATCCAAGTCATCGACCAACTGATCAAGGTGATCCCAATCGCCTTCGTCCTGCTCCAGCTCAGCTTCCGGCCGATACAACTGGGAAGCAGCGGGCTTCGCAGGCGGCTGCGTGTGATTTGGCTGTGCGCCTTTCACCGCCTGCGAAACGGTCCCTTCCGAGTGAGTTTGCGAGTCTTGCCGCGTGGACTGTGACGCGACTCGCGGCGCCGCGGCAGAAGCTTCTTCCGTGGGGGCTGGACGGTGGACTGTGGATGACGGAGCCAAGCTCCCCAGTCCAATAGCGATGGTCTTTACGCTGCGATCTTGTTGTATCTGCAAAATCTGCTTCATCAAATCTGCCACCTCACCACCTCGGTCGAGTGGCACATGATAAATCCGCTTCGCTCCACTCCTCGCCGCCGGATCTCTGCGGTCCACGGCGACGACCTCACCCGCCAGATCCAATCGCTGCCAATGCCGCCGCAGCTCTTCGGTCTCTAACGCCGAAACAACTACAAAACTGTGATTAAAGCTGCTCAGGCAGAGGTGGTCAGTGTCATCGGCCGCAATGTGTTCGAGCGGACCAATCATGGTCGCATCCAGACCTTGCGTCATCATCAGCTCAGCCACCAGTGTTTCTTCCTGATCAGCGGACAGAGCGTTGCGATTGGCTCCTTGGCTCACCACCACAGTCAGTCGACTCGTCAAGCGTTTCTCCTTCGAAGATCAGTTAAAGAAACCTGTCGCATGCATCCATGGATTGGCTGAGCCCGAGGCACAGACCCTGTCTCCCTGGACAAACCTTGTCTCCCTGGAACGCAGCCTGGAATCCATGTCTTCGACGCAAACTCCATTGGATATTGTACTCAGCGATAAAGAGACGATGGCGCGTCCCCCGATCCCACCGCACTCTTCTGTGTTGCGCATTGGTTGTGGTAATCGTCATACAGCCGCATCAACAACTCACGCATATTCCCGCGGTGCTCCTCAAGCTGGGCCCTCAGGCGAGCATCGTTCAGCCAATCCGCAGGAAGCGTGGCCGCTGCTTGTTCTGCCAAATGTTCCACAATCCTTCTGGCTAATTCGGCCGTTACCTGCATCTGTAGCAAAGTCGGGATTCCGGCGACTCGAGCATGTGAGCTAACCAGAAGCCCCATTTCTTGCCACCGCATGACGCGTCCCAAGAAGGCTCTGCATGCGATCGGCAGTTGCTCCCATCCATCCACGATCAAGGTTCTACCAGCAGCCCAATGGCCGCGCGAATTCAACCAGTCTCTCAAGGGCCGGTGGCCACGCCGCAGTTGAATCCAAACTACCATCCCTGCATGATCGTCATTCGCAGCTCGTAGCTTCGCCGCGTGTTTCGCGATTCCCGGCTGTGAGCGATAGCAAGTTGGGCCCAGTTCGGCCGCCAGATGAACCAGCAGAGTAGATTTTCCGCTGCCATGCGGGCCAACCAGAGCCCCACAGCGATTTAGCTCATGCCGCCAGCGACGCAGCAGATTGGGAATATCAGAAGCATGCTCTTGCTCCGCGACGAACCAAGGCACAGCCCCAGGATGCACGAAGCGGGTTGCAAAGGGGTTAGACTTCACGTGTCAAGGGACCGAGATAGAACGGTTTCTCGGCAGAAATCGTGCGACCATCCTTCATATAGAGACGCAGGCGAACACACCAGCGAATCGTCAACAGGCGTCCCTCGTAACTCAAGGGAGCAGCGGGCAGCGTGGTCACAATCGGGTGCGATTCACCATTAATTACGGGCAGAAGCTCGCCTTCAGACAGGCTCTTGAACAAGTGAACCCCGAAATCTTCACTGCCCTTACCCTCGGTGTACCACAGAACAGAAATCTCCAGTCGATCCACCTCTTCTGGGGATACCCGCTGGACGCGATATTCAAACTCCAGCAATTCATTAGGTTCCAGCCTTGGCTGAAGCGCAAGAAACCGTAGCCCCAACGCAGGTTCGGTGCGTCGAGTCAGGCGGCGCTGCGGGGATAAACGGCGACTGGGAAACTTCGGTAAAACGCGGGCCACTTAGGACATTCTCCCTCGACCACAATCTTCCAAACCAAGGCGTTGTGTTCACTTTGGAACGAATGCATGATATCCGCGGGCAGGCTGATCGTGCAATCCAATTCCAACGGCTTTTCCGGTTCAGCTTCCAGCTTATACGAAATACTTTGCTGGCTAGCGGTTTCGCTCCAAGGTTCGTCCGTATCTTTGGCCACCCCATCAACCTTCGGCCTTCGCACATCAGCGATCTGCCCCGCTCCGTGTCGAAATGGCCCGTGGATCTGAGCCGGAATGCGATAGGTTTCGTGGCTTTCCGTGCGTACATCGGTGCCCTGCTCGTAGGTCGTTTCTTCGAAAGCCACCAGGGCAACCTTGAGCACCTTGAACGCCACACGTCCGTATTGGCAAAGGTATACGCGATAGTTGTTCCCGGGCAACAGCGGCAGATAGTCAATTTCGATAGCCGTTGGCCCAACGCCGGCCTTGCGACGGAACAATTGGAAAAACCAGCGGGTCGCGTAAAAGGCAACGGCAACGAACAGTACCAACAGGACACTCAGGAACCAATTCACGCCGTGGCTGAGCGACTGTTGCAGTGTGACGACCAACAACACGGAAGTGACAGCATTCCAGGTGGTGGTAAACAATGCACTCAGGATCAATTGCGTGTTTTCACCGCGCTGGATGGGCAAGCGATAGGCCAATTTGACTCCTGGACTATCCGTCAGACTCTGTAGACTGGGTAAAGAATCGGGACTTTCCGTACGATTCCCGGCTGCTCGCTTCTTATGTTGCTGCTTCGCCTTGCTGGCTAGGGCCGATCGGCGTTCCGGCGATGCAAGTGTATGGGAGAGCTGCAAAACGAAGGCCGTAAGTCCAATCACCATGAACGAGACGGAAGCACATACCATCAGCCAGAAGCCGAAACCGGGTCTCAGGATTGTGGATTCAGGCCAAAATACTTGCCAGGAAACCACAATGGTCAGAGATATAATGCCCAAAATGAACAGAGCCCCAAAGAAGGCCGCTTCGCTGACGCTGCCCACGACCCACCAGCCGCTGAGCCGCGTACCGCGTTTCTTTCCCCACAGCCGTATCCACTTCGCCACCTAAGGCTCCTGAGAATGATCGAGACCTCGATCCGCATGACCGTTCCAAATCTGACCCGACTATCTTTTCTTGGAACGCCCCGATTTTCCAGGGGGCGACCTCGCGTCTGCTGCCAGCCCCAAACAAAGACTGCCCCCCGGTTACCAGGTCGGCAGCCGATACCAAGCCCGTGGCCGCGCTGCCGCTGGTCATTCTACTTGAGTCTGGCATGGTTCACTTTGGGATTCCTCGAAGGCGGCCTAAGCCAGGACTGGCCTCAGATCCTGGGGCCCAATCGCGATGGACAGGCTACGGCTCAGCAACTGCATCCCCAGCAATGGCCGGAGCGACTAACCCCCGCCTGGAAAGTCGAGCTTGGAAACGGCCACGCGGGAGCCGCCATCGTGGGATCGCGCGTCCTGATCCCCCATCGGCGTGCGGATTCCGAAGTTCTTACCGCGCTGGAATTGGAATCGGGAGGAACCCTTTGGGAATGCAGTTGGCCAGCCAGTTACCAGGGAACGATCACCCCCGACGACGGTCCGCGTTGCGTTCCTGTGTGCCACAAGGATTGGGCGGTTTGCTACGGGGCAGCCGGAGACTTGGTGTGCATCAATCTCTCAAACGGTGAGAAGCGTTGGCAGCGAACTCTGCGCAAAGACTACGATGCGGAAGACGGCTACTTCGGGGCGGGGAGCTCGCCGCTCATCGTGAACGATCTGGTGATTACCTGCGTGGGCGGTGAAAAGGGTGGCGTGGTGGCAGTGGAACTGGACAGTGGCCGCACGCGTTGGACTTCTACCGGTCGAGAGGCGAGTTATGCATCGCCCATTCATATTAAACTGGGATCAGAAGATCTGTTGTTGGTAGTTACCCGTCTAGACACCCTGCTGCTCAATGCCCGCGACGGTTCCTTGCTCTCCGAAGTCAAGTTTGGCAGCCGCGGCCCCACAGTGAATGCAGCCACCCCAATCGCCTTGGGCGGTAACGACTACCTATTGACCGCTAGCTATGGCGTAGGAACCCTGATACTGGGAATCGACGGCATTACTTTGGTCGAGAAGCTGCGAGATAGAAATCTGCTGGCCAGCCAGTACAACACGCCACTCTTGGTCAGCCAGCGAATCCTGGGCATTCACGGCAGGGAAGATGTCGGCATTGCGAGCCTGCGTTCGATTGATCTTCAGAGCCGCGAAGTCCTGTGGGAACAAGCCGAGTTTGGGGCGGCTCACTTGCTCAACTTTCAAGACCAAGTGTTGGCCGTTTCGCTGGATGGCATGTTGATCATGTTGGATGGACAGGCAGATGCTTACGAGCCCCTCGCGCAGTCCTTCCTGCCCACAGGCACATACCGCGCCTTGCCGGCGGTCTCGGGCAATCAGCTGGTACTGCGGGCCTCGCACGGTCCGACCGAAAGTGAACTCATGATGTTCCGCCTGCAGTAGTTTGGCATCGTTCGCTCACGCTCGCCTTTCGCTCGGCGGAAGCAAAGCAAAAAGCTTCCATCACGGAACGAAAGGGGACTATCGGACGCGAATCCAGCAAACGCTACTGGGAACCTATTCGAAATTCTCACTTCTTTCTGGCCTGAGGCCTTTGTCTTGGGTTGCGGTTCTTTCGTCGAGCGTCGGCCTCCGCCTGCACGGAGGTCATGTATGCCTGTAAGACCGACGGATCCCCGCGTTCTTCGAAGACCTCGGCCAATGGATCCCCACTGGACCGCATGTGCTCCAAGAGCCGTTCGCGAAGTTCATTGGCTGCCGATTCATGTTCGGCGGAATTGATCAGATTCACCAGACAGTCCGGATCCTCTCGCACGTCGTACAACTCTTCCAATACGCGATGCTCCATCAAGTCAACGCGGGCGGCGACTTCCGAGTTACTGAGAGCCATCATCTTCATCCGCCTCCAGCTGGAGGTTCCATTGGTGGCGGTAGCCATCAGGCGCTTGCCGTCGGACCAGGGATTGAAGATATAGAGATAATCCTTGGTTTGAAGCGCTCGCATCGGATTGCGCTTCGCGCCCGAGTTTTCGTTGTACTCCTTGACGATGTATTCGCGATCCGCCTGCGATTCCCCGCGCAGCAAGGCCGCGAACGAGCGACCATCCAGATCCTGGGGAATATCCCAGTGCATTATCTCAGCCAAGGTGGGCAAGAGATCAACGGCGGAAACCATGTGCCTCTGATCCAGGGAATCCGGCGGAGTGACACCTGGCCAACGCACCATCAGCGGCGTACGAGTGCTGTGATGGTAGAGCTGCGTCTTTGCAAAGGGCAAAGGCATGCCGTGGTCCGACAAAAAAAGCACCAGGGTACGATCGTCCAGGCCACTTTCCTGCAAGGCTTGCAACACCTTCCCCACACCATCATCGGCCCGCCGAACCGAAGAGTAATACAAAGCCAACTCCTGTTTCACCGCAGGATCGTCTGGCAAGAAGCCTGGTACCGGAACCTCTTCGGCCTGGAATACATGCGACGGCACGTGAGGATCTACGCCCTGCTTGACTTCCGAATAGAACGGCTTGTGCGGGTCCGAAATGTTGATCAGCACACAGAACGGCTTACCCGCCTCCTCCGACGCAGCAATGGCCTGCCGCATCGAATCACCGTAACTCTCGGCATCTTTCACGTGAGGCCTGCTTCCGCCAGGAAGCTGATCCAGCTCCAAATCCCATGCATAGGGTGAATAGGGAGTGGAGTGCGAAATCTTGTGGCGTATGGCGGTAAAGTAGCCTGCTGATCGGGCCAAATCGCAGAGCACTGGATACTGAATCTTGCGGACTTGATAAAAACCTTCCACACCATTGTTGTGCGGATAACGACCGGACCACATCACATTGCGGGATGGCATGCAATTGCCTACCTGGACATGCGCGTATTCGAAACGCAACGCCGTCCTGGCAAACGCATCCATGTTGGGTGTTGTATCGGCCAGCTGGCAGCCGTAGACCCCGACCGAATCGCAACTCATGTCGTCCACGGTGATCACTAACAGGTTGAGCGGCGACTGGGCGGTCAGAGGTGAGATAGCCATCCATAAAAGAAACACCCAGCTAGCCGCGAAGGCGAATGGTCTTGAAAGCATGAACACACTCTTCTCATACAAGTGCCCGAATCGGAAATGGGACGACCGACAGCCGGGCCGGCTACAAGCCTGGCCACCGGAACAGCGCTGACTGTCCAGCTCCGCCTGCCGTCAAGATATCAGGATTATTCGGGTCCTGCCGCATGCAGAATCGAAAGTATCGATGCTTGCCGAAAACGTCGATTTACTGCTAGAGGCCGCAAAACAGGCACAGGCCGACGTCGACAAACAGGCGGAAGCGATCAAGGAGAAATGGGCAATGGCAAGCAATTACCTGGGCTTCTGGCGGATTCTGGCAACAGCGCTGTTTGCTGCCAATTTCCTTCTTCCCGCCCACGACGGCCATCAAGCCCACGCACAAGTAACAACTTTCGCCTCAGCAAACGCCTCGCCTGCAGGCATTGGCTACTCTTCAGACTCATTAATGCGAAGCCTGGCTACGATTCAGCCGGGGCTGGACGACGTCGACAACGTGCAAATGCTCGGCACCATTCCAACGGAAATGGATGCGACTGCCGTACAGCCGGCTGGCTATGGCTGTAGCCAATGCGACTCCGGATGCAACGGCACCACTTGCAGTTGTCAGGGTTCAGGGACACCGAACGCGGCCCCCTGCATCGATTGTCCGCGGATCTCGACTCTGAAGCCCTATCACAACATCAACGTCTACGGCGCGCTGGTATTGGACA
>JANSWS010000603.1 GCA_024743355.1 bacterium
GAACGTCTCGTCTCTTAACTGGCGAGAAATGTTCTCCAGAGCTCTTAGATGGTCGCCCGGTCGGTCAGGGGGAGAAACCAGGAGAAAAAACAGCTGGACCTTCTCTCCATCCAGACTATCGAACTCGACGCCGTCCACACTAACCCCCACGGTGCCGACCAGCTTGTCCACGCTGGGATGCTTGGTATGAGGAACTGCGATGCCCCGGCCAATTCCGGTGCTGCCGAGTTCTTCACGCTTCATGATGGCTTTGACGATGTCATCTCGGTCTGACTCCTTGATGTCGCCCGCCTCAAGTAACGAATCGACAAGCTCGATAATCACGCTCTCTTTGTCCGAGGAGTTCAAACTAGCGCGTATCGATTTGCTACTAACAAAATCCGAAAACTTCATTTTCTAAACCTCTGAATTGGGAATGGGTGTATCGATGAGTGAGCAATGGGCTGCGACGCATAGACTTGCACGTACTGCTGCCTATTCCACTTCCTCATCCGCCGGAGCTATATGCTTGCCTCCGGTCACCTTGTGTCCTGTTATCTTTTCTTTATGCCTGCGAAGCTGTTGCTCGACCTTCTGAATTGCACCATCCAGAGCGCTAACCACGGTACTGGCCGTGGCAGATGCGACGAAATCGGGCGCGTGTTCGGCGGAAACGTTAATTTCAACGTGGGGCGAGTCCAGATGTTGTAGGTCGACCGTGACTTCTACCGCGTTAACGCGGTCAAGAAGTCGTCGGACTCGCTCGGCCTTTTCTTGAATAACTTGTTGATCGTGGGCCGTGAGTGAACCATGACGAGCGGAGACATTGACTTGCACTTGACATACTCCATGCGTGCGAATCGTGATCGGATATCCATGCCTTACGGCAAGCCAGAATAGCTGTTTCTAGCCGCTAGCATAAGCTAGCGTTTTGGCTAAGGACAGATTCGATTGGCGAAATTTCAGCCGAGCGATATCTTCCCCCTAACATAACCTGATTGGCCAGACCAAAACTAGCTAAAATCAACCATGGAACACCCCTTTGTTCGCCACAATTGTACCGTCGCTTGAGCCATCGGCCAAACCGGCAGACTAAATAGCTCTGCAGGGCCGTATGGTGATAGCTATAGGTGCTGGTAGCGCCCGAAGTCATGGGGACTGACCGGCAGATCGCCTGTGACTAAGCCTTCGCACTGAGAAGCGACATGTCTAAACTGAAGCTCCTGCCGCGGAGAGACCGTCACGCTCTCGATTCCGCAGCATTTGCTTAGCATCCAGTACGGCCATCAGCCCCCAAAACTGCGGGTGTAGATCACTTGCGGCACAGACTGGAGGTTGGGAGAGCTGCAGGGGGGATACCTACCGCTGACGAAACCGGGCCCAAATGGAACTGGTCACCGTGGGAACGTTATGTCCAGCGTTCTACGCTTGAAAACCTGAATTGAAAACCATGAAACAATTGTATATTGAGACGGTCGGCTGCCAGATGAATGTGCTCGACAGCGAGATGGTCGTCGCAAGCCTTCGCAAGCAAGGCTATGAGCTGTGCGGTTCGCCCGCTGCGGCTGATACGATCCTGTTCAATACCTGCAGCGTCCGCGAGCATGCAGAGGAGAAGGTTTATGCCAATCTGGCAAAGCTCAAGCAATTGAAGGCCTCGCATCCTGAAAAAATCATCGGAGTCATGGGATGCATGGCACAGAAAGACCAACGTCTCGTGTTTGAACGAGCGCCCTACGTGGACTTGGTCGTCGGCCCCGGACAGTTGCAACGCATTCCCGAGTTGCTCAGCCAGATTCAACTTGGGGGTGGACAGCAAGTCGCAGTGAGCCTTGTCCGCAAAGACGGTTACCAAGAGCAGATTCGTCGCAGCCACGAAACCTTTGATCCTTTGCGTGATCCGACGATGAGGCCCACGCCCTTTCAAGCCTATCTGAGAATCCAGATCGGATGCGATAAATTTTGTACCTATTGCATCGTGCCCATGACTCGAGGACCCGAACAGGGGCGACCACCGCAGGTTATTTTGGCGGAGGCACAGGAGCTGGCGCGTCAAGGCTGTAAGGAAATCACCTTCTTGGGGCAAACGGTTAACAGCTACAAATTTGTCGAAGGCGACAAGGTGACGCGCTTGGCGGACCTATTGGAAATGGTGCACGAGGTCGAAGGTATCGAACGCCTTAAATTCGTTACCAGCTACCCCAAGGACATGACCAAAAGACTGTTGGAAACGGTTCGTGATCTGCCCAAGTGTTCAACCTACTTGAACGCTCCCGCTCAAAGTGGTTCCGATGCCGTCTTGAAACGGATGAAACGCGGTTACACCGTGTCGGACTACTACGCGATGATGGATCGCATCCATGAAATCGTGCCCGAAGCTTCCGTCTCCAGTGATTTCATCGTGGGCTTCTGCGGAGAAACGGAACAAGATTTTCAACAAACGGTACAGTTGGTAGAACGTTGCCGGTTCAAAAACAGTTTCATCTTTAAATATTCTGTTCGGCCCGGCACCAGGGGAGCTACGCTCTACGAGGACGACGTGCCCGAAGAAGTGAAGATTCGTCGCAACAATGAATTGCTCGCCGTCCAGAATGAGATTAGTCAAGCGGACAATCTGAAATTCCTGGGGCGTCGAGTCGAGGTTCTGGTCGAGGGCCCGAGTAAGATGTCAATCAAGCGCGATGAGCAAGGGCCAATTCGACAGATGACAGGTCGCACGAACTGCGATCGTATCGTGGTGTGGGAAGGCAACGAACGCCAGGCCGGTAATCTGCTTTCGGTTTTGATTCATGACGCTAGCAGCCACACGCTGTTCGGCGCGGTCGAAACGATGGAGGTGCAACCGGACGTGGTCGCACTCCCCAGCCTTTAACCCCTGTGTGCTGACTGGGCTCGACTGCGGCAAGCGACCCGTCTGAAATCAGCCTGTACTGGGCCCGGCGCTTGCATACAAGTAGCCAACCTGTGGTTCGCGATCGCACTTGCCCAATCGCATCCGCAATAACTTGCGGCAGGGTTCGAAGCCCAATGATTGGGCCAAACGAAGCGCTTGAGGGTTGCTGGAAGGTACGTCCCAGAAAATGGGGCGCGATGTGCGGTTGCATAAACGGCGGACCAGGACCTCGGCGGTTTTGGGATCCGTGAAAGTCACGGGGCCCAGGTAATCTGCCAGAAATCCAGGACGCAACATGGCAAAGCCCTCGCCGCCACAGACAACTTGGGACTGTTCAGCAAGTTTTCTTAGC
>JANSWS010000676.1 GCA_024743355.1 bacterium
AGGCCACCCGTCGAGTGTTTGTCGACCCGCGGGCGATCGGAGACGCGTTTCAGACTCTCACCGCTCTCCAGCATGCACTGGGTTAACTGAGCCGTTTCCCGAGCATTCATGCCTCGGCACAGAACCGCCATGCACCAGGCTGACATTTGGTAGTCCGGAATGCTGCCGTCGAGCATGCCGGCGATCATAAAGCGAATCTCATCCGCGGACAGCGCTTGGCGATCGCGTTTCTTGGCAATGATCTGTGTTGTCAGCAAGAGGCTGTTCCCTTAGGTTATTTGGGCGATCTTCGATACGATCTGTGATTTGCCTGGCGAACTGTTAGGACAAGCACAGTCCACATTACAATTTTTGCGACTCAGCAATTAGACTAGCCATTACCAGACACCCACAAGTACACGGAATTCGACGGAATAAAAAAGGGAGTTTCTTCATGCCCGAATCCGACATCCACAAGAACACACTGGCCACTGAATTGCCGCCGGGCCAGAGCCGATGGCTGCTAGAGCTGGGATTGGCGGTAATGGCAATGTTCTTCGTGTTGTCCTCGACGGTCCACGCGCAAACTGCGATTCGCTTGGCCGGCACGGGAGGCCCCAAGCAACCGTCGACGGCGGGAACAGCAGCTTTGGCGAGCAGCTCGACCCGAGTCAAGCTCGCGTCCCGCGATGAGTTGTCCCGCCGCGATGAATGGTCCCGCAATGAATGGTCCGGGGACTTGAAACAAATTTTGGGAAACGCCATGCGAGATCTGGATGCTTCCCGTTTGCCAAGTCTGGATCAAGCCCGTGCCAACTTGGAGAAGCAGTTGGCGGTCGTGGAAGCATACATTCGACCGGAGACTTCCAATGGCCAAGCCTGGAGCCGTTTTTTAAAGCTGGATCAAATTCGCGAAGCCTTGAATCAACCCAATCCCAGCGAAGCCGAACTCGCTCAGCTGGAAATGAATCTGCGGCAGAATTACCCCGGTCTGGAAAGCAACGCCATCACGGGCTTAAGAGATGCTCTGGTGGAGTTCAAGCATGCGGCGCGCTACGGTGGTAATCCAGAGCGTACGATTCAGGTCTTCGAAGCACGTATTCAAGCACTGGTCGCCTCGCTCGATCAAGATGCCGCGGCCGATCCCGCTAAGTTGGCCGAGGACGTGGGGCGAATTGTCAATTATCTCTACACGGGAAATCAAAGCCCCGACGCGATTCAGCAACTGCGCAGCAAATTCAATCGAGCAAATGCAGAGGTCTATGCCAACGAGAGTATGCTGAACCGGGTGGCATCGCGGGCAGTCGCAGAACCCAGTCCGGTGGATGAGTGCATTTTGGGAACCCGCGTGCTGGGCAGAGCATGCTTGCAAGGATCCGTGGGGCTCGATCTCCTGCCGATGTACGAGGGGATTTCTCTCAAGCTGAACCTGACCGGAAATCTGACCAGTCAGAATCGAGGCTACAATCGTGGGGTTGTGTTACGTACAACAGGCAACTCACCCATCTTCGCGTCCAAGCAAATTCTGGTCACCACAGATGGGATTACGTCCAGCCCGGCTACCGTAGCGACGGACTTGACGACTACCATTCAGGCGATCGAGCACAAGCTGCGGATTGTTCGCAAGATCGCTCGCCGCAAAGCGGCAGAACAAAAGCCGCAGGCGGATGCCATTGCCCAAGGCAGAATGCAGAATCGTATCCGCACTCAGTATGACGCACAGGTGGAAGAGCGTTTGAGCGAGGCGCGAGGACAGCTCACGCAATTGAAGGCGGGAGGCGAGTTGGAAACGAAGCTCGAGCGTTTCGATATGCCGCAGCCCGCAATCGCCTTCTATTCCACTAGTGATGCGGTCAACGCGAATGTGGTTCAAGCCGCCTCGTTCCAGCTTGCTGCCAGTGAGCCCTGTCCCCTGCCCCGCCCTGCGGATTCGCAGGTGGTGATCCAGATCCATCAGTCCCTGCTGATCAACGCCCTGGAAAGCTTTCTGTCGGATCGGACGGTACGGAATACCGATGTGGATGATCTGGCCCAGCAAATTGCCGGGGAGGTACCTCAGGATTTGCAGAGCAAGCAAGATGAAGAACCCTGGGAAATCACCATGGTGGGCTACAATCCTGTGCAAATCGATTTTGATGATGATCGTGTAAAGCTGACACTGCGGTTTACGCGCATGGCTGGCAGTGATGAGGCAAAGACGATTACCGGTGGAGCGGTCGTCACGGTGGTCTACGAGCCGCGCTTCCAATCGGGCAGACTCGAACTGCGACGGGTTGGCGATATTGACATTCAATTACCTGGAATTCGCAGCCAGAATCGGGCCACGGTATTGCGTTCCGCGGCGCGAGCGAAGTTGGATCCCGTGTTTCAGGAGGAGAT
>JANSWS010000006.1 GCA_024743355.1 bacterium
AGCCACCACTTTTCCATTCACGACACATTCCACGCGTCTCTTCCCGCCTTCAACTATACCGGTTTCCCGTTCGGCGTGCAGATGAACCGTATCACCGATAAGACGCTTACCTGCAGCCGGTACCAGGGTCCCATAGGCTACTGCCTTTGGTTGTCTGGGAGCGAACGCCACCTGTGCCTCAACGTGAACGCTTTGAGGGCCTTCTAGGGCCAGTGGAGGATCCAGCAACGTTTGGCCCGAGACCGAAAACTGCAACGCGTGCGCGTAGCCATCGGAAACGTACGATTCACCTGCGGCCAGCCCCGCGCACCACTCGGCAAAATCGATTTCGCTTTGACGCCCCATTTGCACGTAGACTCGCCCCTGCCCAACACGACGGCTGCTCATACAAGGAAAGTCTGTCTCACCGCTTAATTTGAGTGGATAACCGCAGTTCAGCAGATGGTACCAAGTATTCCATTCGGGAATGCGAGCCGTATCCATAGCACTGATGAAGTCACAGACCCCAGCCGGTGTACTGACAAAAATCTCCATGGCTCCACCGCCATCCATGCCTGGCAATGCGACGTTGGGCAGTTCATCAGCTTCGGCAGAACTGGCCTGCGTCAACTCCCGAGCTGAAAGCTGTCCATTCCTGTCTCGGTCAATGTCTTCAAAGGCTTGGGGTAGCAGGCCCCTTCCCGCCTCGTCTTCCGTCAATTGCTGATCACCATTGCGGTCCAGCTGCTGCAGGAGCCATTCGCTGGCCGCACGCGGATTGACTTCGATGGCCGAATGTGGGTAACCGGTAAAGCCGCCTTGTTGCTTAGCCCATGCCATTACGGGCACAGTCCAGGTTGGCCAACCCTGGATCTTCGTGCCCTCGGAACCCGGGTAGCTCTGATCCCGCAAGTTCAGCAAGCACACATGTCCCATCGCGGCGGAACCGAATCCACTGATCTCAAGATCGTACTTCAAAACTGTTAACGGCTCGCTAGTGTCGTCCGCCAAGGGCGAAAAGAAATTACGTTGATGTTCGAAGCATGGCCCCCATGTCAAAACACAACCCACATTCAGACCTTCCCCTTTGACCTGGGAGAACATGTCTGCTGGTGTTACTCCCTGTGTCGGATTGTCATAGTGGGAGCAACCCGCGCCATGGATATGGTGATCCCCCGCGTAGAAGCCGTAGGCCTGCGGATGAATCCACCGCTGGAGCTGGACATCTAGATCTATTGCTTGGCCTTCGATGACCTCCAGCTCCTGCGTCGTTTCCAGGTACTCCGGCCCCCGACAGCTAGTGACCTGGAACGTGCCGGGCGGCAAGTGCAGCACATCACCACTGGCGCGATAGATCTGTGGTTGAAAAAAGAAATCGGGCGCGAGTCGTTTGGCTTGCGGCGGATAGACTCGAGCGTCCTGGTCGTGAATGAGCAGACGAGCGGTGGTTGGAGTACCGTCAAAATCAGAGATTCGCAGTTTGACCGGCACAGCTGGCGCGATCTCAAACAACACCGGCACTTCACTGCGAAAGCCCAAATCCTGCGTGCCTTGTCCTAAATCAAAGACGATCGTCGCCTCGCGCTTACCAGCCTCTTCAGCGTAGATCAGCACAATCAGATATTCGACCTCGAGGCCCGAGAGTCGCGGCGTCATGGGGGCTTTGTCAAACATTTCCAGAGCAAGAAAGCGTTGCTCGCGATTGACATTCTCATTCTCCGCGAGCTGCGTTTGAGCCTGTCTGTCGAGAATTGCCATGGCAGCACCTGCATAGACAGGGCCAGCTTGCGGACTTTGGACCCGGAGCACACGCGTAGAGGTGGCTTCGTTGTAGAGCTTGACGAGACACGGTCGATAGCCAGCTTGCTGCAACTTGGCGGCCGCAGGCCCTCGTCCAACCTTGACGCGCAATTCTGGATTGATGCTAACCGTCAGCAGGACTTCCTCGTCCACCAATCGTTGCAAATCTGCTGAGTCGGCTCCCAGCTTGGCGGCCGCTCGCACGCGTTCACCGAGACCGTTCGCAAGCGGGCTGCCAAGATAGTCCAAGGCATCCATCAATCGCAGCAGATTGGCTGCCAAGGGTTGTGACTCGCAAGCGGCAATGGGTAAGGCCGCATCCTGTCCAACCACGCATTGAGAAAGACTAAGCAACACGATCACGCAAGATGCAACCCGTGCGCGATCGTGGCGCGTGGTGGATAAAGCAAATCGAAATGGCGATTGCATGCGTCGGACTCCCACGGCAAGATTGGAATCTCACCAGTGTACAATCTGTTGGCTCCGCCCGCTGTTTTTGTTTGCCGTCGTGCTGCGAATTGCCGCTCGTGCTGTGTTTCAATTGAAAACTAGGGTTGGCTGTAGTGGATAAGGCGACGAGTCCCCGCAATTGCCAGGCTCTTGGACTCGAAGCCTCGTCCACTACCCTAAAATTGAACTGCAACAAAGCACTAGTCACTTGAAGGAACCACGCATGTCCGCACGCCCAACGGGCCAAGTCCACTATGACAACCAAGGCCGAGTCGTACTCGTCAGCGGTGGAGCCAATGGAATTGGTCGCAGCGTCTGCGAGCTGTTTTATCGCTCGGGAGCACATGTTGTGTGCATGGATGTCGATCAAGAGAAAGCCAGAGGGTTGCCGCCTGAGGTGGAGTTCTTCGCGGGAGATACCTCGATCGAAGACCACTGTCAAAAGGCGGTAGCACACGCCGTGAGCACATTCGGCGGACTCGATGTACTCGTTAACAACGCGGCCATTCAGCCGCCCGATTCCTATGTCCGCTTGGATCTACTGACAGCCGAAGCCTGGAATCGAATGCTGGAAGTCAACCTGTCCGGCTACACCTATCTTGGCAAGCACGCAGCGCGGATCATGCGGCAACAGCAACATGGCGTCATCATCAATCTCGCCAGTGGCCAAGCTCACCGTACAGCCCGGCAAGTCCCCTGTTACGGACCCATCAAAGCTGCAAATGTCTTGCAGGCTATACCAGACAACTTGCCATCTTTTCGCAGTACGATGGATCCGCCTTCGAACGTGTAGCGGTGCTTTTTCCCCTGCTTTTGCTGCGATACGTCAACTTCAACATGGTCGATAACGGCCCGCATACAGGCCGCTAGATGCTCGCTGTCAGCTTCCTGCCATACTTCGACCAGATTATCGAGAAGATCGCTAGCCTCGCTTAGACGGTGCTCCAGTGCGTCTATCTCGCGGTCCACGTCCACGCTTGCGAGCCGGATAGACTGATCGAGTTGTTCCAGCTCGGCTTTCATTTCGATGGCGTGCTTGCTCAAGTCTGGGACCAGGGAGTCATCCACGTCCAGCAGTCGTTTGGTAGCCTTCTCATATTTTTCTGCGAGTTTGTCACGCTTGGCCTGTAGCGATTTGGTGTCGGCTTTCTTCTGTTGCTGCTTCAATTCAGCGCGAGCCTCGCTGATTATCTGACTCCTGTTTTCATCGCTCAACTTTTCGGCAAGTGCGGTGAAAATTGCCTGTAACAGATCGGATTCCCGAATGCCAAAACTACCACAGTCGTGATGGCGTTCCACGGATCGGCATCGGTAGCGCTTGATGCCCGTTTTAACTGCGGTGTGGCCGTAGAGCCCATTGCCGCATCTGGCACAGCGTACCAGCCCACTGAGGACATATATGCCGTGGCTCGTGGGAGCTGTTTTGCGTTTATTGGCCTCTCGCATTATCTGGACCTCGTTAAACAAGATCTGGTCTACAATGGGCTCGTGGGCATCTTCCACACGCACCTGATCTGCAACAGTGGATTGCCCAGCCCCGCTAGCAGGCACAATGCCGTTGTTCCGCCATGCGTGCCGCTTGGCTCGGCTTTTCCGGTTCCAGCATATCATGCCCGTATAGGTCGGGTTGCGTAATATGTCGCCCACGGCCTGCGGGCCGATACGAATCCCAAAACGCTTTAGCAAGCCGATAGCGATGGGCCGTAGTGTTTTGCCGCTTGCGTATTGGTCGAATATCCACCGCACCGCGGCTGCTTCGTCATTGGTGCGAAGTTTCGAGTCCTCACCAATGGAATAGCCCAGCGGTGGACTCCCGCCAACCCATAAACCTTTAGCGGCCTTGTCAGCACCACCACGGACCACGGCACGACTCATTTTTAAGACGAACCCGTTGTTCGATTCGGATTCGATAGCCGTCATGATGATGCCCGTTATCGACGTCCAATCCAGCGGGCCTTTGTCCATCGTCACCAATGTGATACCGGCGTCTTTTAGCGGGCCAAGCTCACGGAATGTATCGAACGGATTGGAGCGAGTAACGCGGCTTTGATCCCACACTAAAACGTGCGTAAAGTCTCCGGCGGTTGCCGCGTCTATCAGTTGTCTGAATCCAATGCGGCTTGCTGCGGTATCCACGCCGCTAATCCCCGCATCCACAAATTCGCCAACTACGCAGTAGCCATTCTTGGCCGCGTATTCATACAGATGCTTTTTTTGGCTGCCGATGCTGGCTTCTTGCTGGTCCGTAGACTTGCGGCAATAGATCGCAGCACGGATGGTGCCTGCTGTTGTGATTCGCATAGATACAACTCCCGTCAGTTGTCCCGTGGAATTGAAAGTGGGGCAAGCAAGCACGGGTGTCTCGCGGTTCGGCTGGCCGGCCTAGCCCTCTGGAAAGAATAGTCGGTTTCGCAATCTGGCGATAGATCGCATCTGGCTTCGGTTCCTTCGCGGGCTTACTACCATCCGCAGCTCTGCGGTTAGTTGTATTTTCCCAAAGTCTAACCGTAGACTCTGCCACCCCAGCACTTCCGCCACTCGCTGCTGAGTCCAGTCTGGGCTGGCATCTCTCACCCACGCGCGCGAGGACTAACCATCTGCTGCGAAAAGGGTAACACGCTGTTACCCTTCTCACCCACGCGCGCGAGGACTAACCTTGTCTAAAGGTTCCTCAGATTTCTGAGTAACCTTCTCACCCACGCGCGCGAGGACTAACCTTAGAAAGGTTAGTGTTACTAACCTTTTCATCCCTCTCACCCACGCGCGCGAGGACCAGGCAGCTCCCAGCCGATAACAATCTGATGCTTCGGCTGCCATTGCTGGAAATTTGGGTGCTCAGATATGGGCACCCAGCGTCCCGCTACTTCCTGTGCCGTCGGTTATCTGCGGGATGACGGCGATGTATCGCCGACCAGCGTGTCCTGAGTGTCAGTCACGTATGGTCACACTAACCGCTCAAATGTTGTCTACGTAGACAACTTTCGATCTCTCACCCACGCGTGAGAGGACTAACCTCCACCAACAAAAACGGCCCGCAGATCAACGCGGGCCGTAGGGTATGACTATCGAGTCGGATTAGTCGGTGCGTGCGTTAAATCGCGTCCTCGTGCTCGATCTTCAATGGTGGCTCAACTCCCTGCGGGAATGGGATCAGCACCGCGTTATTCTCATTCGGATCCCATAACAGCCATCGGTCTATAAATTCTTCGCGGCTGAGCCCCTCCCATAGCAGGAATGCCGCACCGGTTTGCAGGTCGTGGGCGTAGATGTCCCATAGTGGTTTGCTCATTGGTAACTCCTCGCATTGAATGAAACAGGTTCAGTGAAGAGTAAGCCCCACCACAACCGGCGAAAAGACGGGCTTGGAAGTCGCTCGGGTGATGCCTCGGGTGATAGCTTGCTGATGCCCAACAGCGTGCTGCCGGCGTTCGAGTCCTAGCGGGGTGAGATTATTTTGAGAATCTCGCTGCAACCGCTGCTCGATGTAGAGACGAGAGGTGCCTCGCTCCGGTTGTCTGCCAAGCGTTACATTGTCACTCTTGCCAGAATCAGGTTTTCCACCTGTGTGCTGATTACCACGGTCGCCGCCATGCTTGCCCTTCGGCTTCGGCGTGAGGCACGCACGGCACAGACCGCCCCCCTACCCCAAGAGAAATTCTAAAATTATCAGCTCTGACAAATTTAGAACTTCTGCCATTTTGACCCCACGTCCAAGGGAGATTCTAAAAGTCCAAGCTCTTGGATTTTTAGAACTTCTGCCAATTTGACCCCTGGCTATTCTGAAACTTTATCGCCGGATTCGTCTCTCATTTTCCGCCAGTTCCGCAGCCTGCACCGCGGCCCGCAGAATCGCTTGCTTATCCGCTCCCGGGTAAACGCAGCACCGCAGACTTCGCAATACCCACGGCTTGCCTCAACTCGCATTCGGAGCAGTTTTGCTTCTCGAATCAACGATTTGAGCTTCATAAAAACGACGGACAGTATCTAAAGTTTCCTGGACGCTTGCAAACCGCAATAAGACGGGGTAGGGTCAAGGGGGAACCAGACGTCCGTGCGGGGTCTACCTAACAATCTCGAATTGCAGATTCGGTTGTCGGCCTTCTCGGATCGCTCTGGAGATTTCCTGCAAGCCTTTAATGACCTGCTCTTGCCGTTCCGCTGTTTTCTCAACAGCCTTAGCTGTGCGTTCTGCTGGCCGGTTCTGGCTGCTGTCGCCGCGTGTCAACAGTCTGCCCTGTGTGGCCTGGAGATCCGGCGAGGGCTGCCGCAGCCGCTGTTCTAATCGCTCGGCTTCTAAAAGCCCCTAGAACGCTCTCTGTCGCATTTTGTTGATATCTGGACTCGGAATACCTTCCGGCCTGTTTGCGTGCGTTGTGGATGAATCCTCAGCCTCTATGGGGTGCGGTGCGGTTATTAACGTCGAGCTTGTTTCTATGTGAGGTTTCTATGAAGAGGTTCTATAAGAGGGTTCTATTAAGAGTTTCTATATTAGTGAGCGGGTATGCGTGCAGGCATGCGTGCGGGTATGCGTGCAATGTGTGAGCGATATGCGTGCAAGATGCGTGCAAAGTGTGAGCGGTCATTCCAGCCCTTTCAATTGTGCTAAAACCCGTTCCCGCAGTTCGTCCGTTTTGCTTTTCTGGCGCTGTTTCGCTTTCTCGACGGCTCGGGTCACAATGGCTTCGTCTAGCTCAGCCTGGCTTATGCGGTGGCTGTAGAAATAGTTCCGGCCATCCACGGAAGCACGGACAAATAGCCCCCGGCTTTCAAGGGCTGCCACTGTCCGCGACATGCGGAATCGGCTCATCAGATTACCGCTCTCGATTTCCGGTACCTGATCGGGCCTGGAGTACCCCAACGACAGAGCGTTTAAATACGACATTCTGAGGCACTTATAGCGGCTCGTCCCGATGCCCGCATAAACGCCGCACAGCACCGCGAACAGCTTCCACGGAAGCCGCTGGTGGAACACGTCCCACAAAATATCAGAGCGAATGCGTACCAGTGTTTCCCCGCCCTGCTGGGGCAGTTTTGGTGGATCTCGCAGAATGTAGTTCGGTCCGCTTGAATACTTCACGCTGAGCAATTTGGCCGCTCGCTCTAGGTGCTCGATTTTCAGCCTGTCATCGCTGCTTAATTCCCAGATCGAACTAGCCGCGGTCATAACACAATGGTCAATTATCAGGTTGACGCGGCTCTTGGCTTCTTCTGGTGTCACCAAAGAAATCGGAATCTTCAGGTGCAATCCCTTGATTGGGAACTGGAAAAAAGTCTCTGATTTGCTTACCATGTGGGTATCATGACCTGTCTAAGGCATCATGCCTGATGCGGCTCGCCTGAAAAATTGGTTTGCGGTTGTCGTCCCGCAAGTGATGTATCGCCGTTCCTGTGCATGGAACAAAAGAAGGGGGCCGAGTCAGCCATGTGCTAACTCGGCTCTCTTCGTTTCTGGTGGTGCTACTGCTCGCCAAAATCGTGGTACTCACGGAATTTCTGCCGGAACACTTGCTTAGGGTCGGCTTTATTGGGAATCAACTGGTCATTTAGCCATTGCTCCGCGCTTGTAAAGACCCTGCTGGCTTTCACGTAATTGCACTCAAGCGTAAACGATCCGAGATCAAGCGAGACCGCCTCGACGGTAGCCAGAGCGCCGTTGATCCGAACGAATGCTGGATCGCAAGCCTGCCCTATAAGTTCTTGGTTCGCCCTGTCGATCTCTTCCCGTGGACAGAGATCGAGCTCAACGTTCTCGCCATCCTCATTGAAGGCATACGGCTTGCCGTCCTTACCTTCGGGAACGTAGGTAATAAGCTCATCCATCTTCGCAATCTCTCCAAAAAACAACCATTTGCACCTGGAAGCCGGTGCCGCTATTTACTGTTCAGACTGTCAGCATTGGTCATCAACCATGCTTCAACATCACGCTTTAGGAATCGTCGTTGCACTTTGACATTGCCGGCGACGATGCAGCGTGGTAATTGGCCTGCTTTTAACAATTGCCTGAATCGGTAGTCCGTCAGTGCGTTATCGGCCCGAAACTCGCCGGCCGTGATCCAGAGCCGCTTATGTTTGGGTGTCATACGGCGGTTGCCTCCTCTGGTGTACGTGATTGCTTGGCAGATGCTCGCTTTTCTGCGATGTGCAACAGAAGCCGCGCGATAGCACGGCAATGGGTGTCGTCGAGTTGCTTGTCCAGCTCAACTTTTGGTTCGGTTGCCACTGAATTAACTCCGTCCTGAGAGACAACGCCGATATAGAATTCCGGTTGAAAACCGGTTGCGTTGCGGTAGAGCTATTGGCACCTGCCTGCGGTTCGCAGACTAACAGAAGATTTGGCTACCAAGAAGGACTCGAAAAAAGTTGTCGTAAGTGATTGATTGCCAACCACTTACGAAAACGCGATTTTCGCTCTGCGGCTCTTTTGAGAGCCCGATTGGGAATTTGACTATGCGGCAACCCGAAAACGGATAACGGCAACTTGTCCAGTCTTGCAGGCTATGCAGTGGGGCGTCGAATACGCCCGCGACGGAATCCGTGTCGTGTCTGTGTCCCCCGGGGCGATCCTGACTCCCATGGTTGAAGCCAGCCTGGCGGCTCAAGGAGGACCCAAGGAGCTGGCGAATCGACATCCGATCGGGCGTCTTGGACAGCCGCAGGAAGTCGCCGCCGCCATTCTTTGGCTAGCCAGCCCAGACGCATCCTTCGTGACCGCGACCGATCTTGAGGTAGACGGAGGGCTGGGAGCTTTCGGCGCCTTTGCCGATCCATTCTCACCCGAGCCTTAACCTGGTGCCCAGACGAATCCGCTTGCCGCAACACATGCTTGCCCGGTCGCCAGTTAGCCGGATTTGGCGAGCAAGCCGGAGTTTAAGTATGGGGCGAACAAGGGTTCCTAGTCCCGCAATCTCTACGCCTCTTGACGGAGCCCTTGGCTGCCCATAACGTCTCTGTCAGCTGGCCCGAACCCTCTCCCATCAATCCGGCTCTTAAGTCCGGAGGCTTGTGATTAACTCGCGACCGGCGGATGCTGGAAATCTCCTACATGGCCATCCAAATCAGCATCCTTGATTTCAAGCTTTAGGGAACTCGTGTGTCTTCCAACTTGCTAGCTGAATCCAAGCAGAATTTGTTTTGGAATGGGTGGCATTCTGTGGAAGGACCTGGGCCGTTGCTGCGTATTGCCGTGCCGCTCATGATCTCAGCGGGATTTGTTTCTTTAACCCTGTTCACCGATCGCACCTTGCTTTATTGGCATTCCGAGGAATCCGCCTCAGCCGCCATGGGCGGCGGCGCGTTGTATTGGGCGATCATTTGCCTTCCAACAGGGCTGCTCGGATACATGAGCACCTTCGTGTCTCAGTATCGGGGTGCTAAACATTTCGAAAGAATCGGCTCTGCCTATCAACACTTCATGGCTGTTGCCTGGTGCATTGTTCCACTACTGGTGGTGGGAATTCTGCTTTCACGGAGCATCTTCATTTGGGCGGGACATAGCACGGCACTGGCACAGCTCGAATCGACTTATCTGAGCATCCTGCTAGTGGGAGGCATCAGCGTCCTGTTTTACAGTGTGCAAAGCGGCTTATTAACTGGCCAGGGGCGAACTCCGACAGTGCTGGCGATCGACGCTTTGGCTACGGTCGTCAACCTGGCCCTGAACTTCGTGCTCATCTTCGGATTCGGTCCCATTCCTGAACTCGGATTGATGGGAGCTGCGATCGCAACCTCAGTCTCGTTTTGGCTCAAAATCCCGATTGCCAATTGGACCATTCGCCGCGATCCGACGCTGAGAGGTGACTATCTCGTCATGCAGAAGCATGCCTGGGAATTCGACATGATTCGCCGGGTATTCGTTTACGGCGCTCCCGCGGGTATGCAGATGCTGGCGGAGGCTGGATGCTTTTCGATCATCATGTTGCAGGTAGGCCGTCTTGGCGAGTTGCAAATGGCTGCCACGACACTAGCACTCGGGCTGAATGTCCTGGCCTTCGTCCCCATGATCGGTCTGGGTATCGGCGTAGGTGTCCTGGTAGGACAACGGCTCACGGAAGGCCGGTTGGATCTCGCCAAAAAGACCGTTCTATGGGCTTTGAGCATTACCGTTGTCTACACGGGTTTTTTCGCTGGTTTGCTCGGGCTGGCGCCGGAAGCCATGACCGCCGTTTACGGCTGGGGAACCACGGCGGAAAGGTTTGAAACGATTCGCCCCATGCTCATTCCACTGCTGCGGATTATTGCCGTCTACTGCATCCTGGATGGCTTGCAGATTGTGTTCGTGGGTGCCATCAAAGGAGCCGGAGACACGTGGTTTGTCTTGCTGGCAACATCCGTAATCTCCGCATCAGCCGTTCTCCTGGGCAACCTGATTCAGAGCTGGCAAGGCCCAAGTCTGCAACTGTGGTGGTACGTGATCGCTGGCTGGGTAGCCGCCATGGGGACCGCGTTCTTTCTCCGCTACTGGAGTGGGCGATGGGAATCCAAACGCGTCATCGAATTCCAAGTAGCCGACTAATCCGATCGCTGCGATTCCAGCGTGAAAAAAGCAGGATCCCCCAGCACAACCTCGCCCCGGCTCGGGACCCTAAGAGTGGGTGTGCTCAACAGGCCTATTGTAAGAGAAATCCAACAAAGCGATTTAATTTCGCCTTAGAACTGTTTTTAGGCGAAATGGCTAACATTCCACTTGCTTGCGAACTCGTAGTTGCGAGACAATAACAAGCAGCGTGCTGGTCAGTTAAGCTACCACACACAGGGTTTCTTTGCCCGCCAGTTGCCGCTCCTGTCGAGCGACAGAATGACGCTGGTGCGCGCAGCGTACACGGTTGTACTCCCTCATCCCGATCCTTGGCCGAAACCAGGGGAGTTACGGCATGTCAGCAGATTGGTATTTTCTCCGACACGGTAGTTTCTTTCACCGTCGCAAGCGGATCGGACCGATCTCGGAGCAGAACCTACTCCAGCGAATCGAGAAAGGTGAAGTTACCCCAGACACACTGTTGTCCAGCACTTCCAAGACTCGCGGGCACTGGGTGGCCATGCGCGAAATTAAGCCGGCCATCCAGCACTGGAAGCAGCACCATCCGGATGCTGCGTAACCCGGATCATGTCTCGCACCGCACCGCGTTGGAAGACTTGGCGTGTCCGCCTGAGTCTCACTTCAGTTGCTTGAGGCGAATGTTCTTGAATTGGATGACCATCGCAGGGCCTTTGTGCACTTGAAATGCCAGCACTCCTGAATCGGCAGCTTTCTCGGTTTGCTGGTCGATGACTTCTGACATGAGTTCGCTGTTGATGTAGTGGCTCAATCGGTTGCCCTTGGCCACGATGCGGTAATGATTCCACTCGGATTTGCGAATCTTCTTTCCTAGCATTTCATTGTCACCGAAGGTCTCGACGTCTTTCTTGCCGTCTTCCTGCAAAGTTACTCGCTGTCCTCGTTGAGCCAGGATACCGCGGCCTTTTTCTTCGTAATTGATACCGGCATACTGCAAGGTCACGTCGATATCGGCCTGATAGCCCCCGACGACAAAATTCTCTTCGTCCAGAACCTTACTCCGGTACTGGATACCTGAATTACCCGCATCACCAATGCGATAATCCAACTCCAATTCAAAATCCCGCAGTTCGCCTTCTTCCCAAATGAGAAAAGTGTTAAAGGGAATGGGCTTATCTTCAGAAGTACGACCGGTGATGGCGCCGTCTTCGACCGACCAAAGTTCTGGATTTCCTTTCCAGCCACTTAAGTCCTTTCCGTTGAAGATTGCCTGAAAATCCTCTTGCGCCAGGCAAGTCGGAGTTACACTCCACAGCAGTCCAAATACCAATCCGAATGCTACGCTTCTTGTGATCATGACAATCCACCTTAATTTTTTGGGCTTTAACGCTTGGGGCTGAGAGCTAGTCTATCTACTGGATCTGGCCGTGAACACTCCTGAACAATTTCTTCACCGACGACGCATGAATTTTGTTACCCAGCAGCATCGCGATTCTCCGCCAGCCGTATCGCTGTCGAGCCACACGGCATTACCCGGGGAGCCGCCAAGCTCCGGAGGATCCTGGTGGAAAAAGGCGGCCGCGTCAGTGGGCTTCGCGGTGAACTGCGGCTTTCTGCTAGCGAGCGTTGGCGTCTTGGCTCAGCTGTTGCTGTCGCTTGTTCCACGCTTGCATCCCGTGGTCGAGCTGGCCTGCCATTTTTCGATGCACTCTATGGTCGCCTTGTGTCTGCTTGTGCCTACTGCCATCTATCGAGGCAAGCGCGGTTGGGCAATCGTTCTATCCGCCGCAACCCTGCTGGCCCTAGCCATTACCCAGCCCTGGGAGCTACTGCCGCAAAAGACAAGCTCTGCGACTCAACACAAGCATGCGATTTCCATTTTGAGCTGGAACGTACTGGCCTCGAATCAGGCTCATGACGAGATACGTCAGATCGTGGCCGAAGCCGATACTGATATTGTCTTATTGATCGAAGCTTCACCGGCCCATATTCGCGGTTTGGCGGATGTTCTCAACCGCTACCCTCACACGATCACCTATCCAGCCTGGGGAGGCTCTGGCATCGCGTTGCTCAGCAAAGTTCCCGTGGCAAAACTTGAGCTCGAGCCTTTTACGCTGGCTCATCAGCCTGCCATCATCGCGAGCCTTTCGCTGGCGGATTCGTCACAGAACCTGACCCTCATTGCCATGCATACCGTTTCGCCAATCCCAGTTTGGCGGACAAGCTATCGCGACGCGCAACTCGCAGCCATGCGTGAATGGTCTCTAGCTCAGTCGGGTCCCCTGTGTTTATTTGGAGACTTGAACGTGACTCCCTGGGCACCCTCATTTCGCGAGCTGATCGACGCCGGGTTCAAGGACTCACGCCAAGGCAACGGAAACTGCGCGTCCTGGCCTGCATCAGCGGGCATGCTAGGCATACCGATCGATCATGCCCTGACCCTGGGTGATTGCGGGATTGTCGACAGGCAGGTTCTCAGCGGCAGCCGGGGGTCGGATCACCGACCGATCCGGTTTGAACTTCGCTATTGATGTTGAGAATTTGTCTGGATGCAGCGGGTAATTTAGAGCCTATCCGAAGACCGTTAGCCGCTTTGGCGTTAGTCGCGGTTCTATTATTTCAGCTAGGCTCTTAGCCCTCAGCAATCCCCAGAACGCATCAGTGAACGACCCAAGCTGTCCATCAGGACATCAAGATCGGCTCTAGATTCGGAGCGATTTTCATCAGTTCTTTATTCATCAGGCTGTGAATGCGACGGCTGGAATTCTGCTTTTTGCTCAGCTCAACTAGCTCACAGGCTTTCGCGACAGTGATGTGGGATGCTAGTTCCTTGATCGTGGGAATAAAAGCTGGACTCATGCTGAAACGCCTTAAACCCAGACCGAGCAAGATGACAAAGGCTTGTGGCTGGCCGGCCATTTCCCCGCACAAGGTAACCGGCTTCTTGAATTGGTTACAGGTCGCGACGACCGACTCCAAGACTCGAATGACCGCCAACGAAAGCGGCTGACAAAGATGACTTACCTTGGGATTGTCACGATCCGCGGCCATCAGATACTGAACCAGA
Source organism: bacterium (assembly GCA_024743355.1). Taxonomy (GTDB): domain Bacteria; phylum Planctomycetota; class Planctomycetia; order Pirellulales; family Pirellulaceae; genus Aureliella. Next base: position 13,791 of record JANSWS010000006.1, read on the forward strand.
TCGTTGGAACCGATGGACACGAAATCCACGTTCTTCAACAAACGATCCATGGTAATGGCCGCTGCGGGAACCTCGAGCATCATGCCAAAAGCGACATCTCCGTAGGGAATGCTCTCAGAACGCAGCTGCTGTTGGGCTTTGCGAACGATGGCCCGCAGCCGGCGCACTTCTTCGACGTTGGTGACCATTGGAAACAACATCTGCACCGATTTTCCGGGTTCCCCTGAACCTACATGAGCCGACCTTAAAATTGCTCGTATCTGCGTCAGAAAAAATCCTGGGTGTTCGAAGGATAGCCGAATGCTTCGCCAGCCCATGAATGGATTGGCTTCTTTGTGGCTGCGCCCCAGAAAGGGCACCGTTTTATCCCCGCCGATGTCCAAGGTGCGAATCGTGACAAAGCGATTGGGACTCGCGTCGATCACATCGTTGTAAATCTCCAGCTGCTCTTCTTCGCCCGGGACGCTGGCGTGCGTCAAATAGAGATATTCGGTACGGTACAATCCCACGCCGGAAGCGCCCATGGCGGCCGCGCTTTGTGCGTCGGCTAGTCCATTCACGTTGGCGAGCAACTCAATTGCCGTGCCATCCTTGGTAACCGCAGCCTGATCGCGGTTATGCGCCAACTCGTCGCGTAAATGGAAAAACTCCCGCTCTAGCTTGCGGTATGCCGAAAGCACCTCGGGATCCGGATTGACGATTACGTGGCCTTCACGTCCATCCACAACCACGGTATCGCCCGTCTTGGTCTGTCGGAGGATTCCGGTCACGCCGCTGACCGCCGGGATACCTCGGCTGCGTGCAACAATTGCAGCATGACTGGTTTGGCTGCCTGCCTGCGTAACAATTCCATGCACCGGCTTATTGCCTAGCATGACGACCTGGCTCGGCAGCAGTTCGTCCGCGATGACGATTGTTGGTCCGCTAAGAACCTTCGACTTCTTCTTCAGGGCCGGGCTCAAATAGCTGGTCAAGCGTTCCACCACGTCCCGCAAATCGGCCATCCGCTCTTTCAGGTATTCATCGCGCGAACGGTCCAGCAAGCCTCGATAGTATTCGACCAGCTTCGCCAGGGAAGCCTGAGCCGTCAGATGATCCTCGCTAATCCATGCGCGAATCTTGCTGAGCAGGATAGGATCGTTCAGAATCGCGATGTGCACGGAGAAAATCGAGGCAGCTTCCTGATCTATCTGCTGCGAGACTTTGCTCTGCAAGGCGCGCAGATCCTCGATCGACCGCTTCCTCGCGTTGTCGAATTTGGCGAGTTCACCCGCCACCTCGTGGGAGCTTAGCAGGGACTTGTTTGGATCCACAAAGACCTCGTGGATACAATAAGCCACCCCAATAGTCACACCCGGCGATACTGCTATACCCTTGCGCATGGCCGACACTCTATCAGAAGCCCTAGCGGACGACAATTTACGGAATCACGAAACGGACACCAGCCTGGCTGAGCCCAGTTTAGAATCCCTGCCTCAAAAAGACGATTAGTTCTTGCATTTGTGTGGGAGTCAGCTGCTGTTCCATTCCTTCCGGCATCAGCGATATCCCACTGCTCTTTAAGCGAGTAATCTGAGAACGTCGAATCGTATGCGGCTTACCCCCGGATTCCACCAGCACAATTTGGCTGGCGGTCTCGCTGCCAATGACTCCCGCCAGAGTGCGGTCGTCGTCCAGCAAGACGCTATAGCTAATGTACCTGGGGTCCACCTCTCGGTTGGGGTCCAGGATTGCTTCCAGCAGCTGCCGCGGAGACTTCTCGTGAATCTGTGTTAGAGCCGCACCCACATTGACCCCGATACCGGACAGTTGGTGGCACTGCGCGCACAATCGCTCAAAGTGCCCGCGTCCGCGCGTCAAGGCTTCGCTCCCAACGGGCTGATCCAAAGCCTGGGCATAGTCAGCCACCACCCTGGCTCGATCGCTGGAGACCTCGCCGAACAGTCTCCGGGCCCGGCTGGTTACGTCCGACGAATCCATGCGTTCAAGCTGCTGCCGTATCTCCACCGGCACCTGGGAGATCCGAATTCGCTCAGATTCTAACTCGGAAAGCAACTCCATTGCCGCCGCAGGACGCTTGACCAATAACCTCAGACTCTCCAGCTGGATTCGTGGCGTCAGCTCGGAAAATCTTGGGAGTATCAAGTGGGCTAAGTCGGCGGGTAGGGATTGCTCCATCAGCTGGATGGCTGCCAGTTGAGTCGACTCTGGCTGATGAGCTGCCAGCTTGCCGCGAATCGCGTCTAGCCGTCTAGCGGAGGGTAACAGTCTCAGCAAAGACAGGCTTGCGGGGGAATCCGGATCTGCTGCAATCAGACGTTCGACTTCACGCTGAAGCATCTGCAGATCCTCGACGGCAACCGTGTCCAGAAGACGATCGATATCAGCTTGCGACTCGAGCCTTGCACTGGCCTTCAACCAACTTCTAAGTCCCGCTTCGTTGGACGCACTCAGCTGCTCGCCAAGCCAAACGGCCAGGCGACTGTCGTCGGCCGCCCGCCGACTCCACTCGGGCAGTAATAGCTTCAACCATTCCGCGTAGGCGGCTTCATCCATATCGCTGAGAATCTCGCTGGAAAACAGCTCCCACAAGTCGGCACTCGACGCTGCAACCACGGCTCGCACCAACGGCTGCTTGGCCGTTTTAATCAGCGGACGTAGCAGGCTAGCTCGGCTGACTAAGGGCAAGCGCATACTTGCCTTGCCGATCTCCAATTGAATCCTGGGCTCTTCCCGCGCACACAAGCGTTGGCTGTCGCGGATCAGTTCCGTGGCAAATCCGTTTTCAGCGGCCAGTCGGATCGCATGTTCCAACACCCGCGGATGCTCTTGCCGCAACCCCAAGCGACACCATGCCTGGTCAAAAAAACCCAGCCGGCTACCGATGTGCAGCGCCAGGATCTTGGCCTCGGGGCGACTTGCCTCATCCAACACATCTCGCAAGCGGCGTTGTTGACCTGCCACTCCCTCCTCAATCAACATCTGACTGGCCATCCGCCGCCGCCAACTGACGTCATCCTGCAACATGTCGATTCGCTGAACTGCATCCGCTTGACTGACTGGAATCTTATCTTGATTGGAATACTGCTTCGTCGCGGAAGTCACACGCCAAATACGACCGCGGTTTCTTCCGCTGGTGAGATCCAAATGCTTCTTGATGATGGGTGGCAGACTTTTGGGATGCTCAATAACCTCGCGGTACATATCCGCGATATAGAGTCCACCGTCCGGTCCGTCTCCCAGTTGCACTGGACGAAACCATGTATCGCTGGATGTCAATAGCTCCGTACCTTCGTCCACACGCACGGCGGACCAAAACAGGCCCTGATCCAACAGCATTTTCCGGTGCACTAAGTTGCTTCCTACGTCACAGACCAGGGCCACATCCCGCCCCCCCAAAAAACCTGCTTCAGCGTCCATGATCCATACACCGGTAGCGCCGGTAAAATAGCCTGCCGCACGGCCACCGCCCTCAACGGGACCCGGCACCAGACCGCCAACTCTCAGCCGTGTCCGCACGATCCGCCAGGGCTCGATGGGACTGGTGCGAAAAACCTCTGCCTGTGGACCGTCGACGGCAATGCTGCGACGCAAGTCTGGAAAGTCAACCGCGGCCGATACCTGCCCCAACCATCGCTCCAGGTCAACAACCTGCTGAAGATGATCGCTATTACTGCTGACGAACTTGTCTCCCCAGCGATTGAAGCTCATTCCGTGCTGGCCCCCGCCCGTCTCGCGTTGCATCGTCTTGCTAAGGGGATCAATGGCAAAGTCGCTGCGCGAAAGTCTGAGCAGCGGCTGTTCCGGACTCATTCCGCTCCGTACCTCGGCCCCAGCACTACTGGTGGCACCATGGATATAGCCATCAACTCCCCAACGCAGGCTGTTGACTAGACCCTGTACGTTGCTGCGGTGAAAGCCGGAAAACCAGGTTTCCGAACGATCACTGACACCATCACCATCCGTATCCCGATACCATGTGATATTTGGCGGCTCGGCAACCAAGGCACCATCCTTCCATGGCCAGACGGCGGTCGGCCAGGAAAGCCCATCGACATAGGTGCTGCGGAAATCCATCCGTCCATCTCCGTCACGGTCCTCCAGCAAGGCCAAGCTGCCCAGACGCTCGCTCTCCTGTTCGCTATAGTCTCGCATCTCAACCACAAACAGACGACCTGCCGCGTCGAAAGCAAAAGCTACCGGATCGCTGATTAAGGGTTCGCTGGCCACCAATTCGATGCGAAACCCTGGTCGCAAGGTGAAGCTTTCCAAGGCTTGCTCCACCTCGAGCGGCGCCGCCCTTGGCAGTTCCGATGCGTAATCCCGCTCTAAACTGTCGTTGGCTGCCTGCTGGGCGAACGCAATGGACGAAACTGCTGCTGCGAAAAGCAAACACAATGCCCCCAGCCCATCCGCTCGGAACAAAGTCCAGTTTGTATCGACCCATGGCCGCAGAAAAGCCGTGCGAATTTGTCTGCCAAATAACCGATCAAGTTGAGTCACTCGCGTCAATCGCGGGAAATATACCTGTAGGTCAGCCAGACAACTTGGCACAAATGCAGCTTGCCTAGGCGAATCAGTCATCATCGTGTTCAATGAAACCTAGTAAGGGTGAGTCGGCAGCCCGTCGGCCAGCTATTGGCTGCCGGCCAGCCAGCTGCCGGGGCAGGCGAGACTCACAGCCTAGCAGATAGTTGTCCAAAGGGCGATCAACCTGATCAGAAGCTTTGACCAACCTTCCGGAGTCAGCTCTGCCGTGCTGTCAATGTAGTCGATTGTCATCCTGACGCCCCCCAAAAACGCTCCCAGGAGATCCGAGCGAACGAGGCATAGATGAACTGGTTTCGCATCGCTTCCCAGATGATCCAGGTGCTGAATCCACGTGTCACAGGCGCGGCTGGAGCCGCCGGCCATTCGCCAAAGCAGCTTGTCGACTCTCAGCCATCCCTTCGATGGGTTCCGAATTCGCTCGTGCCCCCCATGCGAATCCACTTGGAGCTTAACGATCAAGATGTCAGCATTCTGGGAGACTGGGGAAAACGCGTCTCCGCCTGGCTTGAGGCCCATGATTTTGTACAAGTCGGCCGATACGTAATCGAAGAGTTGAACTGTGAGCAGTTGTTTGCTTACTTGGATCCCAGCTCTAGACTCCTCGCCGCAATTCGCTGGACGCCCAACTCAGACGAACCCTACGTGGAATTCTGCTTTCTGGATGAAGATGGCGAGTTGCATGGCATCGCCAATCCGCCTGCCTCCACCGTCCCCTTACCGCCGGGATCGGTTGGTCATTTTTATCGTGAGGGCTTGGATGAAGAATGCGCTCTTCTCGACCAAATGTGGGCGGACGCAAAAGAAATCGCGGCATCCCACGCAGCCACGGTATGGCGTGCACAGAATGTGCCAGCCATCTACGAGCAAGCCCACGCCCGCGAAATGGATTATCGCCTCTCGATCGGAGGGCTTACCGAACAAGAGATTTGCGAGGCATTATCGCAACAGAACATCGCGCCATCGACCGATGACATCCACGCCATCCAGCAACAGTGGCAGAATGCAATCCACGCACATCTGCTGGACTTCTCTTCCACGGCCCTCAATTATCGCGTAGCTGGGAGACAAATTTTAATCGTTCATGACGGAAGCCTGAAAAGCGACCTGGTAGATCGCTTGAGCAATCTGCTCAAAGGCCTGGGGCAGCCCAAGTCCCAACCCCATCAGCGGCAGCTGGTAAGCGCGTTTGCCGAGTTGCCCGCGATGATGGCCCACTTCGCACCGCGCGAAGCCATCGCTCGATTTCGGCCCTTTCTTCCGCCTGAAGCACGCTATGAATTGATCGACGTGCTCAGCCAACCGGTGGAAGCCGATTTCTACGTGCTTCCACCCTGAGGATTACTCGAGCACAATTCTGGCACCTAACTCCTTGAGTCCCTCCAGCTGACTCTGCGCTGAATCCTTCAGTGGATTACCCTTTAAGTAGAGCCTCCAAAAAGGAGCAAATCTCCGCTGCTCGTCAGCTTTGGCCATCTGCAGCAAGGGCTCCAGATCGTTCAATTGACAGTCTTGCAAAATCACCGTTTTCAATTCGGTCAGCGGCTTTAGAAAACTTAGATCCTTGAGCTTGCACTGGCTTAAGTCTAGCGAGCTCAACCACTTCAACTTTCCGATCGGCCCGAAATCCTCAACTGGATTGTTGGCCAAGTACAAAGTCCAGACTTTAGGAAGCTGTTCCACCACCTCGATCGACTGGATCTGATTATCCGACAGATACAACGAGCGCATGTTGCTCATCTTGGCCAGAGGAGCAATATCGCTGATCTTGTTCCGCGACAATTCCAAATACTGCACACGATCAAGATCTTTGAGTGGCTCGACAGACTGGATCTGATTGCCGGCAAGATTGATGGACTGCAACAGTTTCAGACCCGACAGCTGCGACAAGTCTTCAATCTGATTGTTTTCAAGATCAATCTCTTGCACCGCCACACAGTGCTCAAGCCCCGCCAAGCTTTTGATCTCCAGACCTTTGCCGTGAACTTGCGAGATGTTCTTGACATCCTCGGCAGTCAGCGGCTCTTCGTTGTAACGCTTGGCAAACACCTCTTTTCTGACTGCAGATTCCAAGCCCTTGTCAGGAAACAGGTCTTCAGCCGCCAGTGGTGTGGCACTCGAAATCCCGACGCATACGAGCAGAAGAAATTGGCAGGTGAATGCTATTTTCATGATGTCCCACGAGGTTGCTGTAAATTTGGGGGGAGGGTTCGACGATCGCGTTGGGGCGTAGAAATCGCCGGAGTCAACGCACATCACAATGCGAGTGTTTGGAGTTTCCGCGCGGGAAACTCCACGGATCCGCAATTATACAAGCGAACCGCCGCAGATGGATCACTGCATGAGCTATATGTTAATCGCTAGAAAATCCCGCTGCCAAGCAGTTGGCGAAACTGGCTCGCGGCGGCAGAAACACGCGAACTAGTGTAATATGGTGAGACTGTGGCCAAAGCCACCAGCGGCCTTCCAAGTGCTCCGCAGAAAGGGTTCGCCCTCGCAAGTTAACGCCCCAATTTGCTTTGTCGTTTTGCTACCGGAAGTCCTGTGCGCATCTTGCTGACCGCCTTTGAGCCCTATGACGAATGGACAGAGAATTCCAGCTGGCTGGCCATGGTGGCGCTGCTGAATGAGTTTTCGCGCAGCAGTCAACTGGAGCTGGTCACCCGACGCTATCCGGTTGACCTCACGCAGCTACAGCAACGCCTGGTCAAGGATCTGCAACAACCTTACGACGCCATTTTGCATCTGGGTCAGTCTCCGGGCAGCACCTGTATCAAGCTGGAAGCCATCGCGCTGAATGTAGCTGGCCTGATCGAAGAGGAGGGCCGTCAATTGCCCGCCTTGGTCAACAGCGGTCCCATCGCCTATCACAGCCAAATGCCCTTGGGTAGCTGGGCGGATCAGCTGCGCGAAAATCGCATTCCAGCTGTCGTTTCCTACCATGCCGGCACGTTCCTGTGCAACGCAACCCTGTATCTGACACACCACCACCTGTCCTCCGCCGATGATCCGCCGCAGATTGGATTCGTCCACTTGCCTCTGGCAACGGAGCAAGTCGTCGACTTGCCCAGGATGCGTCCCTCGCTTCCCACATCAACCCTGGCAAAGGCTATTCGACTACTGATTGAAGACTTGCAGCAACGCCACGACAAGGCGACTACCGAAGAGGTCGCTTAGAACCTTTTCGGCTAACGCCGACCGGCTGATAAAAACAGCCGCTGACCGATCGCAGGTCAGCGGCCTATCGTTGCTGCCGTGTAAGCCAAGCGGCCGAAGGCTGGTCGCACATCAGAACGCGGCGATGAATTGCTCCATGTATAGCATCTTTTCCGGAGACGCGGCGGCACCGCCTAGACTTTGGCCTTCGGCTATCGAGTCGATGTAGAATTCCGGGCCCAACACATAGGCCGCAAAACTGGTGGCAAAGTCCTCATAGGGGTCTGTGCGACTGTACTCGCGGACAAAATTGGTTTGGGTGCTATCGTACCACCAGCTGTCACTTCCATCCAAACCCGTCGACAGGTTAGGGTTAATCACGATGTGCCGACCACCACCCCGAACCCAAGTGCTGCTGATAATGTTGCTGTCGGTCCAACCGCTGAGGGCTCGAAACTCGTCGATCGAATTATTAGTCCCTTCCCAGTCCCAATTATGGCCGACCTCATGAATTACCGTCTGCTTAAGCGGCATGCCTGGATCAAAGGCGGCGTCGGTGATGGAGATGTTCCCCAAATGATTGCTCCAGCCTTCTGGGGTTGTACCCGTGTTCGCCAGCCCCATGCGAAAGAAGGTCAAAGCCGAGTTGTTTCCATCTTTTAGCAAACGCGTATTGCCGGTGATTTCATGCAGCGTGTGCAGAGCTTCGTCGACCGCCTTGATCTCGCTCTGCGTCCAAGCTTTGCCGCCAACCGTTTGCGCTTGCCCAAGATTATTGGTCCTGCTGGTGGTGGAACCGCTCTTGAACCAGATAATGGCATCGTCCAAGGACGTATCGTAAACGTAGTCCGTCAATCCTTCGTCGCGCAGCACACGATCAAAGCCCGTACCAGCGTATAAACGATCGCGACCAGATCCTCCCAGCAAACCGTCATTGTGGCTTTGCCCATAGAGCCAATCGTCGCCGGAGTCACCGAAGAGACGGTCGTTGTGATTGCCTCCATACAGGTAGTCATTGTTCGATCCGCCTTCCAGCAGATCGTTGCCGTTGTTTCCGAGAAGCTTATCGAGGCCGGAACCGCCCATCAAATGGTCGTCGCCGCTGCCGCCTGAAAGATAATCATTGCCGCTTCCACCCTGGGCGATCATCGGAATGCTGGTGAAGTTCCAAACATCATCGTTACCACCCAAGGTGCTGACCTTGATACGTTCAAAATCGTCGCGGTCGAAAGTTCGAAGCAATTCCTGGTTGCTATCGTCACGCTGATACTTCCCCCACTGGTCCTTGATCGAGACTCGCAGCAAGTTGTAACCTGCATCTTCAAAGCGAACGATGTCTCGATTATTGGTGCCCTCCACAACCAGCGTTTCGACATTCTCGATCAGCGCCACGTAGGCATCCGCAGCCATCAGGCGTCTTTCTTCCATCGACTCCAGGCTGAGCTTTCTGCATCGATGATTTCGATCGGTTTTGGTTGATCTTCCCAGCATGTCTACTTCTCCCATGACGGACCATGAATTGCCAACTTTCGGAACAGACATGCAAGCGGAAGCTGCGGACCCTTGTTACACGTTTTTTTGAAAGATCTCGATTCTGTTTAAGGCTGCGTGTTGAACGCATGCCAGGCACACCGGGCTGCCGGCCTTCGCAGCAGAATCATTTCTTGGCCGCTCGGCGCCCATGAATAAATCCGGGCTAGATAGCACGCCCTACCGATCAGGAATGCTTTTTTTTGAAGCGCAAAAGAAAACCCGAAGCACTCGCGGGGCATGGCTGCCGCCAGCTGGGCTTCGGGTTCGACGCAGAATCACTTGATCTAAACAGGGCTCGCATGGGGCTGCCCTGGCGGTTCAGCACATGTTTAGAAGACGTCGGTAATAAAGTGATGACCCCAGTGATAGCGGCGAGGCGATGGATAGTAATTGTGCCAGTGTCGGTTGTAGACCGGAATCTGCATTTCGGGACGGTAGCGATAGTACAGACTGTCACTGCTTTGAAATGCTTCTTGCCCCATGAAGTTCTGTGGGTAGTAGACGTAGGGATAATGGTAGAATCGCGCGCAATCCCGGCTGCTTTGCGCTCCGCCCCACACGCGGCCAAAGGCCATAGCGGAAGGCCCGCCACCATAGCCACCACCAGCACCATAGCCACCGCCGGCCCCGTAGCCTGCGGCATAGCCCCCACCGCTGCCGGAAGAGCAGGACGGACAAGAGGCGAGCGACGCGGGCGTCTTCGACGAAGCGTAGTCGCGACCGTAGGTCGCCATCTCTATTCGCGGAGTCGGGGCCACCGCGCCGGCAGTCGCTTCGCTCTGCGCTCGTAGCTGGCTACCTGAAAAACTGGCAGCGGCCAGCGCAAGGCTCAATGTCAGGTGACGAAACATCTTTTGGAACCCCCTGGGACTTAGTTATCAGCCTGGATCAAATGGCGGAAGGAAGCCCTATTCAGGGCCCTCAGCCTGTCCCATCGGCAATCGCTAAAGCCCGAGTTGAAGGAATATTCGGCGCATCCCCTAAACGATGCGCCACCTGAAAACTGCGCAAACTTTGCGGGCCAACTGCGGCCATTGCGTGCATTGCAGGTCCATCCTCAACCCACCCGACGGGCAGGTGACTTACCCGTAGCCACGCTCGCCAGAGTGTGGTCGAAGTCTTACCCGTAGCCACGCTCGCCAGAGTGTGGTCGAAGTCTTACCCGTAGCCACGCTCGCCAGAGTGTGGTCGACTTCGTCCACCTTCAGGCGACGGTGGCTACGATGGGCAAGTCTTCATCTGCCGCTCGCTCAAGAGGGCAATTTGCCCTGGGCAATCTCTTCTTCCCACTGGTCCATCAAAGGCCAGTCGATGGCACAGGTGCCAAAATCAGCCATATGCAGATAGGATCGAAGACGCTCGATGGTCGCGTCCAGCATGGCCACGTCCTTGCGAAAGATCGGTCCATGACTCGGTAGTAACCATTCGACATCCGAGTTACGAATGCGTTCCAGCGATCGAATAAATGCCGGAATATCGCTGCCATGATGGGCATCGATGGCACCCACGCAGCCGTCTCGATAGACGTTATCTCCGCTGAAGAGCAGGTTACCCATGCGAAAAGCCAGCTGGCTGTCCGCATGCCCAGGAGTCGACCAGACTTCGAGTTTCAGCTCCCCGACCTCGATGACAGAACCCTCGTCAATAACATGATCGGTATCGACGATCGGCATATCCAAATGAATATTCTGGGCTTCGATCTCGGCAAAAGTTCGCAGCTTATCGCCTGCAGCCAATAACTTGGCGGCTTTGGGATGTGAGGAGACGGTTGTTTTCAGCATCCGCTTGGCCAAGGCTAACCCCTGGCCATGATCGACATCCGCGTGGGTGGCCACCAACGTCTTGCACTTGGAGAGGGGAAAATCCAGTTCCCGAATGAGTTCGACAATTTCCTCCACCGATTCTTCATACCCGATGTCGATCAAGATCCATTCATCTTGATCGAATACCAGGTAAACGTTGCATCCAATGATGTGCCCCGCTTGAAAATTCAATTCAATGACGTTGGGGAAGAGCGGCTTTCTTTCCAGCATGGAACTTTACGTCGAATCGTTCTGGAGGAGCTTATGAAGAGTCGATGTGCTGAAACCACCCTTTGGATCCCCCACATTCCCATGAAATTCCGGTCACATGGGCGGTATCCTGAGCGTTCGCGTATGGGATTGTAGGCCCTCGGACCAGAGCTGACAAACCCGTACCACAGGCAGCGGACTCGTGGAACGGGTGAAGTCTCCACCCCAGCACCTTAGCCGCCCCGCTGCCGCAGCCATGAGAAGAATTCATGGCTTAAGATGTGCCTAATGGGATCCCATCTCCCGAAACCTTGCGACCGAGCCCCCCTGTTGAAACGGCGTCCCGCTGCCTGGTGCCTGTGGCTTGAAACTGCATTTTTGACCCTCCACATGTCCTCCGATCGGCTGCAAAGCAAAACTTCACCTGTGAATGCCACATCAGCGTAGTCGATTGGAACGACTACAGCCTACAATGCCAGCCGGCCGGCAGGGAGCTTCAGACAACCCAAGTTGCAGGCAAACAGCGAACGACCACCATGAAATCAATCGCCTAGTGGGACAGAAGAATATGTCGGGAGACATGCGGAATAGCTATCCAGATCCAACTTCCAGCCTGAAACGCCAGCTGGCTTTGACTTGGTTGTTGATGCTGCTCTTGGTCGTTGTGATTGCATTGCCAACGCTAAAAATCTGGATGAATTTTGGCGTATCCGGCAATCCTCGGCTGGTCACCCCCCGAGGAGCTTTGGCTGATTTTGAGCAGACGACCGTCCAACTCTTTAATGAAGCCAGTCCGTCCGTGGTCTATATCAACACCAACTCCCAAGTGCTGAATCCATTTCGCCGTCGTGTTGAGGAGATTCCGGTAGGCACTGGCAGCGGATTCGTGTGGGACGAAGACGGGCATATTGTCACCAACTACCACGTTCTGGAAGGAGCCTCATCTGCGGAGGTTGTGTTCTTCGACCAATCCAGCTTCAAGGCCGAATTGGTAGGAGCGTCACCCGGAAATGACTTGGCAGTGCTTCGCATCCGCGCACCGAAGAACCTGCTGCGTCCGGTTATCATCGGTGAGAGCCAGGATTTGCAGGTCGGCCAGAGCGTGTTCGCCATTGGTAACCCATTCGGTTTGAACCAAACTCTGACCACGGGCGTGATTTCGGCCAAGAGCCGCACCATCCAATCGCCCGCCGGTACGACCATCGACGATGCGATTCAGATCGACGCAGCCATTAATCCGGGTAATTCAGGCGGTCCCCTGTTGGACAGTGCGGGACGTTTGGTAGGCGTGAACACCGCTATCTACAGTCCCTCCGGAGCATCTGCGGGCGTGGGCTTCTCCATTCCTGTTGACATCGTCAATCGCGTCGTGCCGCAGATTATCGAGAAAGGCAAATACGAACCTCCGAAACTGGGCATCTATATCGTCGAAGAATATAACGAAGTCATTAAGCGCAGCATCGGCATCGAAGGAGTCGCTGTGCTAGGCGTACAGCAGGGGGGCCCCGCCGACAGGGCCGGACTCCGCGATATGATTCGCAGCGCTAGTGGGATACAAGTAGATTTGATCACGCGCATCGACAATCGACCCGTTACCAGTGTCCGTGAATTGCAGGACGCCTTGCAAAAATACCAAGCCGGTGACCGCGTTGAAGTCACCTTTAATCGCGGCGGGACGGAGCTGCGAGCGGACATCGTCTTGGAATAAGGGAGGCGTTGCGCAAGGGCAGCCAACTGAATACCTGCGGAAATCGCGGCTCATGACTTCCGGATAGGTTCTTGTCTTCGGTCTACCCGCACTCCAAAGCTTGGGGCGCTAGCGTGAACTACAGAGAAGCTTGCAGACCGGATCGATAATCGGGATAGCGGTATTGAAATCCACATTCCTGTACCAGGCCTTGCGGATCGATCCGCTTGCTGGTGGCCCGCCGCTGTCGCGGATCATCGGGTTCAGGTTCTACGAAGCGTGGCTCCGGAACTTGGCATAGTCCTGCCAGGTACCGATAAAATTCTTCGCGCGGCACGGGATTGCCATCCGAGAAAACGTAGCAGCTCTTTTTGAGCTGACGCTGCATGACCACTCCTAGCATGCGGGCGATGTCTTCCACATGCAACAGATTGAGATAACCTTGACGCGGAACCGCCAGGGGCTCGCCCGATCGAATTCGCTCTGCCAAGGGAATACGCCCGGCGCCATAAATCCCGGCAAGTCTTAGAATCGTGAATCTCCAGGCATTGACCGTTTCGAAAGGCAGATGTTCCGTCAGCCAATGTTCTGCCGCCACGGCGATCTGCGGTCCTATCCGGGTGGGAGAGACGGGACTATCCTCGTTGACAGTCTCTCCAGTGCAATCTCCGAAAACGCCCGTCGTACTGAGATAGACCAGCTTTTTCCAGCCCGCAGGCAGTTTCTCCAGAAGATTTGCCATGCCCCGACAATGGGTCTCCGTCCCCAACTGTTGATCTTCGCGATGAGGCACGGAAACCAGCAGGTAGTCGACATGCGGCAGCGTTGGCATTTGCTGAGAATCCAGCCAATGCCCAATGATCGGTCGAATACCCTGTGTCTCTAATTCGGCGGCCCGCTCTCGGCTGCGCGTGAGCGCGTAAACTTCCATTTCTTGCTGGACTAAATCAGCGACTGCCGAACCCACATAACCACAGCCTACGATCAGCAACCTCATGGAATCGCGACTTCCAGTGGAGCGGTAATTTGAGCCGCTGGTCTTTCTTGCTCCACAAGCGGATCCCCTGGAGAACGATGAGAACCGTCGAGCACGGCCTGGAGATAATCCAACACCAGTTTTAACTGCGGATCACCGGCACAGGCTGGTGCCGGCGGCTGCTCAGGAGATGCGGTAATTCTGGGATCACCATTCCTGCGCCATCTCTGGTTCAAGTAAAGGTTCTGTAGGTCGCTCACTTTCAACTCGAGATCGCTGTCCGGACTTACACCCCATTCATCCTCTTCATTCATTTCCTCGGTGCGGTGGATATTCTTTCCGCTCGGACGATAGAAGCGGGCCGTGGTAAATTTCAGGGCAGTTTGATCATTGTCTAGGGGAAACACTTGTTGCACGGTACCCTTGCCGAATGACCGGCTACCGGCGATCTTCGCCCGTCCGAGATCTTGCAAACAGCCAGCCATGATCTCGCTAGCGCTGGCGGATTGCTGGTTGATCAATACGACCATGGGAATATCCAGCGGCAGTTGCACTTCCGACTTGGCACGAAATTCGGACCCGAAGATATCCCGTCTCCCGCGTGTGCTCACGACCACACCTTTGTCCACCAACATATTGCACAACTGCACCGCGCAAGAAAGAATGCCGCCGGGATTGTATCTGAGATCCAAGATCACGGCCTGCGCCTCAGGCTGGATAGCCGCCAGGGCTTTCTCAAACTCCGCGACCGTCTTCTCCCCAAACAGATTAATACGGATGTAGGCAATCCTTCGATCTTCTTTCAGAAAGTAATCCCACGAGGAATCCGCGCGGATACGGTCTCCATAGATCGAATCGACCTGGATGTCGGCTCGTTCAATCTGCACGTCGAATTCCAGCGGTTCTCCCGCTCTGCGAATTCGCAGCACCACCGACTCGCCGACCGGCCCGCGCATCATTTCGGAAGCCTTGTCGGCAAACATGCCTTCCGTCGGCTCGCCGGCTATCTGCGCGATGATATCTCCGGGTTGCAATCCCGCCCGGAAAGCAGGCGTTCCGGGGATCGGCGCGACCACGGTAATTTGCTGAGCCACCGGAGGGCCCTCTACCAAGATTCCCAGCCCGCCGAACTCCTGTTCGATACCAGCCTGAAATTGCTCATACTTTGCAGGTGGGATGAACTCGGAGAAGCGGTCGAGCCGCGAAACGATTCCATCCATGGCCGCATAGTACAATTCCTGCGGATCGCGTTCTTCCACAAAATTCTGTTCGATTAGCTGAATGGCACTGCCTATCTTGCCCGCGTACTTCAGCCTTTCAGCCTGAACGTAACAAGCAATACAGACCAGCATAATCACCACCAATATTTGGATATTGCGTACTGGCAAAGCCTCAGTCTCCAATTCAAATTCAGCAACTCGAACCACCGTGGTCTAAATTATAGGCGGACCAACCAGCTTGGCGCTTCGGCTTCCGCTGCCATGCTTGGCGTTTATCGAGAATCATCCGTGCGCAACAGCTGAAACGCATCCACGATGACATGTCCGTCGGTATCTTCATTGGACACGATGATGCTGGCCTGTGCTTGCTCGAATTCAAACTTTCCCAGGGATTCGAAAGCACCATCCGACGGGGGCAGCTTTTGATTGACGCGAATCGTTCGCGGACCACCTCGAGCGACCACGATCACCGGCACGTTGGTGGCCCGGTTTGAGCTGGCAGTGTAGCTCATGCGAACTTCGTAAATCCCCGCTGCGGGCAGGGACACCTGGAACTCGACTTGTTTGTCACCCTTACCCACATTGTCGTCGTGAAAGTAACAGGACCCGACGAATCCGGAAGCTGACGAGCTGGGTACCCAACCCTGCAGTCTGCCTTGCTCTTCGCAGTCGACTACCAACCCGGAAAGCGTCTTCGGGTCGATGCCGGCTTGGGTCGACTGGTGAAGCGGGCCGGAGTAATCCAGCACCTGACCGTCCGCCTCGAGCCGCTTCCGCAGCTGCTGGTAGTCAACATCTTGCACGCTCGAATTGGATTCGAGAGCCAAGACGCCCGCGGTAGCCGCGGATTGTCCCAGAATCATGAACACCGGTTCCATTCGTATCGACCCAAAGGCGATATGAGAACTGCTTACGCAAACCGGAACCAATAGATTCTCACATTCTTCCCGCTTCGGAATGAGTGTGCCGTAAGAGATCTTGTAAGGTGCTACTGCCACGCCGATATCGCCCTCGTTCTGCACAAAACCATCGTCTTTGACATAGCGTTGCACGTTATGCGAATCCATGGTGTAGGAACCCATGCCCACTGGTCTAGGTGTTTGCTGCGTTCCCAAACAATGGTGCTCTGTCATGACATAGTCGCCAATCATGCGACGGGCCTCACGCACGTAAATCTGATGAGGCCAATTGTCATTGTCGATAAACTCGTCCCGGGCCAGTCCCCATTGCGACATATGCTGTCGCACATCCTCGGGAACGCGAGGATCATTGGCCACGAAGTACATTAGCCCCTGTTGATACTGAGCGTGCTCTTCGATGATCTCTTGTCGGCGCTGGTAGCTAGCCTCGGGATAATCGTAATTGAAGCCGATATTGTCGGTGCTGAAGGGGCCGTGGTTGTTGGTATCCGTCTTGCGATTAGGGATCGCATCGAACTTCTCAAACCCCTCCCGCCAACCGGTTTCAAACACCCGCAGCAACAGTTCATATTGGAAAGCATCGTATCCCTCAGGCTTGGGAAAGGGACGGCGATTGCGTGGATCGTCCGTCAGGCACATTCGAAAGCAATAGGCTTGGACGCGGTGATCGCCTTCGCCTTTCTTGCCCGGATCTTCTCCGCTGATGCGAGGCAGCAGTCCGCTACTGGGATCTCCGGGCACTACGTAAGGATCCACCGGCTTTTTGAACCAGTGTCCGTGGTGCAGGACGCCAAGCTGAATACCATTCCATTTTTCGCCGTAGGTTGCTGTCGATTCGCGTCCAACGTGATAGCTGACGCCCGCGGCAGCCATCAAATCACCTTCGTAGGTTGCATCAATGAACATATCCGCGCGAAATTCCAGGCCGCTCAACATGCGAACCGAAGCGATGCGTCGCTGGGTGATAAGAACTCCGGATTCACGGTCCAGCCATTCGTCGCGATAGGTGGGAATGTCGAATTCGCGCACTAAGTCTTCAAAGACCTGCTCGGCAACATGGGGTTCGAAGATCCACTGTGTTTTGAGGTCACCATCAATCGCCGGAGTTCCCTGTCCGCGATTGCCATAGGATTCTCGGGCCTGCCACTTCCAAGCCGCCGGATCCTGGTATTTTTCCCAGATGCGATGGTAGAACTCTCGCGCCAGCCCACCAATCACTGCCTTGTTGCCTGTATCGGTAAATCCCAGTCCCCCGGAAGTTAAACCGCCAAGATGCTTTTCAGGGCAAACCAGGACCACGGATTTTCCCATTTTCTTGGTTTGCACCGCAGCCATGACACCCGCGGAGGTTCCCCCATATACCACCACATCCACGTTATTCGCCAAGACCCGGGAGTCGCAGTCCGCATAAAGTAGCATGAGCGCTAGCAGCGCCAGGAAAAATCGCATCATCATCTCTACCCCTGAAGTGCATTGTTGAGTTCCATCCCTATTGTGCGCTACGAGCCCCACACGCGCGCGTCTAGCGATCAAATTCTGTTTCTTCTTTGCCCGTCTCGGCGGAACTGGGCTGCCACCTGCGAAAACTGCGAGCCAGTAACAACACGTACAGTGAACCCGAAATGGCGACTCCCAATGACGCACCGAACACGTAGGCCAAAATCGCATCGCCGAAAACCCGGCCTGCCACAACAGAAAGTAGCGTCCCCAACACGATCGCAGGAATCAGCATGAGAAAGAATATCCACACGCTGGCCATCGCCCTGCCGGCCGCCAGAGCATCCCGTTGCTGCAGGGCGCGAGGTCGTATGATGTTCCAAGATCCCAAGAGATTGACGTTCGCGATCAACACCCCTGCGGCAGGCAGCAGAGCCAGGCTTGTCCACAGCACCAGCCCTCGACTCTGTGGTACCACAACCAGAAACAGCAACGTCACGGCCAGATGAATCAATCCGAGCGGAATAATGGGGCCCGCCAACAATCCAAAGACAATACGCCATGAAGGTATCGGTAGGCTCTTGAGCATCTCACGCTGTGCCACAGGCGCTAAAAAGCCAACGGGCAGCTGTAGCAACAGCAGAAAATCCGCGTATAAGCACAAGCCCGCCATCCAAGCCACCGATCCCCAGCCGTCCAATCGCGACGCATCCACCATCAGCGGAACGACCAGGACGATGCCGACGATGGTAAACGTAAACACAATAAACCGCGGGAGAACACGCACTGAATGCACCATCTGCATCCAGGCGACGCTTCCCACGCCACCCATACGCGGCAGCCTGGGCAAACTCAAACGACTGGTCCAACTCGAACCGCTCGTCGTACCCGCTACGCCGCTGCGCAAGGCACTCTGCCGTTTGGCGACGGACACATCGGTACGGCGGGTCGTGGCCTCTAAATAGCGACCGCCCAGCAAATACACCAAGCCAACCAACAGCCCCAGCACCACCAGCCGCGGTGGCAACATTGATAGCGTCTCCGGATAAAAAGACTCGGCGGAAAGAGGGGCGAACATCCATGCCAGGGGTGGCAGTAACCACTGTCCCACTGGAGTCTGTTGAGCCGCTGCTGCGATGGTTGAAAGTCGGGGACTTTCTCCCGCCAACTTGACCGACTGCATCGACTGCGCAATCAACAACAGCAACGCCCCCACAGCCAACACGTTGAACACGCGCCGCATCCGTTTGATCCAAGGCAGACTCGAACTGCGTGACGAGAGCGAGACGATCATGCCAACCAGCAAAGAAACTGCGATCATCATCCAGATACCGATCAACGCCGATAGGTAACTGGCCACATACGCCTTGGCCAACAGTGACAACACCAAAGCGCTGATCAAGGCTCGATAGCCCAGACGTACCAAGTTCAGAGTAATGACGTCCCGCTCGCGAAAGGGACCGCCCACCACAAAGTGAATATCTGCCGGACGCATGACCAATCCACGATCCGCCGAGGCGGTCAACCAGGTGGCCAACAAATAGACCAGGGCCCAAAATGGCATGGCTGGTCCAAAGCGTCCATTGGCCTCGCCACTCGAGTTCACCATTCGAGCTGCGACGAACAGACCAACGAAGGCCAGCATGAACAGAAACAGCAGCAATTGTCTCCACTTGCGACGCCCGCGCATCAGGCCTCGCAGTGAACCTCGGAAGTCCAGCCACAGTAGCTTCCATAATGCTGTGTGCATGCACTATCTTTCTATGAATTCAAATCCTTCAGCCCATCAGCCATGCGATCCATCAGCGAAGAGGTCTTTGGGCTAGGTCTCGCAACCAGGGCTCACACCGCTTCCACTCCGACTGCCAATCCAAACTCGGATCGTAGCCGATCAGTTGCTGCGCACGATCGATGGAGAAGTAGTGCTCCAGAGCCAGCTGGGCTGCCACAAAGCGGGTCATGGGAGGCTCGCTCTGCTTCCCAAGGGCCTTGTATGCGGCTTCCAAACAAGCACCCACCCAATACGCCGCCCGATAGGAAAGACCGCCCTTGGGTACCGCCAATCCTGCCGTTGTGAGAATCCGGCTGATCCACTCCCAACATTCGATGGGCTGACCGTCTGTGATAAAAAGAGATTGCCCATTGAGCCGCGAATCACCCTCCAATAATCGCTGCAGGGCCTGAACATGAGCCCGAGCGGCATTGCTTACGTGCACCACATCAATCAGATTCTGGCCGCTGCCTACCCGCCGCAAGCGGCCTTGCCGGGCGCGCTCGATGACGCGGGGAAACAAATGCGGATCCCCCGAACCCCAAATCAGATGAGGCCGCAATGCACACGTTGCAACCTTTCCAACCCGAGCCGCTTCCAACACCGCCATTTCAGCCAGCGCCTTCGTTTGGGGATAGAAACACAGCCACTTCTTGGGGTAGGGTACATCTTCGTTGACACCAGACTGATGCTGGCCATCAAAAGTCACGCTGGGACTGCTGGTGTACACAAAGGCCCTTAATTGATTGCGATGGGCCGCCTCGAGCAAGTGCGAAGTCGCCAGCGTATTGACACGATAGTAGTCATCCCAACGTCCCCAGACGCCGGCTTTGGCGGCCGTATGCACGACCGCGTCGCAGTCCTTACTGGCTTGCAATACAAGCTCGCGGTCACCAACATCACCTCGAATGACCTCGATCCCTTGCGACTCCCATTCCGGATACGTGCTCCGGGCCACACCTCGCACCTGATAGCCGGCTTGCAGCAGTTGCCGAACGATCTCCGATCCGAGAAATCCTGCGTAGCCCGTGACTAGAATTCGCGCCATTGGTTTAAAATCTTGTTACCGAATCAGCGAGGCGACCCGAGCAACGATGGAAATGAGAAAGGGACCGGAACACTGGGCCTGATCGAAGCCTGCACTGTCAATGCACACAGAACTTCTTGCCGACATCCTATCGAATTGTCCAGGATTGGACATTGCCGGTTTGCGGCAATACCGGGCAGCACCCTCCCATTTCAGCTCCCGGGCAACTAGCTTGTGCAAGAGGAACATGCCAGTTCGCCATCCCTGGACTAAATCCATCGGTTGGCCAGCAGGATTCGGCCCATTTCGCCGTGCACCGGCCGCGCTGCGTGGCCTCCGCCCGCTCAGAGTGGGCCCGTGATGAATATCGAAGAATGTCCTGGGAGCCGACCTTGTCACCAGAAATCGACCCACAAACCACCCCAACATCGCCCCATCCACTTTCCGATGGCGGGGATATCGCCGCAGCCGAAAAGCTACGCGAACTATGCGGGGCGGTACGCCGCGAAGTCGCCAAGGCAGTGGTGGGCCAGGAAGCCGTGGTGGAGCAGATGCTGATTGCCATGTTGGCGCGGGGACATTGTCTGCTGGAGGGAGTTCCAGGTATCGCCAAAACGCTGATGATTCGCTCACTGGCCCGCGCCATGGATCTCAGCTTCCATCGCATCCAGTTCACTCCAGATTTGATGCCCGCCGATATCACCGGTACCGATATCATCCAGGATTCCAAAGACACCGGTCATCGCGAACTTGTTTTTGAAGCGGGCCCCATCTTCTCGCAAATTGTGCTGGCCGATGAAATCAATCGCACCCCACCAAAAACACAGGCGGCCCTGTTAGAAGCAATGCAGGAACACGAAGTCACCGTCGGTGGAAAAACCTACCCACTGGCCGAGCCCTTCTTCGTCCTGGCCACACAAAACCCCATTGAGCAGGAAGGAACCTATCCCCTGCCTGAAGCACAACGCGATCGATTCCTGTTTCAAGTCGCGGTGGATTATCCGTCGCGAAACGAAGAAGCTGAAATCATCGATCGCACCACCTCGGACTTCAATTCTTCGATTGAACCTGTGATACACGGCCCGCAAATACTGGAGTTCCAGCGCTTGGTGCGGCGTGTACCGCTAGCCGACAACGTCAAGCAATGGGTACTTGATCTCGTTCGTGGCTTGCGACCGACGGAAAGCCAACAGTTCGACTGGACCCAGGAAATGCTAGCCTGGGGGCCGGGACCGAGAGCCAGCCAACAATTGGTTCTGGCCGCCAAAGCACGAGCCCTTCTGCAGGGCCG
Source organism: bacterium (assembly GCA_024743355.1). GTDB lineage: Bacteria > Planctomycetota > Planctomycetia > Pirellulales > Pirellulaceae > Aureliella. Next base: position 35,369 of record JANSWS010000006.1, read on the forward strand.
TTACCACGTGACCCTTTCCGATATACGAGCTTTGGCTCTGCCTGTTCTGAGGCATCGTATTGTTCTGTCGTTCGCCGCCGAGACCGCCAAATTACAGGCCGACGATCTGATCACCCGCGCGCTCCAAGAATTGTCCCAATAAAGCCGCGGATAACCCGCCCATTTCGCCCAGCCTTGCATCTTCAAATTGGAGCCCCGCTGCATCGTGCAACCATCGATCCTCAGCAGCGAAGACCGCGAAGGAATCGCCCAACTGCAGTATTTCGCCAAGGGCGTCGTCGATGGACTGACCGGCGGACGTCACAGCTCTCCGCACCGCGGTTCCAGTGTGGAATTCAAGGAGCACCGGGGTTACGCCAAAGGCGATGAAATCAAGTCCATCGACTGGAAGCTGTTCGGCAAGACCGATCGTTTATTCATTCGTCAATATGAAGACGAGACGAATTTGCCCGCCTGGTTACTGCTGGACCAGAGTGGATCGATGGGCTACGGAGGCAAAGATCCACACCAAATATACAAGCATCAATTTGCAGTGCGGCTGGCCGCCTGCCTGGCAACGCTGCTGGTTCGTCAACAGGACGCGGTAGGACTGGCCACCTTTGATACGGATATGCGAGCAACCGTGCCACCACGTAGCCAACTTTCCCATCTGCATAGCCTGCTACAGTCTTTGGTACAGTCGAAGACACAGGGGGAAACGTCTCTATCAAGAAGCTTGCAGCAAGCGGCCCCACGACTGAAACGACGTGGTCTGCTGATCTTGCTTTCGGATTGCTTTGACGAGATCGTGCCTTTCGTTCAAGCAATGCAGTACTTTCGTCACGCCGGTCATCAGGTCATCGTTTTTCAAATCCTGCATCGTGATGAAGTAGAATTTCCGTTCCGCGAAAGAACCCAATTTCGGTCCCTGGAACGCTTCGGAGAGCATACCGTTGACCCACGTAGCATAAGGCAGAGCTACCTCAGTAAATTTTCCGAGTTTCAGCAAGAACTGCTTACGAACGCAATGCGACTGCAAGTCGAATGGGTGACCTGCACGAGCGATGCATCCTGCGGACAGCTGCTGGCGGAATTCTTCAACACAAGAAATTCTGGGAAACGCGGGACCGACACCGGAACTCTCCGCCATCAATTTGTGAACCATCGCCAGTCAGCCAGCACGCATGCGCGTGCAGATGGAGGCCAGCCGTGAGCTTCCTCAATGCCACTCTGTTGACTGGCGGATTGGCCTTTCTGATTCCGCTGTGCATTCACTTGCTCAATCGAACGCGAGTTCGTCACGTCGATTGGGGAGCCATGCATTTACTGCAAGCTGCCATTCAGCAAAACCATCGAAGCCTGCAGTGGAAATCATGGTTGCTCTTGCTACTCCGCTGTTGCATTCCAATTCTTCTGGCGCTATGTCTGGCCCGACCCGTGTTGACTTCTATCCGTTCAACATGGGCTCAGGGGGCGCAATCATTGTTATTTCTTGTCGACGATAGCCTTTCCATGGGACAGATCCAGGCACAGGTGTCCGGTGATGGGATTAGTTTTCTGAGCTCCATGGCCGACCAATGTGCGTCTATAGCCGCGTCCCAACCGGACTCTGAAAAACACCTGTGGACGACCAGCTGCCTCCAAGATGCGCGGCCGCTGACGTCTACCAAGGATCCCCAAGAGTTGGCCAACGCTCTCGATCAATTGCGGGCCGAGGCAGGTTCACTAGATCCTCTGAAACACCTGAGGCATGCCCTGGAGAAGCTCACCGCATTCAGCACTCCCGGTCGGCATTTGATCTTGGCCAGCGATTTCCGAGTTGCGGATTGGCAGGCCATCTCGGACTCGGATCTCGAGAGTCTGAGGAGCCTATGTGAGACTCCAGAGGGCCCGTTGCAGATCTCATTGCTGTCGCTTGCGGCAAGTACGAATTCTTCCAATCTCTCGGTTCGTTTTTCCTCCGCGAACAGCCAGCAAGCCGCTCCCCAACAGCCCTTTTCACTGACGGTCGAAATCACCAATCACGGCTCCGAAGATGTCGAGGATGTCCCACTGATACTTGGCGTTGATGGTCAGACGGTAGAACGCCGATCGGTCGACATCGGGGCCGGCGACAGTCGCCAACTTGAATTCGGCTACGAGTTTGCCGATGCAGGCTGGCACTACGCCGTCAGTCGAATTCTGGAACCATCGGCTACTTGGAAAGACGCCCTGGATTTAGATAACCAAGCCAGCCTTGCGTTTGAGATCGCTCGGCGCCCCCGAATACTGATCGTCAACCCCGACCGCGGTGCCAACAGCCATTACCTGGAGCTCGCTTTAGCCCCATTCTCATCGCAACAAGCTGAAGGCAATCGTTACGAAGTTCTGACCTTGGCACCCGAGGATTGTGCCGACCGAATCCGCCAACTAAAGCCGGAAACCGTCGTCTTAAACGGCGTGCCTCGGCTAGACCAGCAAGCCACACAAGAACTACGAGAGTTCGTGCAAGCAGGAGGCGGTCTGCTGGTGTTTCCGTCATCTGACATGGATTCAGACTGGTATCGCACACAATCCCAGTCCCTTGCTTTGCTGCCCATGCAATATGGAGCACAGGTGGAGTCGAAGATCGAGGCCGAACTCAAGCGGCAGTTCTTTCAGGTCCCTGATCTTCAAGTATTCAACGGACTCGAGGCGGGGAATCTGTACGAGTTGCGATTTTCCCGCTGGCGGGTGCTGTCACCAATTGCTCCGACGGTGGACGAAGCCAGCCCGGCAGACGGAACATCCAGCCGTCCGGCAACCATTTTGGAATTGACCGATGGAACGCCGATGGTCGTATCGCATCGCTTCGGCCGCGGGATCGTCATTCAAGTCGCCAGCTCGCTGGACGAACGATGGGGTAATCTTCCCCAGAAGCCTGTTTTCGTTCCCTGGTTGCAGCAATTGCTGCAATCCACTCTGACACGCCCCGATTCGGCTAATCTGCGACCCGATGAATCCGCGTTTCTGCGACTCATTGATCGCGTCAATTCTCAGCGACAAGTGACTCTCGGCAGCCCGCGGAGCATTGAGATTTCCCAGCTTCCCGACATGAAAGCCATCGCTTCGCGAAGAATTGAGGCCGCTGAGCGCAGCCTGCAACTCGAGCCGCTCAAGCGTGTGGGGCTTTTTCGCTTGGATCTGGCCGCCAGCTCCTCGGAAAACAGGGCCGGTCAGCCCTTATCCCGCGAAATCACCCCGCCGCTTCTCAGTGTGAACGCCGCAGCCAAGGAATCGGAACTTCGACAGCTAAGTCCGCAGGAACTGCGTCGACTTTCCAATCGACTTGGGGCAAATCTGCTGCAAAGCTCCGAAGAATTTGAAACCATGTTGAATCTTCACCGAGCCGGACGCGAGATCTGGCAACCGCTGATAGCTGTGCTGTTGCTGCTACTGTTCGCGGAATCATTGCTATCGAGATCCATTACAAAAGGTGGATCCGCGGCATGATGTCCCTTGTGTTCAACAGCAACTGGCCAGTGATGTGGGGGCTGCTTCTGGCTACCGGGCTGGGATTGTTTGGATGGCTACTAAGTCGCCGGGAGACGCGGCAAACGACACGTCCGTGGAGTTGGTTGCTGCCGCTACTGCGAGGCCTATCGATCACGCTTCTTGCACTGACCCTGATGGAGCCGACCGTGCGTCATCTATCTGTGGAAGGGCAGCCCAGTAAGCTGGTGTTTGCGATCGATGCCTCACAGAGCATGCAATTGTTCGATGATTCCAAGGATGTTTCCAACAGGCTCTCGCGATTTGAGCGGGTAACATCGGCGCTCATCGGTCCAACCTCATCCACCGCAGAGACCAATTCTGCGGAAGGTACCGCCGATGAACCAACGGCTCAAAGCGAGCCGGGTTTATTGGAAGAGCTGGCCGACCGCTTCGATATCGTTGTCCATCGCATTGACCAAGCCGGAACCACGCCATTGATATGGGACTTGCGGGCCGTCAAGGCCGATAAAGCGACGCCTCTGACGAAGGCGAAACCGCAGCAGTTCTCGCCTACTACATCCATCGGCGACGCGCTGGTCAATTTGGCCCAGGTATACGGGAGCGATACATCGACTCAACACACCATGCTGGTCTTGATGAGCGATGGGCAAAGCAACGCAGGAATGCCAACCCTCACGGCGGCTGAACAACTTGCCAGTCAGAACTTGCCCCTGTTCACCGTTGGTTATGGCAGCTCAGAAGCAGCAACCGACGTGGCACTTCTGGCCACCAGATTGCCCGAACAGGTTTTTGCCGAGGAAACGCTGGCCGGAACGCTGACCGTGCGTGAAAGAACCCCCGTTGGTGATCCCTACCGTTTGGAAATTCACTTTGAATCACAACTACTTTGGGAAACTGAAATTGTTTCGCAGTCCGAGCAGCAACGAGAGATTCCGTTCACGTTCCCAGTCAGAAAAATTCTTGAGACGGCTCAAAGCCGACAAAGCCGCAACGTTGATTTCGCAGTTCTGCCCGTCAAGCTAGAGGTCCAGTTGCAGTACGATTTGGATTCACAATCGGCCAATGACCGCGCGAATTGCTTTACTTCGATCTCCGTTCAAAAGTCGCGCGTGCTCTTGCTTGATGGCCGTAGTCGTTGGGAAACACGCTACCTGAAGAACCTACTGCAGCGCGATGCCGCTTGGGAACTCACGGCCTGCATCGGAAACCCCAACACAACCGACCTTCCACCCAATTTCCCCGATAGTCGTGAAGAGCTGTTCAAGTTTGACTTGATGATCCTGGGAGAGGTCGATGCCGAGCTGCTAGGTAGCCAGCGATTGAAGTGGATCAAAGAGTTCGTCGCGGATCGCGCAGGAGGCCTGATAATCTGTGACGGCAATCGCGGCCATCTGCGGGATCCTGGCTACCAGCCGCTGTCGGAGGTGTTTCCCATACGGTGGCTTACTTCACGAGAATCGCGGCTGGAAAGCCGTGCCGTCCCGACTGCAAGCGGTTCCGAACTTCAGGCCTTGCAGCTGGCCGAAGACATGGGCTCGCTTTGGCCACAACTGAGTCCGCTGCAAAATGTAGCCATGGTGACTGCATTGCCGGGCGCGGAGATTCTGCTCGACGCAGAGAACACCGTCGGCCGATCACCTCTACTGGTCTATCGGCAGTTTGGCGCGGGACGCGTGCTATACCTGGCCAGCGATGACCTTTGGCGATGGCGTTTCAAAGCTCCCGATGGTGTTCACACTCGCTTATGGAACCAACTGGCAAAATGGATCATGGACCAACCGCTTTACGTCCAAGGCGAGTTTGTTTCGTTGGACTCAGGCGCCGCCCGCTACTTCCCCGATGAGACGATTGAGATTCGCTGCCAGCTGCGCGACAACAACGGCAATCCCCAAGCAGCCGTCGCGGCGACCGCCGTTGTTCGCAGAGTAAGCGACAGTGGTGACTTCGAGTCCCCGATCCGATACCCCTTGCAAAGTTCCAAGATAGCCGGCAGCTATCAGACTACTCTCGAAGGGCTGCCTGAGGGTGACTATCAAGTGCAGATAGAGGCACCTGGTTTTTCACGCGATGCCTTGAATGTTGCTACTGGTTTCACGGTAGCCTCGGATAGTAGCGACGAATACAGGCACGCCGATTGCCAAGAATCCTTGCTGCGCGCACTGGCCGAGGAAACGGGCGGCGAGTATTTTCCGGAAGCGGATCTTCATTCCTTGGTTTCGCATTTAAAGCCGCTCAGCCATGGCCAGTACAAACTGAACCTGAATCCGGTCTGGCCAACCTTTACCTGGTTCACTGTGGCTATCGCCCTCCTCAGCTTAGAATGGCTCTTGAGGAAGCGTGCAGGCCTCGTTTAATTTTGGTGGGACACGTCCATCAGACAATTCGTAGGGCCACCTATTGGACCGGCTTTCCATGAACCGCATTTCCCCGCCTACTGAAAAATCATCGCGGCGATGGTCATGACACCACCGGACAACAGATTCCAGCATTTCGGCACGATGGCGAGTGCCCCGTCTTGGCCTTTGGACTTGGCGGCATCTTCGACGGAAATGGATCCGATTACCGAACAAAGGTTGGCTGAATTTCGTTCGCGGCGACAGGGCTTGCGGCTTTGGAGGGGCGCCTCGCTCGCCTTGGGCTTCTCCGTCGGCGGCTTGCTAATATGCTTGCTGGCCGAGTCACTTTCGGAACAAGCTTGGGTGCACTGGATCTGCGCCTTGGTGACTTACGGAATTTTGCTCTCTGCCGTGATCTGCCTCATCGTCATTCCACTCTGTAAGTCAACGTCGCTGTCCGCCGACGCCCGGCGTCTGGAAAGACTCGAACCTCGACTTAAAGACTCGCTGCTCTCCGCGATTGAGCTATCCGACGACGCGTCGATCACAAACGGTACGTCCGCCGAGTTTCGGGCGGAGCTACAGAGGCAGGTTGCAGACACCATGGAAATGGTCGATGTCCGTAATCTGCTGCCCTGGCAATTGATTCGGCGCCCCCTGAGGATCGGAGCTGGTGCAGCTGCCCTTTTGCTGCTGCTGTGCTGCGTTCCGCAGTTGCACTTACCGCATCGAATAGCCCGGACACTCCTCCCATTTGCGAATTTGGGACGTGCCACCAACCTGGTGATTCACATAGAACGTCCCGCGCCGCCCAACCAGCACCTGCCGCGAGGGGACGTTGTCGCAATCACGGCCAGAATCAGCGGTGGTCAGCCCAATCGCGTGTGGTTGGAACGACGTGACGAGCATGGATCGCAGCGGCAGGAGATGCTGCCGCTTAAAACTCGTTCTCGCGAGCCATCGCGCAGAAGCGACGCGTGGTGGTCGCCGGATGAGTCACGATTTGAGTCGACTTGCCCAGCGGATGCCCCGCGACTGGAATACCGGGTGCTGGCCGACGGAGCAGCTTCTCCTTGGTACGAACTACGTACCGACGTTCGGCCTGGTGTAGACCAGTTCGAGCTCGCCGTGTCGCCGCCCAGCTACACGGGCTTGCCAACGGAGATCTTCACTCAGGAGCATGGAAGCATTCAGGCCTTGAGAGGCTCGCATCTACGGCTGGCAATCCGTGTCAACCAACAACTCGCCAGGGCTGAGATCCGCTGGCAGGACAGTGAAAGCGATAGCAGTACCCAGGATCTGCAGTGGGATGCCGACAGTGAGCAGTATGTTACCGACGTCGAGCTGGGAGATTCACGAAAGTATCGTCTGCTTCTGCAGAGCGCTGAAACTGGATTTACCAACGCCTTTAGCCCCAGCTACCAAATTACCGCCTTGGCAGATAATCCACCGCAAATCCAATGGCTGGATCCCATCGATTCTTCGATAATCGCCGCCTCTCATGAATTGCTGTCGATGACGGTGATTGCCAGCGATGACATGCCGCTCAACTCATTGCAACTTCAAAGTAGGCAAAGCGAGGCAGATCCGTGGGAAGACGTTGGACCGCCCAAACACCTCGATTCCACCGCCCATGATGACACCTCACCGCGCGGCTCAGAAATGGACGGAGAGGCTAAATCGGCTGAAAAGTCGCCGATAACGGGCGGGCATCGTGTTCAGCAAGCCTGCACCTTTACGTACGACCTGCAAACATCCGAGCTACAGTCCGGAGATACGATTCAATTTCGCGTTAGAGCGCAAGCCTTAAACGAAGAGTACGCTGCATCCACGCCACTGAACTTGACTATTTCCTCGCTTTCTTTGGACCTCACTGCCTCGCAGGCGGAAGTTCACCGAGCCGAGGTAGCGGCTCGCTTGCAAAGGATGTCAACCGAACTGCAATCGAAGTTCCCTTCGGCTGACGGGGCGGATTCTGCTTTGCCTGCCGCAGAACTGCAGGAATGGACCGCTCGTTGGAAAGCCGGTGCTGAAGATCTGCTGCTCGCCGCACAGATCGCGGCAAGCAGCTGTGACGAATGGGTCGACAATTGGGAAATGCGGCAAATTGCCGAGCTGACTACGCAGTGGATTCACCTGGCGGATCAGATTTCGTTGGGTGAGGAAATTGCCGAGGACAGACTGCGGGCGCAAAGCCAAACCATCGCGGTGACTGCCGAGCACGCCCGGGCCATGGTTGCACATGATTTTGCGGAGCGTCACGCCCGCTTGATGCATACTCTCGCCGGAGCCATGGTCGCAATGACTGAGGATACGTCCGCGGACGTGGAGCGTTTGATGCGACGTCAAGCAGCACTAGGAAAACAGCTCGAGGATGTATTAGCCTCGCTGTCAGCCTATTCAGCGCATCTCCATCCTGCAGCCCATTCCGCTATGCGGCAATTGGCCGAGCGACTCACGGGCCTCCAAGAACGGATGGAAAGCCCCACCATCAGCACGCAGGCTGAAACCTTGCGCGAACTCGCCAGGTCCTATGCCAAACAACTGCAGGACGCCAGTTTGCTCTCGCGTTTGGACGCCAAGCTCTCCGAACGCATCGGCCAAGCCCATCGCTTTCTCGATCAAAACGTTCAACTCAGCGCCCGCTTGGTAGCGGACCAAGTACGCGCGTCCGACTCCGCAGACAGCGCAAACCTGCCTCCAACTCAGTACGCAAGTCGCTTCGAGCCAGTTTTGATTCAGATGTCTCAGCGACGGAGCATCCGTCGGCTGGGGCCTCCCGGCAGCCCTTTCGAGTCCAGCATGCTGGGCTACGCGCGACGCGGCATGCAGGCCATTCTGCAAAGCAGCGATTCCGTGCGGCAGAAGCAACAGGCATTACTTTCCCTGGCAGATGCTCTCCTGGTGATAGAACTGGGTGGTGAGCTTCGACAAGCCTTGACCATGACGGAGGACTTGCTTGAGCGCGAGAGCTGGAGCTTTCGCAACACGGCCACATGGACCGAAGTTCCCCGAATTTGGGCCGCCACCCGCGCAAGACTGGAACAAGCTCTTCAGATATGCCAACTAGCCGAGTTAGATTCCGAGTTGAAAAGCCAGATGCGTGCCGCCGGGCATGACCAGCTGGCCGATGAAATTTCGACTTTGTTGCAAAGTCGGCTATCCGAATATGGAGCATCTATGCCGGCAGTCGATCAGCTTGGAAGGAAGTTGGCGCAATTGAAAGAGCTTGAGCGGGCGCTGGCACCTATGCTAAGAGAGGCTCATAATGCGATCTTGGCGGCAACTCCGAATCTAGCGACCCTGGCACATCGAGCCGCTGAGGACGCCCGGAGCGTACAAGAACAATCCAACGGACTACAAGAGTTGATCGGCCGCGGGGAGTCGCTGGATCCTACGTCGCGATTGCAGCAGGTGCTGCACCAAACCGAACTGGCGACCGCCACCAGCGATTCGTTGCACAACGCCTTGGTCGATGTGGCGGATTCACGCGAACTGCTTGATTTCGCGCAAATCGAGCAACTTCGCGTAGCGCAGGCAGCGATCACCCTGGTGGATAGCGCGCGGGAGAAGCTAGCCACCAGTAGAGAATTGGTAAGCGATGCGTCGTCCGCGGCAGCTCGGATTGCCGTCGTTCCCGACGCAGCGAATTCAGCCCGGCAGCCCCTTGCTGAGGCCGTGGACTTGCAGGCTCAAGCCGCCAACACACTACACAGACTGGCGGAGCTTTTAGCCTCGGCTGGCTCAACGGACACTTCCGAACTGGACGCGGAGATGCGGCTGCTGGAACAACTGATGGCTATGTCCGACGAGCCAGAGTTCGAACAAGCAGGCAGCGAGCATACCGCTCCGCCAGCATCCGAGGAACAAATACAGAGAGCCGAATCTCTGGCGGAGCTGGCAAGCCAGGATCCAAAACAACTCCTGAGTTCCCTGGAAGAGGAGTTAAAGACGAATTCGCCCATGCGCGAGGAGATGTCAGACATCGCCCGCACGGCAGCGGAACAAGCCTTGCGACAACTACAGGATGCCGCCCGCCGGCAGGCCAGAATCCGACCTGAGCTTGAACAATCGGACGTTGCTTTGAAAACGCAAGTGCGACTCTTGCTGCACGACTTGCAGGCCCTTCGGGACTTTTCCAAGCAAGACCTGGACTTACTTTTCTCGGAAGCCCGCTGGACCGCCGGCGCGGCGCGCCAGACCGGGCTGCAAGAAAGGCTCCGAGAATTCGAAACGCACTTCGCCGCCGAGCTGGCGATATTGTCCGACATTGGCATGCATCTATCCGCGACCGAGCTACAGCAATACGCGGATGCATTGCAGACAAGTCTGAATGGAGCTGTCGCCATCTCTCAAGCCGCCAGTGATCAACTTCAGTCGTCTGTGGAACAAACCATTCACCCCAATGGTGCTGAATGGAATCATCGCCGACGTGAAATGCGCGATCGCGATCGGCGAATTCATCAACAAGATTTGCGTCATCTTCATCAGGCTCTACAACGGGAACAAAAGCAGCGCAACCAGGCCAGCGATGAGCTAAAGCAGACCGAACAGCAATGGGAAGCAGCCCGAAAAATGTTGAGCGCGCAGCAAGCGAAGACGGGACAGCCGGCAGAACTTCGGGATGATCTTCCGACTTCGACAGGCCCCATCACGGAACTAGAACGGCGATTGCAAGCTCAAGCAAAATTTCTGCAAGATTTGGAAGATCGCAGGACGGGCATGGATCGTTTGTTGCAACAGGCGCGAGAGTATACGGAACCAGGCTTCCGCTCACTGAATCCTAGTGCTGAGCTTGCCATGCAACTTATCCAGCTGGCAGAGCAGCGTAGCCGCCTGTTGCTTGAGCGGCTTGACGTTTGGAAGGAAGGCCTCCCGAACTCTGTGCGGGCTCCAGCCAGCCTCTTTGAGCAAGCGGCGGCACAACAGTCTTTCCTTCAAGCTCAAGTGTCGCAAGCCGCGCAGACACTCGCCAGGGCAGGGCGGCACGAGTCGCGATTGGAACACCTGGCCATCAGTGAGCAACTGAAACAGGTTTCCGATCAAGCAGCCCGCAATGCGGATCGGCAACTGCAAACAGCCGCCGATACGCTGGCGCGAACGGCTCGTCGCGCGTTGGAAAGAGACCCTACGCAACCTTTCTCCACACCTGAGGACGCGAAGATTGCTCTCGACGCCAGCAGCGAAGCCTTACAGGCCATCCGTCAAACGGAGGACTCTCTGCGACAAGTCCTGGATGGCTCGCAGAAGCGCGACACTAGCGAGTTGGCCGATTCCTTACCTGGTGAACGCGATGGCACATCGGTGAGTTCTTCGTGGACCGAATCGGAACCCGGCAATTCACCGGCCAGAGAAACTTCGTCTTCAGCAGAGTCGAAGCTAACTAATCGACTACCGCTTAATCCCGAGGAATTGGCACGACTGTTGGACGTCTTGGACCGCAAGCTGCATTCTGTTTCTGATTTGGGAGAACAGGACAATAACGCAGCCTCACCAGCGGCTCCGCAAACTACCAGTCCGCTTTCCAGGGCAGCCCGTCAACTTGCCCAACAGATGCGTCGCAGTCGCGACGAGCAAACTCCGCCTGCCAATCAGGATATCGGCATGGCAACGCAATCCAGCATGGCCGATTTCACTCCGCAACAGAGCAGCGGATTTACCATTTTGGACAACTGGGACGGTGTAGAACCCAAGATTGATGCTCAGTGGGCGGATCTGCGGTTGCGACAAGCCGATGATGCTAGCCAAACGCAGACGATTCGAATGTCACCTCGTTTTCGTCAGCAGGTGGAAGCCTATTTTCAGAATCTGGGTACCTCGCTTTCCGAACCCGCGAATCGCAAGTAACAGCCCGCATTTGAACCTGTTCCATGCAAAAGCCTCATTTGTCAGCGAATCCCATTAACGCTCTGCTGTGCGATACAAAGCAACAAACTGTCTTATCGGCTGCTAAGCGGAGTAGGACGGTGACGACCGCGCTGTGCTGTTCATGTCTGTGGCTAGGCCTGGCTACATCCGTCGTCGACTTACGAGCGCAGAGCACGCAGATCCATGAAAAGGAAGCTGTCGATCCGATTCGCACAGCGATGGATCGGGCGACCCGCTACTTGATCTCCAAGCAGCGTGAGGATGGGGGGATTACTGACCGCCAATACGACACAACCATGACGTCTCTGGCCATCATGGCCATGGCCAGCACGGGCATCACGCCTGAATCCTTGGATGACTCTGGACAAGCTTCCCGACGGGCGCTCGATTTTGTGCTTCGAAGCGATCGACAAGATCAACAAGGCTACTTCGGTAATCGTGACGGCTCACGCATGTATGGTCACGGCATCACTACCCTGATGCTGACCGAGATGCTGGGGATGGGCGCGGATGCGGAACAAGATCACCGAATCTACGAACGCTGTCAAAAAGCCATCGACTTGATTCTGTCGGCTCAGCAGCAGAACAAACCGAGCAAGTATCAAGGCGGCTGGCGCTACACGCCCAATTCAAACGACGCGGATCTGTCGGTCAGCGTTTGGCAATTGATGGCCCTGCGATCGGCCAAAAACGATGGACTGGATGTACCTGCCGAGGCAATTTCCATAGCGGTCGACTATCTAAAACGGTCTTACACCGCCAGGATCGACAACCGCGGTCTGCCGCTCGAAGATACCGGTGGCTTCAGCTACTTGCCGGACCGACGCAGCCCAACCTTCGCTATGACCGCAGCCGGGCTGTTGGCGATGCAGGTCTGTGGCCAGTACGAATCACCGCTGGTGAGCGGAGCGGCCGGATGGCTGGAACAACACCCTCCCAAATGGAATGAGCGTTTCTTTTTCTACGGCACCTACTACTACGCTCAGGGCATGCATCAACGCGGCGGTCAGCAAGCCGAATCCGCTCGTCGCATCGTTTCCGAACTCTTGCTTGATCGTCAGCAGCCGGACGGTTCTTGGGTAGCTCCAGGTGGCGAAGAAGCCGGTGCCGGCAAAGTTTACACCACCAGCATGGCGATGCTGAGCTTGTCAGTCGGCTACCACTACCTGCCCATCTACCAGCGTTAAAGGCTAGCAGCGTTAACGTCCACGTGGCGGATGGAGCACGCGACTCGAGAACGGACTCCGTGCTCCCTTCCGACGCCGCCCTTTCGCCGCGGATCCATTGGCTATTGCTTTTGCAGGACTCAACAATGGAGATCCACTCACACTGGACCTTCGGCTAGCTAGGGCAATCTCAAAAATGACGCAGGATAGAAAGTCGCAGATTGCTCCGCGATCGACGCGTTTTCAGGCTGAGGCGCTACGATCGCGGAGCGATCGGCGACTATCTAGGACTTAAAATGCACTATTCCATGCGAAAGGCTTCGTCTTCCTGCGTGGACGACGAAGCCCGATTGCGGCGATCCATCCAGTTGATACCCAGATGTAAAAACCATACCAGGATGCCCAGGGCCATGGGTGAGGCATAGAGAAACATCGCGAACACGACCTGCGCCTGACGCGCATCCGAAGTGCTGGTAATCGGCTCGGTCTTACCGAACCAGGCGTTCAACTCAGATGTAATGGCGGGAACCCGCAAGGCGTAAAAAACCAACAACCCCAACCCAGCAGATACAACCATCAACAGCAGAATCATCATCGTCCCGAAGCCCAGGCGAACCGGTTGCCGTTCCATGAACGGTGAGTCGACTTGAGGTGCAGGTTTCAAGATCTGATTCTCGCTTTAATGCTGGTATCGCAACTGTGAATCTAGCGAATATGGGTTGCTTTTCACAGGCAGGATGCTTCCGCGTAAATGAAACTTACCGGTTTTCCCGATTGATAGGTAGCGGGGAATCCGATCCCCGAAGTAGCCGTGTCGGGTTGACCCGCATCAACCTGACTCTCTAACGCCATACAACCATATGTCTGCATGGCAGTAAGCTAGCAGTGCGTAAAGGATGACGCAAATGAATCGCGTGATGTTGGGATTAGCTTTAGCAATTGGCATCTCCTGTAGCACCGGGTGCGAGACACTGCAGAAGCGTGGCCACGGAGTGCACTGCAACAACTGTCAGGACGCTGCCTGCAACGGACCACTCGGCTGCCGCCCATGCCGCATGGGCTGGCAACGAGGCGGTACGGATTATGGGGGGCTTTTGTCGCATGCAGGTGCCTACTGCCATGCACAACCCTCCGGACACACTGGACCGGCTGGTCCAGCCACAGCCCAGGTTGCTTATCCGTATTACACCGTACGAGGACCTCGGGATTTCTTCCTGGATAATCCTCCCAGCATCGGCCGCTAAGTTACCAGGCTGACGCCTGACGGCGATCGGTAGTGTCCGCGGCCGCGGCTGACAAACAAGCTGCCGCCGGAACAGCTCGAATTGCAATTACGGCAGGGCTGAGTTCAGTGATGCATCAAAGACGATTCTTCCTTGAAGAATCGTCTTTTGCACATTGGCTCCAAGAATCTCTTCGGGCTGACATCGCAGCAAGTCCCGATCCCAGAGCACCAGATCGGCTTGTTTGCCGACTTCGATGGAACCCAGATCATTCTCCTGGAATGCGGCTATGGCTGGCCACAGCGTATAGCTCAGCAACGCCTCCTCGCGCGTCATGCATTGTTCGGGATAGAAGAGATCTCCGTTGGACAATCGTCGGGTTACCGCCGCATACAGACTGACACGCGGATCGATGCGTTCCACGGGAGCGTCGGTCCCGTTGGGAATAATGGATCCACAATCGATTAAAGAGCGCCACACATACGCACCTTGTCGACTGCGGCGTTCTCCTAGCCGCGTGGGTACGAAGATTGCATCGCTCGTGCAGTGATTCGCTTGCATCACGGGAATCACCCCTAATGCGGCGAAGCGTGGTATATCGCTGACTGATAGATGCTGCGCGTGTTCAATTCTCCAGCGGTGGTCGCTGTGCACATTGGTTCCCAAGACTTTTTCATAGACATCCAATACTTCGCGATTGGCGCGATCGCCTATGGCGTGAACGCATAATTGCCACCCGTGTTCTTGGCAGAGTTCGGCAATGCGTTCCATTTCGTCTAGGGCCACCGTGTTCAGACCCGCGGATTCCGGCAAGTCTTCGTAGGGTTGCAGCAACCAGGCTCCGTGCGGACCGAGCGCACCATCAATGGAAACCTTGACACTGCGGACGGTGAAGAAATGGCCACCTACCGCTTCAAATCGCGAAGCGGGCATCTTCGCTTGCAGTTCGTCGCTGCCGGTGCGGATCATCATGTAGACCCGCACGGGCAGTTCATTGGACTTTGCCATCTCGGCTAAATTCTCCGCCAGCTGAAAACTGCTTCCCGCATCATGCACGCTGGTAATCCCGTGCCTCAGGCATTCCTCACCCGCTAAACGCACTTGCTCGCTGAGCAACTGCGATCTCTCCGCGACCGACATGCGCGAGTTTGATCGGGCTTGCACCCGGCGAATCAAGCTTTGCGCGTTTTCACGAAAGACTCCAATCGGCTGGCCATTCTCATCCTTGAGAATCTCTCCTCCCGCCGGATCCGATGTATCGGGCCCCACTCCTGCCATTCTCATCGCCAGCTCATTAGCGAAGCAGGCGTGGCCACTCGCGTGGGTAAGCAGCACCGGATGATCCGGAACTGCCAAGCTCATGTCGCCGTGCGAGGGATAACCATCCACCGCCCCGACAGGCTGCCGCTTCCACTTGGATTGGTGCCAACCGCGACCTTCAATCCAAGCACCCTTGGGCAATAGCTTCGCAGCCTGTTCCACTTGCGCCACGATATCGGCCCACGACTCGGCCTGACTGAGATCCAACATCTGCAGCGATTGGCCGAGGCCGACAAAATGCAGGTGGCTATCACAAAAACCAGGCGTCAAAGTTTGCCCTTGGGCATCGATGATTTGAGTCTGATCAGAGATCAGCGAGTCCAATATGTCTTGCGATCCCACAGCCACGACTCTTCCATCCCGGACCGCCACCGCATCGCTTTCGCCCATCGACGGATTGCACTGAAGCACGACGGCGTTTTTGATGATCAGCTCGGCCGGCTGCGCTCGCACAACTTGAGCGCAAGTCCACAAACCCAAGAACGTCGGCCAGAGGGATCCAGCCAGTAGCCAACGAAGCGAAGCAAATTCATGCACGATGATTTCTTTCCTGGTTCATTACCTTGGGCGACAACGAGACTTTTGAGCTAAAATAGAGCCCGTCATAGTCTCGCGAGACGATCGGATCGCTCAACAAATTGCATTTGGGACTATTTAACCCTTCGTACTTTGAGACAACACGCGCCTATCGCCTACCTTTTCGAGTTTTCCAGTCGTCACATTTCCATCGATCGCCCGTAGACGAGTCGCTTCGAGCACGAGCACGAGCACGAGCACGGAAATCGACGATGGCGATTCGTCTACGTGTCCACTTTTATCCGCAGTATTCTAGCTTGGTGACAGTCATGTACCCACCCAGAGATCGTCTTGTGTGGACGGCGTCAAAGCCCTTTTATCCAATTGTGTTCAGCATCGCACTTTGGATGACCAGCACGCCCTTGCCAGCTGATGACAAGGTCACTTACCAGCAGCATGTGGCCCCCATTCTGAACAAGCATTGCGCGGGCTGCCACAACGCGGACGACCGCGAAGGCGATTTTTCGCTTGGGTCTTTCGAAGACCTGCGCAGCGGAACCCCAGAAGGTCCTGTTGTGGTGGATGGTAAACCGGAAGAAAGCAAACTGGTACGTTTGATGACCGGAGTTGACGAACCGCGGATGCCTCCCGAGGACGAGCCCGCTGTCGCCGAGGAAGACATCGAAACGATTCGCAAATGGATCGCACTCGGTATGCCCAGCGGGGATTCCGAATCCATGGTTTCGCTGCCCCGTATTCCCAAGCTTACTCCAGCCGCACCTCGTCATCATTATGTGGGCGCGGCGGAGGTAGTTGGAGATCTGCTGGTGTTAGGCAAGCTTGGCCGGCTCGAAGCTTATGATTTGGCGAAGCAAGAGCTCCGCTGGACTACCGAGGGTCTGGCCGGAAAGGTGAACTCGCTGCGAGTGAACGATGACCAAACGCGGCTGGTTGTAGGAAGCGGGATCGCTGGTCTAAAAGGAGAGATCAGCATTGTGGACACGACAGATGGATCCATCCTGAGCAAGCTCCAAGGGCACAACGACACCGTCTATTGCGCCTCCCTTAGCCCCGACGGGAAGTGGCTCGCATCGGGCAGCTATGATCGCAGCGTCTTGCTGTGGGACATGGCCTCAAGACAACTTGTGCGTGAGTTCCAAGGCCACAATGGAGCCATCTACGACTTGGATTTTGATCCGAGCAGTTCGGTATTGGCGACCGCCAGCGGCGACCAGACCATCAAATTATGGAACGTGCTTAGCGGTGATCGCTTGGATACTCTCGGACAACCCGAAGGCGAGATGTTGTGCGTGCGATTCTCCCAGGATGGCGATTTTATCTTCGCCGCCGGAACGGATCGACAGATTCGCAAGTGGCAACTTGTCTCCCGAGAGAAACCGGCCATTAACCCCATGTTGGTCGCTCGGTTCGCGCACGAGTCTGAAATCTTGCTGTTGCGCAAGCTCGGCCGTGACCGCCTGCTGTCCGCCTCCAGTGATCTCACCACCAAACTCTGGGACACCAATCGGCTTGAGCCACTGGGAGAGATCTTGCAACTAGCCGAGACTCCAGTGGCAATTGGAGTGGCAACCCCTGGCAGCCCACACGACGACTTAGTTGCCACGGTGGTGGAAATCTACGGTGAGGCTCGATCGATCACCCGATCGCAGTTGCCTGCCGACTCACAGCCTGAGCCGATTCCGGAACGGCAGACGGGTGAGCTAGCTAGCCAAGCAGACAGGGTCGCTCCGGGCAATCAGAATGGCGCGGAGAGTATCAGCATTGCCGAAGTCGAACCCAATGATCAGCTCAACCAAGCCTTGCTCGTCCGGCTACCAGCACAACTAAGCGGTACGCTGGAACCCGCCCAATTGCAACAAGCCGAAGATCAAGACTTATATCGCTTTGCAGCGAACAAGGGCGAGCGGTGGATCATCGATGTCAACACGCCTGACGATTCCTCGCTCGACAGCCTGATCGACATTCTCGATCGCGACGGGCAACCTGTGGTAAGAACCCGAATGCAAGCCGTCCGCGAATCCTACTTCACCTTTCGTGGCAAGGACAGCGATACCAGCGACGACTTTCGGCTGCATAAGTGGGAAGATATGGAGTTGGATGAATATCTTTACGCCAGCGGCGAGATTACCAAACTCTGGCTTTATCCTCGCGGACCCGATTCAGGCTTTAAGGTCTACCCGGGTTTTGGTAACCGCTACACTTACTTTGGCACGACGCCCGTGGCCCATGCCTTGGGAGAGCCTGCTTACATTGTTCGGGAGCTGCGCGAGGGTGAGGTTCCTCTACCGAACGGTCTGCCGATTTTCCCGATCTATTTCGAAAACGATGATGATCCGCTACGACGCGCGGGCAGAGATTCACGCTTGAGCTTTACCGCTCCCGAAGCCGGAGAGTATTTTCTCCGCGTCCGCGATGCTCGTGGATTCAGTGGTCCGAATTTCAAGTACGAAATCCAAATACGCAGCCCCCAACCCGACTTCGAACTGGAAATTCAAGGCGAATCCATGTCGATGCCCGTCGGGAGCGGACGCGAATGGCAAGTTCAGGCCACGCGTCTGGATGGCCTGGATAGCCCCATCGAGATCCACATTGAAGGGCTCCCCGCTGGCTTCTTGGCCACGAATCCTGTGATCATCGAACAAGGTCAAGATGTCGCCTTAGGAACCATTTTCGCCACTGCGGAAGCTGTCCTACCGGACGATAAGCCCAGTGATCATCCGGCTTCCGCTCAAGATCCGGCGACCGACCAGAAAGAAGATCCCGCGGACACGGAGTCGCCAGCAAAAGATAAACCCGTGCTACATCTACAGCTGATTGCCCGCTGTGAAGTTGAAGGCAAGACGATAGAGAGGCGGCTGGATAAAAACCTGAATGTTCAATTAAGTACGCAACAGGAGGTACAGGTGCGATTGTTTGACCAGCAAGGGGGCAGTCAGGAGATCGAATCACTGACAATTCGTCCCGGCCAGACAATCTCGGCCCTTGTTCGAGTCGAGCGGAACGGCAGCGAGAGCTCAATCAGTTTCGGCAAAGAAGATTCGGGACGAAATCTCCCGCACGGTGCCTTTGTGGATAACATTGGTCTCAACGGATTGCTGATTACCGAAGGCAATAACCAGCGCGAGTTCTTCATTACCGCGGCACCTAAACTGAAACCCGGCAGAAGGCAATTCCACGTCCGTAGCGAAACTGAAGGAAAACCGACTAGCCGACCGACTTGGCTCGAAGTGGTATCCGGTTCGCCGCCCAATGATGCGCGTGCTTCTAACGATTGAGAAATTCTCGCAGCTGTGCCACCGCGTCATTCGGATCGGACACCAATGGCAACACGGCGAAAAGCAGCAATAAGGAACCCGCGATCACAAAGGGCAATCCAGCCAGTGACCGCGGGCAAGACATTTTCGCCCCGCCCCGAACAAAGGCTTGCTCCAGACGAATCCAATCTTGAAAACTGTGTAGAATCCCGACCGAAACAACTTGATGTACCCGCGTGGCGCCGGTGGGTTCCATGGCCAACTGCAGACTACTGAGCGGAAGATTGAGTACATCGCCCTCCCATTCGGACTCGGCATCCACCTCTCGGGCGGCCGCCAGCAAGGCCTGGCGAAATTGAGCATCGTCCATCCCATACGCGATTAGCTTCGGCTTTGAGCTCAACAGTATCAGCAGTAGGGCCAAAAGATACAGGGCGAATAAAGCCAGCCACACCCAGCCTTGAAACCGTTCCGCGGCCTGGACCGGAAAGAACAACTGCATCGGGCCGATGGCAATCAGTCCGCTAGCGGCAATTCCCAGCGTCAGCGTATCTCGCCAGCCGGTTGTCACCAGCGGGCGTTGCCGAAGACGCAGGCACCCGACGAGAAGAAAATAGACAGCCACGGGAATGGCCGCGATGGCAAAGTGCACGGATGACATCGAATACGCTTTTCCACGCTTGATAAAAAATAAACGAGTCCATCGGCAGCAGCGAATGCTCACCTGATACCCGCCGCCTGCCAGGACGCGTAGTCCTGGAAAGTCGGCTTTAGCTCCCCGAAAACAGCGGTAAAAACCTACATTAGCGGTGCGCAAAGCGACTATCAAAAACAAAG
>JANSWS010000189.1 GCA_024743355.1 bacterium
CCTATCCCAAGCCCGATTTGCACGTCCGCTCCAATTCTCGAGTGGCGCTGGAACGTGTCCTGAGCGTGATGCTAGGCCGGCCTCATCAATCGCAAGACCTGGTGAGGCTAAGTGACACGGATGAGTTCAAGTACATTCGGACTCTGATGCCCATAGATGCCCAGGAGGAGGATGGAATCATCTATCTTTCCGATCCCTTTATTCGAAATGTCGTTGGCCCTACGCAAAAACTGACGCAACGCTCGCGACTCATGTGCAACAGTCAGCTGCAGCTGATTGCTTATGCAAGTCTGCTTTACCAAACACAATTTGGCAAAAAGGCCTCCTCCCTCGAACAGCTGCAAGCCCGGGGCTGCCTGGGAACTGCAGAGGCACCGCTTGAACTCCGTTGCCCGGACGGTGGAGAATTCACGTTGCATGAAGACGGGATCCGCGGTGTGTGTACTCACCATGGATGCTTGCATTCGCTGCTTCCCTGCTGCGAGATTCCCCGCCAAAAAATCACCGAGGAAGAGGCGGCGGATTACCAAATGTTTGTTCAAGATTACAACCGCTTCTGGACAACTTTCTTCGACCCCATTGTTATTCGGGTGCAGCAGTCGAAGCAACGCACCCGTGTTGAAACAATCGTTCTACCGCTGATCAGCAATTCGGTGTATCGAGGCTTAGCTTCGACGCTGGGTGGAGCCACTGAGGATCTGGATACACTGCCAATTGCCAGCAGCAATATCTTCTCGGTGGCTGCGCGGCTCGATAAAGAGCAACTGTTATCGCAGTTCGCGATTCCCCGCCCTAAGAAGTCTGTCGTTGAGTCAGTCGACGAACCGGCGGATCTGGCTAGAAAGCAGCTAGAACGAGCCGTGCAAAATCTACAAATGCTGGCTTTGGCGATGCACAATTTTGAGTCGGCGAACAGGCACTTTCCACCTAAGCCTCTGGATCGCTCAAGTTCTAAAGCATCAGGCTTGAGCTGGCGCGTCGACGTTCTGCCATACCTCGAAAACGGCGTACAGCTTTACAATCAGTTTCACCATGACGAACCTTGGGATAGTGCCCACAATCGCAAACTGATATCCCAGATGCCGGAACAATTTTTCGGCACCAATGCAGAACTAAATAAGGAAGGTAAGACACAGTTTCTTCGCCCATTCCATGCAAAAGCTGCCCATTATTCTAAGACGCGTGGCACGAAGTTCGGCGAGATTACGGACGGAACTTCGAATACGATTATGGCCGTGGTCGCAGACGAAGAGCGGGCCGTAATCTGGACAAAGCCAGATGATATCTCGATCGACATGGCCCGACCTCGCGAGGGTTGGAATTCTGGTGTGAGCGGGACCGTTCTCGCGGCCAAGATGGATGGGTCGGTGTTTGAATTACCCAGTACCGCGACGGACGACCAAGTAAGGGCTCTGTTAACCCGAAATGGCGGCGAATTCATTGAAATCGTTTTGCCTCGTATGACGGCCAACAATATGCGTCCGAGAAATCTGCTCAGCCGACTTGAGGGTTACGAAGAGCTAGGACTACCGGAGTTTCTATATGATGGAATCGGAAGTCAAGTTGGCATTCATGTTTGTGACACGGACCCGCTCATCGACTTTAACGTGGCCCGCTTCCTGGGAATGGTAGGCGGGAGCTTTGACGGGCGAAATCCGATGATGTTCAGCCAAACTGGAATGTTTGCGCTCTTGGCTGTCTCGATGAATGCCCCCGTCTATATCTCAGTCCCATTAGAAGACTCGGAAATCGCCGACAATTTCTTGGAACGCCTTGACCGGTTCTTGGTTCGCATGTCCCGCGAGTTCTCTCAGTCAGCTAGCCCTTTCTTCGAAATCGCCCAAGAGGTGTACACTTTCGCTGATGATGGTCAGACGGGAAATTCGGTTCGAGCCTATGCGTTTCGCTTCGGGCCATTGACTTGGCGGTTCTACTGGACCCGCATCGGAAATGGGCTCTACATTGCAAGCAAACCTCATCTCATCGGCGAGGTGCGGAATGCAACCAAGACGCGCCCGTCGGAGACTGACGAAGTCACAAGGCTATCCCACGGACTGATCCGGGTGAGGCCCGGGAATTGGAAACGCGTTAAGTCTCACTATGCAGTTGGCTGGGCAGAGTCGGAGCGCAGGGCCTGTTCCAACAATATGGGGACCCTGGCGGACGTGGCCCGTGCTGTGTACCACGACGAACACAGCGATTGGAGTGAAGTCGAAACGCGAGTCCTCCGCACGAACCATATGCAACCTTTCTGTCCGTGTAACGGCAAGTATTCATTCGACGCGACTAACGTCGAGATCCACTGCTCCGTCCATGGATCCTTGGAATCCCCAAAGCAACCGGTAGGTGCCATTGGGAGCAGACTCACCGAGCTAACGTCGACACTTCGCGACGTATTTCTAGAACTCAATTTCTTGGAAGACGGATTGCACGCCATTGTCACGGTCGAACGCGAATGACATGCTGCGGACGGTTAAAGGGGAATGAGATGAGCTTAGAGTCGAAGCTGCCGCATGCGATGTTGCTTCTCTCGATGTTTGTATCGAGTACTTTGTCTTCGCAACAATCGGTTTTCTCTCAAGGTGCAGTCGCTCGGCCCAATACGCCAGAGCAAGTCCGAATAATGTGGGAGTACGCTACCAAAATCAAGAACTCCGACTTGGCGCTACGCGAAGGAAATCTGCAAGCTGCGGCCGATATCTTGGAGCAAACGGATATTCGTTTGCGCGGGTGGGAGTATGGCTTCATTCGCCATCGAATCGATGTCGAACACACTCAAGATACTGATTTCATCGATGCCCAGGAGAAACCTGCCGCGATACGCACGCTGGATGACGTCATGCCCTGGCATGGTATCCAACTTACAACTTGCGTCGCCGATGGACGCCAAGTCGTGGTGGTCCCTCGCCAAGGTCTACTAGAGCAAATTGATTTGCAGACGCTCAAGGCCGTATCCAACTTTGAAAGAAACCCAAGCCAAATCAGCTATCTAAACGCCAGCTTCGACAGTCGTGCCCTGGTTACGTGCGACCGGCAGCAAGCGGTCAAGGTTTGGAATACCGATAGCCTGCAGCAACGACAGATCGCCTATTCAGGCTACTACGGCAGCTCAGGACCGAACGCCATCGCCGTGACCTCGGAAGGAACGCTGGTAGCCGTGGCTGACCAGCAACGAATTAGCATATTCGGCGACGACGAAGAGGAGCCGCAAAAAATTCTAGCCGCGGGCGTCGGCCCAGGGCAGCCACTCGGTTTCTCTCCGGACGGCCGAGCTCTTGCAGCCTGTAGTGGGGGTGAAGTGCGAATCCTAGAGCTTGCGACAGGTGCGTTAATGCGTGCCATCACCGTTTCGCAGAATCGCATCAGCGATCTTGCGTGGACTAAAGACGGGAAACATCTCTTGGTTGGCTCCACGGATGGTCAAGCGAGTTTATGGGATGCCTCGCGTGGCGAACGCGTGCTTTTGCTGGAGGGGCACACTAAGCACGTGACATCCGTGGCATTGAATAAGGATGAAAACCGCATCCTGACGGCAAGTGCTGACGGAAGCGTGAAAGTATGGGACGCAATCACTGGTACTGAGCTTCTGTCGTTATTCGACTTCAACGGTCCAGTTCGCAGCGCTAGATTCAGTCGTGACGGGTCAAAGATGGTTGCCTTGACCGATCAAGGAGTACTGACAGTGTTTTCAGCGGGGCAAGCTGTTGAAGAGCAATTGATTCAGAAGATCGACAACCCGCGTGGGAGAATCTTGTCCGCGACGGTGTCACCGAATCTACGTCTCATCCCGGGCTCCGAGTCATACACTGTGCCAAATGCAGAAACCGGAGGAAAACACATTCGAGGCGCGGTTCATGTCTGGTCCGAGCAAGGTGAGCCTTTACTGCAAATAACTCCGCGCAGCCCCGTAAACTGCCTGACGTTTTCTCGCGATAGTAAACGCTTAATCGGCTGTCACTACAACGTCATCGAATTCTGGAATCTCGAAGACGGATCGAGCATTCGGACAATTCCAGGATTTCCCGCCGAGATCAAGTCGATTGACATCAGCCCGGACGGGAAACAAATAGCAGTCGCGACCGCTGGCCGAAGTCGATGGAATCCAGAAGCAAACCGCAATGAGCCACTGGCCCCAGGGCAATTGAGCATCTGCAATTTGAGCAAGGGGGGTGAGATTCGATCGGTGGAGGCTCATGAATCGACGGTGCGGCAAGTAGTGTACGCAAATCAAGGCGAGACGCTGGTTACGCTGGGTGACGACCAAAAGGTAAAAATCTGGGGTCCCGAAAACATGGAGCAGCTTTTTGAAGTGGATTACAGTCCGCAGGGCCCGTCGAACATTGCAAGTCGGCCAGCTCACTTCAACGAAGTCGCTATCGCGCGGCCTGGGTTCGTTGACACCATCGATGTCCGCACCGGACAGAAAATACGCTCTACGCAATGCGACACCGACACCCTGAGCCAGCTAGCGTTCAGCCCCGATGGTAGGCAGATTGTGACCACCACACAGGGCCAAACATTGGTACTTTGGAACTTCAATCAGGGAACAGAGCTAAAGCGGTTGAAGGTTACCAATTCTAGGATCAATGACATTCGAATCACGCCATTTGCAGAATCGTTCTTGGTTGTGGCTTGCACTGGTTCATGGAACGAAGGAGGTGAGTTGGTAACTTGGCAAATTCAATAGCGGACGCGCGAACTGATGAAACGACGGCCGAACCCCGGCAAGGATTATCGGTTGGAAGCCTTTCACAAAAGTATCGAACAGCGAAATCGGCTGACTGGAAGAATCTTGATCGCGCAT
This sequence comes from bacterium, assembly GCA_024743355.1. Classification (GTDB taxonomy): domain Bacteria; phylum Planctomycetota; class Planctomycetia; order Pirellulales; family Pirellulaceae; genus Aureliella. The sequence goes on from JANSWS010000189.1 coordinate 4,805, forward strand.
TTGAAACGTAGATGCATCGTGGGTCGCTCAATGAATAGGGAAATCGGCGCGTGAGCATTCTATTTCTTCGTTAGACGTTTGATTAATGCCCGAAACGCAAGCTGACAACATTCAAATCCATGGGCACGCCCGCGGCACACTATCGATTTTCCGGCTCGGAAGCGCAAACTTGCGCGTCATTTGGTCTCTATTAAGCAAAGTGCTGGCAGTTTCGTTTCACGCCGCGCTTTGGAAATTGGATGCTTCTTTGGGATAGCGAATAGGCGTCACTCATGAGGGGAGTTTTGTCACTGCTCTTTGGTTCCGTTGCAGGATTGGCGGACTGGATGGGAGAAAAGTTCAGCAGCTTGATGCTGACAGGATCTTCGGACGGCTGGGCACCAGAGAAGTCTTTCTGGCACGAGCTGATCGGAGGCTGCCTCATGTTCCTGCTGATCGTCGCCGTAATTTACCTACGTTTCGTCCGGTAACACCTGCGGTTCGGAACTTTGCAGTCCTTAAGATCTGCCCCGTCCGTTAAGCATGTGTCTTTCGTGCCTCTTCCCAGAAAGAGGCTTATAAAGTGGATCCTGGAGCCGGAGAGGTAGGCAAGGTCCATGTACTGGCGAGTTTGGCTAGCCGGGATCTGCATTGGCCAAATAATTTGGCGGGCATCTTGGGAATGTCTAGAATCGTAGAGAGGCGTTCTCTTCTTTCTGTGGGTCACACGCCAAAGCAAGCTATACGCTGCGAGCTGAGGAGGGAGGTTCGGGAGATGGTTGCCATCAATTGTGTGTGGTTTTCAAGCAGCCGCATGGGACTGTTGCGTTGGAGCAGTCTGGGGTTGCTGATGGGAGTGTTGTTGAGTAGTCCGATCGCCCACGCCCAGAAACCGTCGGATTCGAATCTGGAGCGTCGCTTGGAAACGGCGCTGAAACGCGACGCCCGACTGCGAGAAGCGGAACTACGGGTTCACGTGAGTGAGGGTGTAGTAACGCTGCAAGGCGAGGTCGACAGCTACCTGGCCAAATTGAATGCGGTGCAGATTGTGCGCCGAGAATCGCACGTGGTTTCCGTCAAGGACTTGTTAAAGGTTGAGACAACCACTCGCAGCGATGAAGACTTGTTGCGGGATATCGAGTTGCGTTTGACGCTGACGCATGGCTTGAACCCGAATTCGCTGCAGATATCGGTAGACCGAGGCAATGTGCTCTTGGCTGGAAGCGTAGCATCGATAATCCAGGTGCGACAAGCCGAAAGGATCGCTGCCGAGGTTCGTGGTGTACACTCGGTTCAGAATGATTTGATGTTGGAGCCTGTGTCGGCTGCCGCCAACGTGCCACTCTCGAATGATGAGCTGAAGTCGGCAGTTGAGTGGGCGATTGCCCGTGATGCTTATATTGGCAACCTTTCCATCCAGGTTGCGGTGCGAAATGGTAGCGTGGAACTCACCGGCGTTGTGCCGAACCTTTATCACGCTGACCTCGCATCAGAGGAGGTGAGTCAGGTTCCCGGAGTGTGGTCCATTGATAATCGCCTAGTCGTTGAGAGCCAATTGCTGCTGAGCATGTTGCCGAAGACTGCTGATGATGCCGAGCTACCGCAGGTAATCCAACAGGAATTGGCAATTGATCCAAGCCTGGATGTTTCCAAAATAAATGTTGCCGCTAGCGATGGCGAAATTCGGCTGTCGGGTACCGTGGCGAGCTTTCAGCAAAGACGCTCTGCCGCCCGCTTGGCCCGAATGGTAGTCGGAGTGTCCAGTGTAGATAATCAGCTACAGGTTGCTGCCGCGAATAGATCGGATGGGGACATTCAAGCGGAAGCCAAGTTTATCCTGGAAAGCGACTCGCTCCTGTCAACACAGCCCATTGAGGTACAGGTGGATCAGGGAACCGTGGTGTTGTCGGGACAGGTGGGTGATCTGGCGAGTAGGATTCATGCAGGCCGTATTGTTGGTCGCATTCGTGGGGTCCGCTCGATTGCCAATCGGATCGAAGTGAAATGGAATGCGTCCGTCAGCGACGAGTTGCTCAAGAGCCAGATTGAAAGCGAGTTGCTGGCCAATCCCATTACCAACTCGGTTGCTTCGGAAGTCCGGGTGATGGTCGATCAAGGACGGGTGACGTTGGTGGGCACGGTGACGGGAACAGCTCAGTTGATCGAGGCCGGTCGCATGGCTCGCCGGCTACCTACCGTCAGGTCGGTTGAAAACGAACTTGTGATACGGCGATAGGAAGAAAGAGTAACTGACAATTGCATGACAGCTGTTCGTTCGTTTGGATGACAAATTGAGTTACCAACGCTTACTGCTACTAGCGACGTTATTCGCCATAGCGGCTTTTCTGACGCTGGTGTTGCGACTCGCCCATCCCCATCACCGCCATTTAGCATTGCTGCTCTACGGAGTCGGGTGGATTCCGTTTTTGCTATCGATCCACAAGATTCGAATCGCACACAAACAAAGGTTCGAACGGATATGGAGCTGGAAGGGCCATGTTGCTGTGGGTATCGGCATGTTGGTTTTTGTATGGGCTTTCATGGTATTGATACCTGTTGATAAATCACCGTTGAGCGATATCGAAATGGAGCAGTTGTCACTCAGCCTGGACGGGGATCTTCAGCAACTGGCATGGGTCGACACAAAAATGCAAATCGCGGCAGCGGAGTTGCAGAGCAGTCCTCTTATTGAATTGGCTCAGCTCTCGACGGCTGAGTCGAAGAAACTGTGGGACGTCTGGGAGCGCTTTATCGAAGCCAGCTACGAACTCGAACTCTTGAAGACCCGCTACCGAGGCTTTTACCAGATAAATGGATTTACTCACCCGGAACTACATGCCAAGGCATTTGTGATTGCCTACGGTGCTTTTGTCAGTCAGTACCGCGCCGCATCGATCGTGACGACACGAATAGGAAATTTCGAAACGGCCAAAAAGTTCTTGGACGATGCTCATCCATCGGCTTCACTTCCGGCGGGTAGCTTCGCACGTTTACAATCCATGGTCAGTCATCCGGATGAAGTTCTTCGGTTGAACGCCGGAAGAGCCTATCTGCAGTTAATGCGGCCAAGATTGGATAAGGCAGATCCATCGGTCCAGCGGCTCGACGAGCAGCTATCCGAGATCACCCAGATGGTGTTAACGAAGGTGGACGCTTTTGCGAGCAATCCGCTGGATATCCTGGAGTACCATGCGTCCCAGGCTTGGTATCCTGTGCAAGAAACCGTTGCTTTGGGTATGGCTTCGGTCCGCACGGTGTCGCGTGATTACTTCATATCGCACGAGGACCTGAAGGCCGAGGCATCAACTTTGTTGCCTGGCGATATCATGCTCACGCGGCGCGAATGGCATCTAACCAATCTGGGCATCCCCGGATACTGGACGCATGCCGCGTTACACCTCGGTTCGTTCGAGCAAATGGATCGTTACTTTGGTGACCTGAAACTTGAGGGGGGGGAAACTCCGTCGGCGGTGATTCGCAGTCGTTTCCCGCAGGTGTACCAAAACCTGGTCGAGCAAGGCGAATTTGTTTCGTCGCCGCTTGTAATCGAAGCTCTACGCCCAGGTGTGATCATTCAGACTTTGGAAGAGTCCGCCAGGGCCGATTCTCTCGCGGTCTTGCGACCCAAGGTGACCAAGCAAGACCGTTGGAAAGCCGTTCTCGCAGCGTTGCAGCATTACGGAAAGCCCTACAACTATCAGTTTGATTTTCGAACTGAATCGGCTCTTGTCTGTTCCCAACTCGTCTGTAAAGCCTACGAAACGATTCCAGGACTTCATCTTGAGCCGCAGATGAGTGGCGGTCGCCCACTTTTTGCACCCAATGAAATCGCCATCAAATTCGATCGTGAAATTGGTACTCCGGTGAGCGAGCTGGAGTTTGTACTTTTCCTGGACGGAACAGATGTGGGAAACGTGGTTAAACGAAACGCGGATGAGTTCCGCACAAGTTGGTCTCGCCCAAAATGGCATATTGTATTCCATGGCCCCTGAGTTCGGATGATCACAGGCCTACGAAACGGCCAAACGGTTGCGCCGGGGCTGTATCCAACTACAATATTCCAGCCTTTCAACTCAACAGGCTTTTGTCTCGTATAAAGCGTACACCGAAGGACCGCTGATGTTACGTCATTCGACTAGAGTGCTGAGGTGGGGCAGGCGGGACGCCTAAGGCTGTGCAATGTGCGACCTGAAATAGTGCCGGATTCTCAAATAAAGTGTTTGTGTCGGGCAAAACGCATCAGAATTTGTGAACACACATTCCCCAAAAGCATGGGCTGCCTGCTTTTCGTTGACTTGCCCAAGAGAAGTGCTGCTCCTCCAAAAAGGATTGATTGAGCAAAGTGTCAGAATTTGTCGTTGAAAGTGGAAGAATGTTAGCAACACTTTCTGATGCGGCCTGATAACTGCATGGACGGTCTTGGTTTTTCGAAACACCCCGCAGGGCTTCAAGCCAGAGGTCTGCGGTAGCTTGTTGTTTTGTCGCAACAGCTTCGATGAAGCAGCCCGAGGTCGGGTGGTTGAGGTAGATGGCTCGAGAAGCGGAGCAAGACTTCCATTCGGCAGATTGGAGTTTGCAAGCACTTACTTGAAGGGATAGACATGTCCGCACGGCACTTTGCACAATTGGCTAAGTCGGCGCCCCAAAATGCAACAACGGATTGCGGAGGTTCCTACACTTGCCACACGGCCGTGCTGCACTGGGCGTTTATGGACGCTATTCCGTGTAATGACGCTGGCGCTAATCGCCGAACGAATCATCTCACCAAGAATCTCTGTACGGGCTGTTCGACGAAATCGTCTGGCGGGTTGGTGACTCACAACTCGATAGCCTCTCAGAGTTATGGGCCGATGTTCTGCAGCACTGCCACGAAAGTGGAGCGGGATCAGCTAAGTTTATTAAATGTCGGTGACGTATTGATTTCCGGCCATCCGAGCAATCCCATGCACTCCATGGTGGTAGTGGAGAATGATCTCATGTTGGGGGGGCAAAACTGCTTCATTCGAGGCTTCAACAACCGTGGTACTTTCGGCGACCAGTCTCCATTCTTGGCCTACGACGCGGTGGATCGAAATATCAATGACAATGCCTATTGGAGTAAGGAAGGATTCGGAACCGCTCCCTCATGGAATCCGCTGTACGTTGTCAGCTACCTGAATTTCTCACTGGCCGTGTCGACCGCGGCCAAGTACATGTTCATGAGATAGACAGCTAGCAGAGTTTCGCCCGACGATGTCCCAGGTGTCCGTAGGGGGAAACACATTCATAATCCTGCCTTCGGAAAGCACCAAGTATACAACCAATTTATTGGCAAGCTGGAAGATGCCAGGCTGCCTTGAACCACGAGTCGAGGGTTAATTTGATGAAGCGGATACGCGCTGTGCGAAGCGAGTTGAGCACTGCGGTCATTATCTTGATGGCCCTGAGCAATCTGGCGATGGGACAGATCGCGGACAAGATTTATTTTGGTGGAAACATACTGACTATCGATGACGTGCGGCCCACCGCCCAGGCGGTTGCCGTACGCGAAGGCAAGATACTCGCCGTCGGTACGCAGGAGGAGGTTTTCCTTGCTAAGGGGCCTGCCACGCAGTTAATCGATCTCCAGGGCCGCACGATGCTACCTGGGTTCGTTGATGCTCATGGGCATGTCATGGGGGGTGGTCTGCAGGCACTCTCGGCCAACATTCTTGCCCCTCCCGATGGACAGGTGAAAGACATTGCTTCACTTCAACAAACGCTGCGTGAATGGATGTTGGAGCACAGGGAAGCTGTAGAAAGGGTTCAACTTGTAATAGGTTTCGGCTACGACAATGCTCAACTAGCGGAATTGCGGCATCCGCTGCGCGAGGAGTTGGATGAAGTCTCCACGGAATTACCGGTTGTCTTGATTCACCAATCGGGGCACATTATTTCCGTCAATTCGAAGGCCTTGGAAGTAGGCGGGATAAGTGCTCAAACTGAGAATCCAGCGGGTGGTGTTATTCAGCGCGGCGAAGACGGGAAACAGCCCAATGGCGTGCTCGAAGAAACAGCCGCATTTCCGTTGTTGATCAAGCTGCTCGGCCGCGTCGGTGAGGAGGGTGCGTCGACCTTTGTTCGAGCTGGAGCTGAACTTTGGGCGAGTTATGGTTACACGACCGCGCAGGAAGGCCGCTCGATGCCGGCTGCGTTAGAGTCCATGAAGTCCGTGGCGGCGGCAGGCGGCTTTCAAATTGATATCGTTACCTATCCCGACGTTTTGGTTGATCGCCAGGTAATCAAGCAGCAAGTCAGCAAAGTTTATAAGAATCGCTTCCGGGTAGGAGGCGCGAAACTCACGATCGACGGATCACCCCAGGGTTTTACGGCCTGGCGCGATCGCCCCTATTACAAGCCCGTGGGCTCCTATCCGGCCGGCTACTCGGGGTATGCGGCTGCAAGTCCGGAACAGGTCGGCGATGCGATTGATTGGGCCTTTGCCAACAACATTCAGATTCTGACACATTCCAACGGTGAGGCCGCCTCGGACCAATTAATTGCGTTTATCTCTGCGGCGCAAGAAAAGTATGGCGGACAGGACCGTCGTCCGGTACTGATTCACGGACAGTTTCTACGGGAGGATCAAGTAGACTCTCTCAACCGGCTTAACGTGATTCCTTCGCTCTTCCCCATGCACACGTTTTATTGGGGGGACTGGCATCGTGAACATACGGTGGGGCCGGAACTGGTCGATAACATCTCTCCAACTGGATGGTGCGTGCGACGAGGCATGAAATTCACGACGCATCATGATGCTCCCGTAGCCTTTCCGAACTCGATGCGGGTGTTGGACGCCACGGTTACTCGGCGTTCGCGCTCCGGCGACATCATTGGGCCAGCACAACGCGTAGATGTCATGACGGCATTGAAAGCGATGACAATCTGGTCGGCGTGGCAGCACTTCGAGGAGGATTCCAAAGGCTCCATCGAAGTGGGTAAGCTGGCCGATTTTGTCATCCTCGACAAAAACCCGCTGGAGGTTGACCCGGAAACGCTGGACCAGATTAAGGTTTCCGAGACGATCAAGGAGGGTGTGACCGTGTACCGCATGGAAGCGAATCGGAGTGCGAATGGCGTTGCCAAGCGAGCCTTGCGTGACCACGATAACCGAGCCTTGAGTAATTTCTTAATCGCTGCCGCGGGTGCCGACACCAGGCTGATTCGCAGCGGAGTTGCAAGTGGCGATGGGTTTCTGTCGTCACCGCCCTGCGCGGCTTGTGTTTGCGGGTCTCTAAGTCGACTCACGGAAGTCATCGCAAGCGGCAGCACACGCTAGGTTCAAAGCTCGAGGTATGAGAGCATTTCGACTTTGGCGTGGTCACCGATTGCTCAGCGATCGGTGCGCCTCCCAACGAGATACCGCATCGCTCACCTCTCGGGTTACCGTCGGTCGCAAAACTGGCTCTGTCCGGCTAATCCAGCAGGAATGCCAGGAATACGTTTTCGCCTCCGGAACGACGTCCGGCAATTAAGAGGCCGGACATGGCTCCGCCGTCACCGATTGAGTAGATTTGGCGTTCTTCGATCGCGGGCGTATCAAACGCTCGCGATAGCGCCCGTTTGGCCGTTGAGGGATTCTCGCGCCCGTCCAGCATCGTCAATCCGCTCAGCCGGGCTTGTGCATCGTCAAGATTGGTTAGCTCGTCCACGAGCGGGACCATCTTCGGCGAAGTTGAGCCAACGCGTTTCCACGTACCAAGCCAGTTTTCAGGCCCGAATCTTTCCCAGTTCGGTCCACAGAAGTACTGGTACCACTTTTGGGCGAGCTCTTCGAGCCGGCTCGAGCCATCGGCTGTTTGCTCATAGAAAACCGCAGTACCGAAGGCATTCTGGTTCGCCGAACCGAATTCTGACTCCAGCTCCTGGACCCAGGCTGGGTGCTGATTTGAGGGCTCCGTTTCCATCTTGTGGGCTCCTAGATTCCCAACAGCGTGGTCATGTTGATCTTCGACTCCAACAGCTCTGCATCGCGGGTATCTACCGATTTCCCGGCTTTCATCCGCAAGGATTCAAAAAATACGAAATTATTCATCCAAACCGACTTGGTGCCCGTAATGGTAGTCGAGTGTAAGTCCATTGAGTAGCAACACGCGTTGAGATGTTCATCATGAAGAAGAATTTGAGTTGGATTGCGTTACTGTGCATGTTTCTTGTCTGGCAGGCCTCGCAAGTTCAGGCTGCTCTGGTATTTAGCGTGAATCTGGATGGTGGCCAGGAGAATCCTCCGGTCAGCACCAACGCATTTGGGGTGGGTACGCTCGTGCTGAACGATGCTCAAGATCGACTGACGATGAATCTACGGATCGAAGGCTTGGACTTTGTGGGCCAGGGTGGCCTAGATACAGGGGCAAACAACGTAACGGCCATGCATATCCATCGAGCGCCGGTGGGCACGAATGGGGGGGTCGTATTTGGGCTAATCTCGCCGAATCATGACGTCAACAATGACTTGCTGATTACGCCGTTTGAAGGGGGCGCCGATATTTTTAGTGCCTGGGATGCTGCGGAAGGAAACAGTACGACGTTGACAGCTCAATTGGCTAGTTTGCTGGCTGGGGAACTGTACTTTAATGTGCATTCCACTGGCTTTGCAGGCGGAGAGATTCGCGGCCAAATTGTGGGAGTTCCCGAACCGAGTTCCGCAGGCGCGTTTTTACTTGTTGGTTTGGGGTTGGGCATGCTGAGGCGCAACAGGCGGTGAGCTTGGTGTTTGAGTTCCCAAGCTTCTTTATTTCGCATATTTATTTGAACGCGGCATCTATGCGTTTGCAGGTGCCGTGTTCTTTTTGTTCCGTTTTTTCATGACTAGCATGAGAGACGCCGGCAATCTTTCGTCCGAGCGAGGTTCCGAATACCGTAAAATGCGGGCAACAAGGTTTCCTAGCAGCAGGATTTCTCGCGGGCGTGTGCATCTTCGATTTGGATTTCATTCATGCATGTGAATTCACAAGGAGTGCTCGGCAGGTCGGGGCGATTTGCGGCCGGACTGCGATGGCGGTGGATTTACTTGGCGGGATTTTTGCTGGCTGGTTTTCTTCTTGGTGCGGCTAGTAGCTTTCTAGTCCTCCCGTTAACGGCAACTGCCGTATCGGTGCCGTTAACGGAAGCCGTTGCAGAATCCCAAGC
>JANSWS010000063.1 GCA_024743355.1 bacterium
AACCGTGCGGGTTTTCAAAGCAAGTACACTTCAGCCCCAGAGCTTGCGCCGTTTCGTTCATGGCTGTGATAAAGCGGTCATAAGCGGATTCGTCCGAACCTTCAGACGCTGGCTGAGGCTGCAAACGCTGTCCGAGAAACTCGGCGATGGCTACGGATGCGTCGTTACCCGAGGGTAAAAGCAAGCCGAACAGGAGCTCGCGGAGTGGTAACGATTCGCCGGCTCGAATTCGGCTCGACGAGCCGATGGTCTGGTCGGCTTTTTCCGAGAATGTAATGCGTTCGTTGAGCAAATTCGGGTCGGATTCCGCCATCTGGAGAGCCACCAAGGCTGTCATGATCTTGGTGGTACTGGCAGGGTGTTTGGATTCATCTTGTCGGTAGCCCCACAAAATTTCGCCGGTGTCTGCGTCGGCTATCGCCCAGGCACTGCAGGAAACGAAGGGCGAACCCGAAAGCGAGTCAGCCGGTGCCAATGCGTCGTCCGGGATATCGGGATCATCATCCACGATGGTCCCTAGTGCGGCCCACAGCTTTTCGTCAACAACTCCTGTCGGCGGCAGATTCTGCGATTTTTGAAACGCGATCACTGCCGCCTCGGTGGCGGGGCCAAAGTCACCGTCAACGCTGATTCCCGGCGAGGGATCCGATCGCGCATTCAAGGTTCGCTGCAGTCCCTCGACCAACACGCCACGCGAACCAAGCTTCAAGGGTTGGTCGGAGTCCTCGGAGAAAGACTGTGTATTGGGATTAAAATAGTCGAAGGTCGCCTTGGCGATTCGCCCGCACAACACTTCCGCTTGATTTTCGTCGCCCCAACTCTGGTCCTGGTTCTCAGTCGTTAAAACGCAGATCAGAATCCTGCCACTGGGGCTGTCGATCCAGCCAGCGTCGCATCGGCTGGCGTTGACGGCACCGGTCTTGTGAGCAATCTTGACTCCGGGCAGAAAGCGAGCGAGCTTGGTCTTGTCATCACAAGCATACAGATGATCACTCATGCTCTTGCAGGCTTCTGGCGTCAACAATTCCTGTTTGCTGAGTTGCTCGAGCAAGGTTAACATCTCGGCTGCCGTCGTACTGCCCAGCCCGTACTGTTGACTTCTTTCCGGAAAGATGGAAGTGTCACGGCGATACACTTTGGAATGCAACTTTGTCTGCTGCAATCCGAGCTGTTCCATGTACTTTGCGGTTGAATCCAGACCTACCTGGTCGACTACCAGATTGGTGGCGGTGTTGTCGGAGAATACGATCATCAGGCGGATCGCATCGCGGAGATGCAAGACGGTCCCGGGCGAGAAATGGTCGGTTAAAACTCCGGAGCCCGGCACAAGATCTTCCTCACGGAGTTCGATTCGCGAGTCCAGATCGGCACGTCCCGCTTCGAGCTCGGCATAGGTGGTCACCATCAAGGGCAGCTTGATCAGGCTGGCGGTGGGCATGACCTCGTCGGCCTGAAATTGGAACTGCTCTCCGCTTGCTAAGTGCTTGACGGCAACTGCGACTTTTCCTGGATGAGCAACGATGAGAGGTTCGAGCAGCTTTGGCAATTGGCTGGCATCGGCGGCTTGTTTGGCTGGTTCGTCCGCCCGCATCCAAGCGGACTGGAACATAAGCCAACAAAGCAGAAAAAGGCAGGGATTCAAGGTTGGAATCGGCATGGCAGACGCGAGCAACTCAGCTGGGACCCGGAACGTTGGCTAAGAGCCTATCTGAAAACCATTAGCCGCTTTGGCGTCAGCCGCGGTTCTCTCGGGTTGTCGGATAGACTCTACGGAAATCGACTTTTGGCTCGTGGAGCAACTTCAATATAGCAGATAGTCCTTCACCCGCTGCCACCATGCGTTAGGTGTTGTGTCGCATAGCGCACTCAGGCTTGAATGATCGCGTTGTAACAGCGCCCGTCTCAGGTCTGATTTGCCATACAGAATGTCGATGGGCATTTTTTCTGTTTCGTATTCATAGGGTGGCGGCAATAGTTGAAAGTCATCCGGCCAGCCCTCGGCAATCGCCATCAGCAGGCGAACGGTTGTTTCGAAGGATCTTACTTTAGTGGGATTCAATACCCGCAGAGCGACTCCTTCGCATCTTTCGTGCTGCCATTTGTCAAAGGTGGGTAGAAACCGAGTCGGCATCAGCTTTACCGATTCCGGTGCAAGTTGTTGATTGACTTGCAGCAATGTCTGGCTGGAAAGGAATGGCGCTCCCAGGAACTCGAAAGGCAGCGTGGTTCCACGACCCTCGGAGAGATTTGTGCCCTCCAGCAAGACTTGGCCGGGGTAGAGCAACACCGATTCAAATCGCGGTAAGTTCGGAGACGGTGCCAACCATGGTCGATCCAAGTCGCACCACAACAGTGAGCGGTCCCAGCCCTGCATCGAAATGACGTTCAGATTGGCCCCGATGCTAAATTCGCGATTTACCAGAACGGCTAACTCACCCATGGTCAATCCGTGGCGCATCGGAACGCAAGCCCTGCCAACAAAGCTTTGGTAGTCGGCCTCGAGAATCGGTCCTTCTATGACTTCACCACCAAGTGGGTTGGGCCGATCCAAGACAATCACCGGGATGTCGTGTTCAGCGCACGCTTCCAGGCAGTGCATGACTGTCCAGCAAAATGTGTAGACACGCGTGCCGACGTCTTGCAGATCGATCAGAAAGCAATCCAAATTGGCCAGCATCTCAGGCTTGGGGCGTCTCGTTTCGCTGTACAAGCTGAAGACAGGCAAATCGAGTCTGGCATAGCGATCATGGGGAGACTCAATCATGTTGGCTTGCTGCTCGCCCCACAGCCCATGCTGTGGCGAGAAGATCGCAGACAAGCGATTGGGAAAGCAGGCCGAAATTAGATCGCAAGCGTAATTCAATTCCGCGTCGACCGATGCCTGGTTCATCAACAGGCCGCACCGTTCTCCAATCGGAAATTCGGTGGGTGAAGAGCACAGGCGTTCCAAGCCGGTCTGGATTGATCGCAACATCGTTTGCCCAGTCACAGCTAGCGATAAAGAAGAAACTGCTCGCGCCGCTGGCGGAAGTCCTCGAGCTCGGCTCGATAGCGTGGCATGATTTGATCCACCGTTTCGCCCACTCGAATCGCCTCGAGCACCTGGGCATCCCCCAGCAATCGATCGTAGCCGTCGATGTCCCAATTCTCGACGTGCAATTTTCTCAGGGCAACCGCGATCTCGAATCCGGTGCGGAGCGGCTGAAACTCAGAACGGTCGGTGATGGAAATGTGGACTCCCGCGCACATTTCGTTGGCGTACTTGCTCGAATTGGGTTGGAAGTGAATGGGAATGAACGCCACGCCGGGCAATCGCTGGTGATTCAGTTCGTTGGCCAGTCCTTGCGCGTCGATCCACGGGGCTCCGATAACTTCAAACGGCGTGTCGGTGCCTCGTCCTACCGATAGATTGGTGGTTTCCAGCAGTCCGATACCGGGATAGAGAATGGCCTCGGTCAAGCTCCGCATATTGGGCGAAGGGTTGACCCACAACAAACCGGTACTTTCGAAGTACTGTTCGCGCTGCCAGTTTTTCAAGGGCACGACCTGCAAGTCCAAGTCGATGCTCAGTTCACTCCGCAGCATCTTGGCCAACTCACCGACCGTCATTCCGTGACGTACTGCGATGGTGTGAAAACCCACGAAGGACTCTCGGCCGGCATCCAATACAGGACCGGCCACGTCCACCCCGTTGATCGGATTGGGGCGATCAAGCACGAAAAACTTGAGCTTGTGGTCGGCGGCAGCCATCATGGCCTCGCCCATGGTCGAGATATAGGTATAGAAGCGGGCTCCAATATCTTGGATATCGAAAACCAAGGCATCCAGGTCCGCTAACATTTCTGGCGTCGGCCGCCGCGTTTCGCCGTACAGACTGTAGATCTTCAGACCTGTCTGGGAGTCCTGGTCGTCAGCCACGATGGCTTGGTCCAACTGTCCAGCGAATCCGTGCTCTGGGCTGAAGAGTGCCTTCAACTGAACTTGGGGGGCCTGATAAAGTACTTCGACCGTGGAAGTTCCTTGCTGGTTGATGCCCGTGTGGTTGGTGATGAGTCCGATCCGTAATCCATTGAGCGGTGCAAATTGGCTGGCTTGCAAAACGTCGATGCCGGTTTGCGTAGTGCTGGCCTTGAGCGTGGGTGACACAACCGCGGGCGGAGCTTGGGCGGCGGACTGCGGTGCAGATGTTGGAGTGGGCACTGACGGGAGGTTGCGGATGGCAGAAACCGCGATCGAACCGATTCTTCCGGCCAAGGGATTGACATATCCTTTGCCATCGGGGTGAACGCGGTTGCTCAGGAAGATCACAAACAGGTCCAGCTCCGGATCGACCCAGATGGCCGTTCCTGTGAATCCACCGTGCCCAAATGCCGTGGACGACATCAACTCTCCACGGTTCGAACTGTAGCCCGTTTGTTTGTCCCAACCCAATCCACGTAAGCCGCTGGAGACTTCGTAAGCTTCGGTCATTACCTGGATTGTCCGGGGCGACAAAATCTGTTTGTTCTCCACCTGGCCGCCCGCAAGCATCATGGACGCATATTGGGAGAGATCGGTAGCAGTTGAAAATAGGCCAGCGTGTCCAGCCACGCCTCCCATCAGATAGGCTCGCGGATCGTGCACTTCGCCACGCATCCACCGCCCTTCTCTTTGTTCCGTTGTGGCTGCCCGCTCTCGCAATCCTTCGGCAGGAAGGTAGCCGGTCTCCGACATGCCCATAGGTTGAAATATATTGGCCGCGGCAAAGCGATCGATCGGCAGGCCTGTTTTCGCACGAACCACTTCGGCTAAAACGATAAAACCGACATCGCTGTAGATGAATTTTTCGCCCGGCTCCGCGCGAAGATCCAGCGCATTGATACGCGCCATCGCTTCGTCACGTCCCTGTTGATAGTCATCCAACGCATTGTCCGGCAATAATCCGCCAACATGCGTCAGAAGGTCTTGAATGGTGATCTCTTCCTTGCCTTGGCCTGTGAACTCAGGCAGATGCAAAGATACCCTGTCATTCAGTCTCAAGACGCCGCGTTCAACCAAAATCATGATGGATGTCGCGGTGGCGATGGGTTTTGTGAGCGACGCCAGATCGAAGACTGTATCCACGGTCATAGGCAGGGCTTCCGGCTGGAGTTGTCGATGACCATAGGCCTTCAGAAAAGCAATTTGTCCTTGGCGACCGATACACACCACACAGCCGGGCAGCTTTCCATTCTCGATCTCTTGTTCCACGACCGAAGCGATCTGTGCCAGACGTTCCGAATCGAAACCCGCTTGCTCCGGCGTCACACGCGGCAACTCCGCCGCGGGAGAATTCGCTGAGAAGCTGATCGTCAGGGTGCACGCTAGCAACAGTAGCAGATGACAAGATGGACGAGGCAGAAAGTGGATCATGGGAGTCTCATGCAGCGGGACGAAGGGCCAGGCGAAAAATGGCACTGAAAGGGAAGGATAAAAACACTGGTATGTGGTTGTCGATTAGTCCGGCGTTGCGACCTGGTCAGCAGATCCGCCCGAGCCTTGCAGTCTGGCTGCGAGCCAACCGCTCAAAAAAGTCGTGCTAGCGCCGATCAGCGCGTACCACGGCCAGGCTATGCGGATGGTGGAAATGTGAAGCGTGATGGGCCATTCAAGACGAACGTCCAAACGCGGAAAGACAAAATGAATGCTCAGCAGCACTACCAATCCACAAGCTAGCCCGAACAAGCACGCACGTTCGTCGACCGACTTGGTAAACACTCCCAGACAGAAGACACCCAGCAGCAAACCCGCGGAAAATCCGGCGATGGCCAGTGCATCGGCCACCACGCTGCGGCTCAATTGCTCGGCTGCAATGCCAATTCCAATTTGTACAATTCCGAAGAATACCGTCAGTAGCCGGCTGACCCGCATCAATTTGCGTTCGGTAGCTTCCGAACCACGAGCTGCCTCGGAGAATTTCCAAGGCACGTAGAAGTCGTTCACGACCGCACTCGCAGAAGAATTTAACGAGCTCGACAATGTTGACATGGCGGCGGCAAATACGGCGGCCAACAACAGGCCGATAATGCCCACACCTGAAGGAAGCTCGCTGACGATGAAGTTGGCAAACACATCGTCGGCTCTCTCAAATTGCACTTCTGGACGTACCAGATCGTAAAAAGCGGCCAGGCCGACTCCCAACAGAAGAAACAGTACAAACTGGATCATCACCGCAAAGCCACTGACGACCAGGGCTCTGCCTGCGTCCTGTTCTGTACGGGCGGACAGGTAACGCTGGACCATCAGTTGATCGGTACCGTGGGTTCCCAACGTCAGAAACATACCGCCTACCATACCAGCCCAAAAGGTAAAAGGTTCGCTCAGGTCCCAGCTGAAATCCAGCACGCGAAACTTTCCATTCTCGCGGCCGTAGTCCACAAATGACTGCCAGCCTTCTGGCAGTGCACTAATAATAAAGTAGCCTGCCAGAAGCCCACCCACCATGTAGATCACCATCTGGATGCAGTCATTCCAAATCACGCTCTTCATGCCGCCGAAAACGGTGTAGATGATGGTGGCGATGCCGATCAGTACCACACAGGGAGCAATCGGCCATCCCAATACGGCCTTTAAAGCAATCGCGGTCAGAAATAAACGCAGGCCGTCTCCCAGGTTGCGAGTGACCAGGAATATGAGGGAAGCGATCTTCTTGGTCTTTCCGCCGAATCGCTTGTGCAGAACTTCATATGCAGTGTACAGCTGGCCACGAAAAAACAGGGGTAGAAGCAAGTAAACGATAATGCAGCGACCGACCACGTAGCCAAAAGTCAGTTGCAGAAAACGCATGTCGCCGGTTTCCCGTTGGTAGGCCAAACCGGGAACGCTCAGAAAAGTCGCAGTACTGGTTTCGGTGGCCACGATCGAGCCCAGAATTGCCCACCAGGCAACATCGCGACTCCCCAAAAGATAGGATGACAAATCCCGTTGGCCGCGTCCGATCCAAACCCCCAACAAAACCGCGCCGGCCAGATAGCTGCCCAGCACGAGCAGATCTATGGGAGCGATGGAAATCGAAAGCAATCCGTTGTCATCCATCCACGTCTCCGCATTTGGCCCAGGTTGTTGGCCGCCGTATTTACAACGACGTCTGCCGAATGCTTTCGACGCCGGTTATGATGATTTGAGGTTCGACCATCATAGCCTGCAATGATGCCATGCTCAATAAACTCACCACCGAAGCCCGCAATGCGGCAACCGAAAATATCGATCAACTCGATGCCTTAGGCATCGTGAAACTGATGAATGCGGAGGACCAGGCTGTGGCACTTGCCGTGGGGCGGGAAGCCGAATCCATTGCCTCGGCCATCGATGCCATTGTCCCTCGCTTGCGTGAGGGTGGCCGCTTGGTCTACATCGGTGCCGGGACATCGGGCCGCTTGGGGGTGCTGGATGCCAGTGAATGTCCGCCTACCTTCAGTACCCCGCCGGAAATGGTGGTAGGCCTAATCGCCGGCGGACGCGCTGCACTGACCCAAGCCATCGAAGGCGCGGAAGATCACCCGGAGTTGGCGGTTCAAGATCTTCAAGCTATTTCTCTGTCGGACGCCGATGTACTGGTGGGAATAGCCACGAGCGGTAGAACACCTTATGTCATCGGAGGGTTGCAATACGCTCGCGATCTCGGAGCCTTTGCCATTGGCTTGAGTTGCAATGAGAATTCCGAACTGCATCAAGTCTGTGATATATGCATCACTCCGGTGGTGGGGCCGGAAGTCATTAGTGGATCCACGCGATTGAAAGCTGGCACCGCCACCAAGCTCGTTCTGAATATGTTGACGACCGGCAGCATGGTTCGCTTGGGAAAGACCTATGGAAATCTTATGGTCGATCTGCGGGCAACCAATCAAAAACTGGAGGCCCGATCCAAGAGGATTTTGGAGATGCTGACGGATCTGAGTCCGACTGCCGCCGAGGAGAAATTGGATGCCTGTGACGGTGAACTGAAGACAGCCATCGTTGCCGCCCTGTGCGACATCGATGCCCAGACAGCCAGGCAAAGACTTAAGGCAGCCTCGGGGCATTTGCGGCGGGCACTGGGCGATCATCAGCGAGCGTCCGAGCAGCCATGAGCGACTCCGAGATTTGGTTGCTGGGTGTCGATGGAGGTGGCAGCAAAACCGAGGCTTGGTTAATTAACCGAGAAGACTACTTGCGAGGTTTGCCGGCTTTCCAAGGACTGGCAGGGCCGTCAAATCCTCGTGCGGTTGGCATCGATGGGGCCACGCGGCAAATCCTGAAAGCTATCGAAGCCGCCCACTCACAAGTCGCCTCCCGAACGAACGAGGTCCATGCGGCTTGTCTGGCCATAGCGGGTGGCGATCGGGTTGACATCCAAAAGCAACTTGACCAGTGGGCCCGTGAACAGTGTTTGGCCAGCCGCGTTACCGTATGTAACGACGCAGAGCCTATCTTGGCTCGCACACCCCGTCGAATCGGCGTAGCACTCATCGCCGGTACCGGCTCGTTTGCTTATGGACGCAATGAGCAAGGCGATGTGCATCGTGCCGGAGGCTGGGGGTTTCGCTTTGGAGACGAAGGTAGCGGCTATGCGATCGCGGTCGCCGGCATCACCGCAGCACTTCGCTTTGCTGATGGACGCTCGGACGCCACACAATTGCTACCGGCCTTATTGGATCACTTCGGCGCTGCGACCCCCAGAGAGCTATTGCCTCATCTTTACGACTCCCGCATGGAGCGCGAGTCGATAGCCCGTCTGTCCGAGTTGGTGCTCAATCTGGCCCAAGCAGGTGACGCGGTAGCTCTGCAAATCCGACATCGAGCTGCCACAGAACTGTGCCAGCTGGTATTGGCTGTTCAACAGACTCTGCAGCTTCCAGCTAATTCTTTGCCCGTCGCGATTGCCGGTGGGGTCTTGCTGCATAGCCCGGAGTTGAAAGGCGACTTGATCGAGAAATTGACAACCGCAAATGTCGCTTGCGACTTGATTAGCGTTCCTCATCCGGTCGCCGGCGCGGTGACTCTTGCGAGCGATTTAGTTGCCGCCCATCCATGAGAATGCAGTCGCAATCCTGGAACTTCTAGGGTTGTACCGCTGTGGTTGACGGAACGGATTTATCGTCGGTAACTCGAATGTAATGGTCTCGCAAGAGCGGAAACAGAACTTCATCGGGACGGTTGAATACTAAGTTGCTGTCCTGTCCCATAGGCATGTGACAGTTAATGCAATTCTCGGCAATCGTGGCCCCCGATTGCTCAAATTGGCCACAGTGCTCGGGTTGATGGCATTCCATGCAGCGACTGGAGAAATACCGCAAGTCGCCTCGTTGATTGCGATGCGGATCGTGACAGTCAACGCAGGTCATGGAAGAACTCTCTTCAAAGCACTTGCTCATTTGTAAGCGCGCAAGTTGATTAGAGCTGTGGACGCCGCCTTGCTGCTTGGGATTGTTGTCGATGGCAAAGTGCTCATCAACGGAGTCGCCGGGCTTGAAGCTGAAAGGCGGATTGGCTTTGCGGTTGCCGGAGCCAAAGTGACACTGCGCACATAGGTCATTGTTTTGCTGCGAATCCAGCTGGTTTGGATGCGTGATAAACTTCGCTTCTGCTTGTGGATTTTGTTGATGGTATTCCACATGCTGTCTCCCCGCACCGTGACAGCGCTCGCAAGAGATACCCAGTACCAAGCTTGATCGCACGTAGGAATTTTGAGAGCGAGCGTCGGGCTCCGCATAGGTTGCATGGCATTCCAGGCACTTGGTAATCACCGGACGCGAAAACCACGCGGTACCGTCGTGGTAGCCAGGGCTGTTGCTCCAGCCTTCAATTGCCCGAAAGTAGGAAATGGGCAGTTGATAAAGAGAATTTCCAACCCAGTACAAGAAGGTCTGGCCGATATGACCCGACCCAGTAACGATCTCCATGGGGACACTTTTGGTCAGTTCCCGAAAGTGTACCGTCTGATAGAACGTATCGCCGATCCGCTGCATTTCGAACGACAAGTCGGCATGATTGGTAGCCAGCCTGTTCTCGCCCGGTGTAAAGCGGCCTTCGATGGTAGCCTCCGAGGCCAAAGCCGATGATTGGTAGTGTCCTGTCTGCCGATAGGAATCAAAGATTTCCTGGTGACATTCCGCGCAGGCTTCCGCCCCAAGGAATTCGCTCACTCCCTGTCCGGAATAAGTTTCCACATCTCCCGCTGGAGCACGTGGCACATCTACCCAGCAAGGAGATTCGGGATGCACGAACATCACAGCATGTGCATCGGGGCTGGCAGTTAAGCGGATCCCATTTTTTTGAGCGATCTCCGGCAGCCAATCCAATGGCTCAGCTTGCTGGAACTCCGCTTGAGGGCTGTCTTGCGCGGAACTTTCGGCCGATGAATTTTGGGGCCGACGAAATTGATTGCCAATCCACTGACTCAGCAGGAAGACCAGCATGCCGCCGGCAACAATCGTCGCCAGTTTTTGCCACTTTTGTGAGCCAACCATAAGAAGAATATCCAAAGTGGCCAGTGATTCTCGGATGGGTTGATCGAGTGCCTCTTTTCGTATTGTAACCGGAGCTGGTTGGTCGTGTACGGCCGGATTTTGTGGCTGATTTCGGTGATCCTGTAGGGGCTTGCCGCATCAACTACTTTTGTACGCGCTTAATCTCGCCGGTCATGAAGGTCACCCATGTGCCGTCTTCGGTCTTGGCCTCGGAGGTTGCAACGATCAGATCCCTCGATTTCATTTCATAGCTGTCTCGGTATTCGGAGGTGCCTTCACCCGTCATAAAGTTGGGGCCTTCCGCTGTCAAAACCAGTTTCTTTCCTGACGCATCGAGCTCGCCCTCATAATGCCACATGTGGTTCATCATGGAATCCACCCAGGTTCCGACAAACTTTTTCCTGTCGGGGTCGTAACCCAGCGTTTGTATGGCCCGCATGCTGGTTCCAGCCATGTCAGCCGTCATGTGGTTGATTACCCATAAGTCGCCGAGCATCTCGGATCTCATCGTACCCGTACCTGCCATGTCGGCTTGCCCTTCGACTGACCCGGATTTGCTCGTGGAGGTCCATTCACCGACAAACTGCTTCAGCCACTGGTGTTCCTTCGTTGCCTGAGACTCGGCCGGAGCTTGAGCGTAGAGACTCAAGGGGAGTGCAAAACTCAAGATAGCAAAAACAACCGTGCGCATTTGGGCTCTCCAGGTAGTATAAGTCAGGTTAGATTGCGGTCATCGTTTATATCACATTTGATCTTTAATCTGGGAGATCACCATGCTGTCGAGATTTTTCATGTTGCTTGCCATCGCATTCTCCTGCGTCGCTACGCGGGCGCAGGAAGCTTCCGTCACGGCACCCAACGCGGAACTAGAACTTCTCAGCGCCGATTTCAAATTTACGGAAGGGCCGGCCGCTGACAAAGCCGGGAATGTATACTTCACCGACCAACCCAACGATCGGATCCTGCGGCTGACGACGGAGGGGAAACTGGAAACCTGGCTGCAACCGTGTGGACGAAGCAACGGCCTGTTCTTCGATCAAGATGGGAACCTTCTGGCTTGCGCCGATGAAAAGAACGAGCTATGGAGCATCGCGCCGGACAAGTCGCACGAGGTTCTTTTAACCGGCTTTGACGGGAAACTGTTCAACGGCCCCAACGACGTGTGGGTGGGCAAAGACGGATCCATCTACTTCACGGATCCCTATTACCAACGTCCCTATTGGGAACGAGGAGAGCCTCAGCTTCCGCGACAAGTCTATCGGCTCGCGCCGGATCGCAAACAACTGACGATAGCGGCCGAAGGCTTCAAACAGCCCAATGGCATTGTGGGGGATGCTGAGAAAGGAATTCTGTACGTGGCTGATATCGGAGATAACAAAACTTACCGATACCGAATTGGCGATGACGGTCAGTTGGCGGAACGCGAACTATTCTGTGCGCAGGGATCGGATGGAATGACCATCGACAACCGAGGGAATCTGTATCTCACCGGACGAGCGGGCGTCAGCGTTTTCTCCCCATCCGGGGATGAGATTCAGGTGATTGCAGTTCCTCGGAATTGGACTGCCAACGTATGCTTTGGCGGAGCGGAGCACAGCACCCTGTTTATCACCGCCAGCGATAGTTTGTTCAAGATTCAGATGCAAGTTGCTGGCATCCGCTAGAGCGTCCACGGGCAAGCGCGTGTCCCATTACCCTTGCATGGTGTGGCAGGGGCTTGCCCGTGTCTTGTCTTTCATTTATCAGCTTGTTGATAATCGCCTCCTGAGAAACGTAATCGAAGCGCCCAACACATTCGCCTGGCTTTTTCAACTTCGATAGGCTTTCACGTGGCAAGCACAGGCAAGCTGGTAACCACCAGAGGGTACACGGGCAAGCCCGTGCCACACTACCGCTGATCCAGAAATGTCAGCACTGCTATCAGCCGCAGGGCATTAGCGTGCTCGTGCTCGTGCTCGTGCTCGTGCTCGGACTCATACTCGCACTCGGGTCCGGAAGTACGTCGATTACGATTACGAGCACCATTTCATTGAGCACGAGCACGGAGGGTCGGAACAGCTGATGGAATCAGTTAGCCGCTCGCTGCCCGCTTTAGTGCTGGTAGGTCGGTAGCACACGGGCTTGGTCGCGTTCGTAGACAACACGACCATTGACAATAGCCTTCTCCACATAGGTCCGGTAGTCTAGCGGCGGGCCGTTGAGCACCAACAGGTCGGCATCCTTCCCGACTTCAAGGCTACCAAGCCGGTCCTCCAATCCCAGCATGCGGGCTGGAACAATCGTAATTGCTTCCAGCGCCTTGCGTTCGCTCGCCCCACCACGGACGGCGAAGGCGGCTTCCAGAGGCAGACTGGTCAGGTCGCGTCCCGCCAGGCCATTGAGACTGATGGAATTGCTGAGTGTTTGAACGGCAAATGCGACTCCGGTCTCTTCCATGACACGGGTCGTTTCAATCCAGGTTCCGGTTCTATCCTCCGCACCGAAGACGGGGTCGCGTCGGCGACGCGGCGTGAGAATGACTCCCACGTCGGCCTCAGCCAATTCGTTAGGAATCACCCAGGACTCTCCAGCACCTGAGATGACCAGGCGGTAGTCAAGCTCTTGGGCTAGCCCGATCAGTGATTGCATATCAGAAACGGAGTCGGCGGATATTCGCAGAGCAATCTTGCCTTGAACTAACTTGATCAGCTCGTCGCTAACGGGCTTCTTCGGTGGGTCTTGCTTCTCACCTCGGGCTGTCGCCTGCTCATGCTCCGCCTGATCCTTTAAATACTGGCGGGCCTTACCAATTTCGTCTCGCCAGTTCTTTTGATTGAGAGCGCCCTGCAACGAACCCGGTGTCACGTCCAGAAAAGCGTTTTCAGCGACCAACATGCCGTCCAGAGTGCCGTAGGACATTTTGATGACGGCATTCTTCTGTGGGGTGATGCGAGTGGGTGGAGCTGGTGTGATTGGCTCCGTTGGTAGAATCGGCAGACCACAGCAAGGACAGGTCGACACAATCTCGCCAAAATCCAATTCTCCCGGCTGCGCCTTTCTTTCAAGCTCCGCCAAGTCGGGATCCAGTCCAGGGAAGCGCTGAGTCGTGGGGAAGCCATCGCCGGCATAGCTGAGTACTGCGGGCGGCTGCCCTGTGTTTTGCAGTGCTGGGTTCTGCAGTGCTGGGGTCTGCAGTGCTGGGGTCTGCGTTGCTGGGGTCTGGGGATTGCCCCCCTCCCCGACCGTCACTTGCTGTTCGTTGCCGCGACGACCGAAGCGTCCTCCGGAGGATTGAATCGCCACGCAGCCGGTGGTAATTCCCACGCCCAGCGAGAGTTTGACATTGTCACCAAAGGGATCCAGCCCATCCACATACTTCGCGTTTGAATCGTTGGATGCTTGGAGTCCAACTCGCGACATGTCCAGCGCGATAAAGCCAGGCGTAATGACTTGGCCCGTAGCATCGATTTGCGGGGTTCCAGCAGGAATTTCCACCTGATTTCCCAAGCCTGTAATCTTGCCGTCTTCGATCAAGATCGTGCCGCCGCGGATGGTACCACGCGTCACGGTGATGATGTCGCCACCAACAATTGCCAGCGAGGAAGTCTTGCCTTTGTCTGCCGGTTCTTCGCCACGCAGTTGGCAAGGAAGGACGGTGCAGATCGCGCTCATGGCGAGTGAGATCCGGCCCACGACAATCCAAATTGACGATCTAGTCTTCATTGACTGGATTCCCCTGAACGAAAACTGTTTCGAGACTGGTAGTGGCCGCAAATGGATCCCCGTCGAACACAAGCAAGTCTGCCCGCTTGCCTACTTCCAGCGAACCGATTTCTTCCTGCATTCCAATGAGTTTGGCGGGACCCATGGTGATAGCTCGGAGCGCGCGATCGCGATCCAAACCACTTCGCACCAGCATGGCGACCGAAAACAGTGGTTGATGCTGCATGGATCGGAAATCGCTTTGCCCCAGGGAGAGCGAAAGCACAAATTCCTGATCTCGGCTCGCCAGCATGGCCGGCACATTGATTCGAACACCTGAATTCGGAATCTGGTCAATCCTGGGTGGCAACACCACGCTAAACCGCTCAGAATCCAGATTGTCTAAATTGAGGTAGACGTCAGCTCCGTCCGCAACCACCGCCAACTTGATTTTGTCCGCTGCTTCGGTAGCTTTCAGAACATGCAGAATGGCTGAGGCGCTGTCGACATTGACAAACAGGGGCGTGTCGCCATTACGGACACGGGTCCACAGAGCTGCCGTTGCTCCCGGGCTGTTGGGTCCGGCCGCCGCCGCGCTACCGCCGCGAGAGGCACCTCGTCCTCCAGCAGCAGATTGGCCAGGGGGGCCGCCACGGCCTCGTGAGCCAACCCCACGCCGCTCTCCGTTGCCGGGCGGAGTCAATCCGCTTCGCAACACATTCAGCGTTGGTGTATTGTTGGTGACAGCTACCAGCAGGAGTCCGTCGGGATCGCGAATCGGATAATTGGAAACCGTATTTTCGTGGCCCCGTGCGGCAATCGCGGATTGGGCGAATCCACCCGCAACTAAATGCAGAGTGGTCAGGCCGCTGCGCAAAGCAGGCTTCCAATCGATGGCCTCCATGTCGATCCCATCCGCAACCTTGGCGAAGCTGGTGGCGATCGGGGGAGCGCCGCCCGGGATGACAAATGTGCGACCGCCAAACACAACTGTTCGCTCGGTGCTTTCGGGGGTATTGCGATTGATAGGCACGACAAAATAGGGATCTACAATGCCAGGCGTGATGACCTTTCCGGTGGCATTGATAATCTGCGCCGAGACCGGAATGTCGACATCGGTTCCGATGGCTTCTATCTTGCCGTTCTTGATCAAAATCGTCGCCCGCTCGAGCGTGCCTGCCTCCGCTACTGTCTCAATGCGGGCATTCGTCATGGCCAGCACAACCTGAGCCTGCGATTGCGATGATGAGAGCCAGCAACACAGAAACAAAGCGGCCACACAAGGCCGAAAATACGGCCGAAAACACCACCGGTAGCGGCCGACGGTAGTCGGCGACTGGAAGAGGATGCTAGGCCAAAAACACTGTCTGATATTCATGGATTTGCGCGATTTCTAAAACCTGCGTCGGTCCTTGGAAATGTCGTAGACGCTGACTCCGTCGATGAAGACTTGCTTCACGTAGTTGCGTGGGTCGATGATGGATCCGGTGGTGATCAAGATGTCCGCATCTTTGCCAACTTCCAAAGAGCCCACGCGATCATCGATCATCAGCGCCTTGGCGGCTTCGATCGTGATGCCGCTCACCGCGTCTTCCTCGTTCCATCCGTAGCGGACCGCCATCGAGGCCTGAAAGGCCAGTTCCTCCTGGGGAATCACGGGTGCGTCCGTATTCACTCCCAACCACTCGACACCGCGTTGGGCATATTCGGCAACGATGCCTTTGATCTGACCGTCCTCGGGCTCGTAGCGAAAGCCGCGAGGGCCAGCCATGACGGGGATGTTGCGTTTGAGAATCTCGTCGCTGATTTTGTAGCTGTCAAACGTGCCGTGATCGATAACCACCTTCAGGTTCATTTCATCGTGCAGGATTCGCAAGGTTGATTGCACCACCTGATAGGCTTGCGTGTGAACGACGACGGGAATCTCCCGGTGGAACAGCGGTTTGAAGTACTCAAGCCGCAGATTGACTTTCGGCTTCTGAGCGATTTTCCCGGCTTCGAAGTCATCCCATTGTCGCACATAGAGACGCCCCTCCTCTAATTGCTGTCGTATCACATAGTTCATGCCCATGCGTCCGGAACCAACCTCTCCATCACGACGTTCCGGATTGCCCGACTGTGCAATCTTCAACACGCCTGGGGCGCGAATGATGACGTCCTCTGGTCTGCCTGGTCCGGTCTTCATCAATGTCCCCCAGCCACCCATGTTGGTTCCGCTGCCCGGGATAAAACAGATGGTGGTCACGCCGCCGGCAATGGCAACTTTGAGGTCATCGTTGTGTGGGATAATTTGGTCCCAATTCCGCAGTTCGGGGTTGGTTTGATAAACCATTTCATTGAGATCACCCGATCCACCCACGTGGGAGTGGGCTTCAATGAGCCCCGGCATGGCGAAGGAGAACTTGTGCGTGATTTCTTGGTAGCCATCAGGAACTTGAATGTTCTTGGTCTTGCCAATTGCTTCAATCTTGCCGTCCGCGACCAGGATCGTACCATTGGTGATCGGTTCACCGGCGGACGTAATAATTTTGGCGACGTGGATTGCCAGCTTCGGCTTGGCCGCGTCTTGGCCGACACTCGGATTCAGCAACAGCGTGCTGACCACGAAAAAGCAAACGCAAGCAATCAGACTTCGGCTGCCCAGAGAGAAACTGCGAGACGAAGCGACTGCCAAAGTTAAGGCTGACGGGTTGTAATTCCTGGGATTCATTGCTCGTCTTTGAAACTGTGCCATTCGGATTCGGCCGGAACCGCAGCATTTTCGGAGCGTTCTCACACCACGCTACGGGTTTATTTTGATGATGTTCATGCGACTGCCACGATCCAGGCCGCAGTGCCCGGCATACCGCGACTTACGCGACTTACGCGACTTACGCGACTTACGCGACTTACGCGTCGTGGCGATTGCGCCTCACTTACAAATCAGTCTTCACGTTGGTAAACCCATTTTCCATCGATCATCACCGCAAGCACCTCACTGGACAGTTCGAAAGGCGGTCCGCTGAGTACTACGAGATCCGCATCGGCGCCCGCCTGCAGCGAGCCTAGCGAGTCGATTCCCAAGAAATTCAGGGGAGCGGTCGTCAGAGCGTTTAACGCATCGCTGCTGCCGAGTCCCCCATGTACGGCGTAGGACACTGCGTCGCTCAGCTCTTTCACACCCGTAGAAGCTTTGGACTGGAAGCCGAAGGGAACCCCAGCGATCGCCAGATCCGCGGCGTAGTTCTGTGGCTGGCCCTCTTCGTTTCCAATCATCTGCGGACCTACGATCGCGAACAACTGCTCGTCCCGCAACGTTTCGGCATATTTGGCGGCGGCCTTACCTCCTACGATTCCAGTCTTGAGATCAAAGTCTTTTCGAAAGAGTTTGACTGCCACTTCCACGGCTCGATTTTCATCCAGCTCAACCAGGGCCACAATCTCCTTGGCAAACAAGGGCCGATAAGGCTCAAGGTCCTCGCTGAAGCGGGGCTTCTTCGGCTCTTCCGGCTTGGTTGGCTCTTGCAACTCGGCTGGGCTTTCCTCTGCTTTTTCCGCAGCTTGCTTATCGTCCCCGCCTTTCGTTTGAGAAGCACCGCCTTCATCACCGGCCTTGGAGTCTTGCTCAGACTTCTTGGCTGGCTGCTTCTTGTCGGAACCGTTTTCCGGTTGGTCAGCATCGGACTCACCGTCGGGTTCCTCGCTCGGCTTAGGCTCTTTCCGGCTGTCCTTGGAATTCGAGTCCGACTTCTCAGCATCGTCCGATTTATCCTGAGTTTCGGCTTTCTTTTCCTCCGCAGCTTTTACAGCTGCGTCGTACTCCTTCTTTTCCTGCTCGTAGACCTTCAGCTTCTTCTCGTACTCGGCAAACTCGTTGTCGTATTTGTCCCACGCCTCGGCGTAGCTCTTGCCGGATTGCAAGGTGCTTCGCAGTTTGGTTTCAGCCTCGGTGAGGTTGCCGGAAATTTCGAATCGTATTGCGACGGGGTCTTTCAGCGGCCGCGGAGAATCGCTCAGCTTGAATGCCAAGACCGGCGAGGGAAGACGGGACGAACTCAGCAGCGCCGCGGTAACTCCGCCTTGACGGGCCACAGCAACTTGCTCGTCCTCTCGCGCTAGCAGTTCACCCAACTTGGTTCCAAGAGAGAGACGCTCGTTAAGGGAACCGCCAATGCCAATCGTGGTCGAGCAATCGACCATACCGGGAATAATGACCGCATCTCCGAAATCGAATCGTTCGCAATGGGAGGGTTGGGAAATGCTCGTTCCAACCCCGGAGATTTTTCCGTTCCGTACTGAGAGCTTACCGTTTTCAATGATCCCACTCGGAGTGTAGATAGACTTGGCGAGAATCAGGGCTGAATCGTCCGTTGTTTCCCTGCCCGCACGGCCCGACTGGTCCGCCGAATAGACCAACTGGCCTCCAACATAAGTTGCTTGGACGGTAGTTCCAGCTTGCAATGGTGTGTCAGACAGCACGACGAAATCTGCTAAGGCATCGGGCTTCAAAGCACCGACTTGGTCGTTGATTCCCATGATCTGAGCGGGGTTGGCAGTCAGCATCTGCAAAATTTCGCTTCGATCAAACCCGCCTCTTGCGAAAATCGAAGCGGAAAAAAGCAAGTCTTCGATATCGGCATCGCTACCGGCATAAATAGCCAAGCGGTTCCCAATGCCGGCAGCCTTCAATTTGCGTGCGCGTTGCCAGACTGGCATCGTAGTCGGAACATCCACGCTGGGAACCACGGGATTGGTAATTCGGCCAGGACGAAACTCGGGATTCAGCAGCACGCCTCGCGCCCACGGACTTTCCCACGTTTCACGCGCTATGAGGGCATCTACTTCCTGGGGATCCTCTATGATCCAAGGCAATTCGTATCGGGAAGCGAGTCTCAGGGCTGCTCTCACTTCGGCGTTGGAATTCGCCGACCAGCGAATGGTCGTTCGCTGCTCGAGCAAGTCTGCCAAGGCCGATAGTCCAAGGTCCTGGGTCGCTTTGCCCTGAGCAATAGCAACGGCTTCCGCCAGCAAAGCGTCCAGCCCAACTACTGCCTGCGTGAGGCTGGTGGCCAATTGCGGTCGGGTAGGCTCCAGTGGACGATCGACTGAAACCGCACCCACCGGAGGCTCATAGACCGAAGGCGGATTTCGGCCTGTGGCGGATAGAATGACGCGCAGACTTTCGGAATCGACTAAAGTGGCCTCATCGGAATCGGGCGTAAGTCTCACCACGCCTGTCTGACCGGGAATCAGTCGATCGTCGGCGGGTGAGACTTGCAGTGTTGTCACCCCGGCTGCCAGCAAAGACTGATAGTCATCGAAAGGGTCAAAACCGTCGATGGCTCGCACTCCAGGCTGGACCGCGTACTCATCGCTATTAGCCGACTTAACGCGGTTCGATTGCGCAATCACCAGTCCCGGTATCAGAACCGAGTTCCCCAGGTCATGACGGCGGGCGGTTGCGGGTACGTTGACCTCGCCACGTTTACCTACGGCCTTAATACGACCTGACTCGGTTACCAATACCGCGTCCTGGATAACCCCACTGCTTTCATCACCAGTACCCAGCCAGATTGCTTTCGCAAAGTAAGCATCGACAGGTTCTGATCCGACGGCGGCCGTCGTTAGAGAGGCCAGCAGCAAGAGCGGCAAACACGTTGCCGACAGCGAGATCGCTCGAGCTAGTGTTCGCATGTCTTACTCCGCTACGGGCGATAAAAGTCGTTCAAGCTTCTCATCCTCAGCTCGATCGTACACGATCTCGCCGCCGATGATCGTATATTCAACCCACGTCGATATATCCAGCGGATCGCCGGTCAGGACAACTAAATCGGCATCCTTTCCAACCTCGATCGAACCTACCATTGAGTCTACGCTGAGAAGTTTTGCAGGCTCCAGAGTGAGAGCAGCCAGAGCATCTTTCTCGCTCAATCCGTATTTGACCGCAGTTGCAGCCTGATACCAAAAATAGCTGCTCCCCTGGGAACCACGGGAGTTGGCCGAGCTTACTTGAAAAATGTAAGGCACACCTGCCTGCTGGTAGATCTCGGGCAGCACGACTTTCTTGTCTTCACGGGTTCTTGGGTTGGTATCCCAAAAGACGAGAGTCGGATCCAGAATTACGGTTTGCTTTAACTCCGCCAGCAAGTCCGCCGCTCGATAGCAGTCTTGCCCCAATACCAGAATGGACTTTAATCCAAAGTCTTCCGCCAATTTCTTGGCGGCCACGATGTCCATCGCGTACTCGCAGTAGATGTAAACGGGCATTTTCCCTTGCAACGCGAGCTTGAGTACTTCGAGCCCTTCATTTTCCGCATTGGGCCCCTCAGCTTTGTCGCCGTTTGAATCGGACTCTTCATCCTCGTCTTCCGAGGATTCAGCGGGCTGATCCTCGTCGGCCTCTTCCTCCGACGCTTCGTCTTTCGCCTCCTCCTTGTCCTCCTCCTCTTCCTTATTGGCCTCATCTTGCAAAGCGTCCTGGGCCTTTTGCAACTCCTTTCTCAGTTGAGCCATCTGACTCATGCGGCTTCCGCTGACCGGTCGCAGTGAAAGTTTGAGAGCTGAATCGGCACGAATCAACATGTCGTTGACATACTGGCCGCTGGTTTTGACGATGGCTGCCTTACCACCGATCAGCGTGCTGTTTCCAGGTACGACGGCGGCGGATGTGATTCCATTCCGTCTGCATTCCTCGAAATACGAGGCGTTGGGGTCAATAGAATCCACCACAGACAAGAACGGGACGACAGCATTCCGTTCGTTGGCTTGACTCATGCCTTCAGCATTGTGGGCGTCTACAATCCCGGGCATGACGACCTTGCCTTCACCTTCAATGATGAGAGCTTCTCCGGGTACATCCACGTCCTGCCCGACCGCTTCGATCTTGCCATTGCGGATAAGCACCGTACCCTTATCAAAAGTTTGGCCAGAAACGGTAATGATCTTGGCATTTTGGATCGCCAACGGTCCCTCAGCCAGACTGAATGCCGGCGAAAGCAGGCTGAGCAACAGCCACAGGTATCGCTTCATCTCAATTCGATTTCTTAACATCAAGGATTCTCGTTAGTTGCCGTAAATCTCTCCACCCACCATGGTCCAAAGGACACGCGAAGTGGGTTCGAGTGGATCTCCCGTCAGAGCGACGAGATCCGCCTGTTTGCCAGTGGTTATAGAGCCCAGTTGGTCTTCCATTGCCAGTGTTTGGGCCGGATACAAGGTAATCGCCTTCAATGCCTCGTCGCGTGGTAAGCCGAATCGAGTCGCGAAGCGAGCCTGGTCCAACAAATTGGGGCCAGCCAAGCAAAAGGGGATCCCGCTGGAATGCAGTCTGCCTGGCACGTTCCAGCGCAGTTCGGTTCCCTCACTTCCGCGCAATGCACTGGCCGAGGCATTCGTGGTCAAAGCCGTATACACCAGCCTCGCGCCGCTGGCCTTGAAGTCATCCATCATCCGGTAGACTTCGTCGCCGCCGTAGATGGTCGGTTGAAATCCGTGATCCTGACCAAGTTTCAGAGCGCTGCGGATATCAAAATCGGTGCGGCTTACGCAGAGCACCGAATGTTCCCCGGTCAGAATGCCATGCAGAATTTCTTGGGTGTCAGCTGTCCACGGCAAGTCGGCGTCCGGCTGTTGCGCTCGGTGCAAGGTGCGTCGGACAATCCATACGACTCCCATGCGATTGGTCGGCTGGCGGACATAGATGCTATCGGGACGCGATCGGGAGCGGTTGCGAGAGGTCGGGTCCGCGCAGACGGCTAACAACACTCCTTGTCTATCGGTCACGACTGGATCGTCGCCGGCCGTCTTTACCACACAGGCGAAGCCAGCAAAGACGCTCTCGGTGCTGGGCAAAATCTGAACTGTGGTTACTCCCTGGTCCAGAGCTTCCTTGAAATCTCGCGACAACCAATCAATGGCGTCCAGCGTTTGAAAATCCGGCACAATCTCTCGCGAGACTTCGGCGCCGTTGTCACTCAACCCGGTATCCCCCGCAGTATTAATGATGCCAGGCATCAAAGTGTCGACCTCGATCGTTGTCGCGTTCTCAGGAGCCTCGACAGACTCTCCTAGTGCTACGATTCGACCACCCTCAATCAGCACTTGCCCGGGAGAGAGCACCTCACCATCCACGGTGAACAGCTGATTGGCCTTCACGAGTGAAATGTTCTCCTGGGCAGCAGCTGGTCCGCCGCAGTGGAACATGCACGTTATCGCCAGCGTCAATCGCAAGCCTGTCAGCAGCAGCTTGAGTGGTTGCGTTTTGATCATCCAATTATTCATAAAGCCTGTTTCCAGGGAGCCGCAAGTTAAGCGGATCTAGTTCCGCATTTTGTTCCAATCCAACCTGTGCTGATCCTCATCGGCGAAGCACCGCGTGCTTGCCGCATCAGTCGACCTCAACCCGTTTGCCATCCACGATGATTGCCAAAGGCTTTGACTGCAGGCTGACCGGTGAATCAGACCAAACCACAAAGTCAGCCGGTGCGTCTTCTGCCAGACCATGAACTCCAGCAATCTCATTACAGCCCATGCACAGTGTTCGCAGGGCCGACTCCGGTTGCATGCCATGGCTGACCATTTGGGACGCCAATAAACGCAGTTGCTCGGCGGAATCACCGGCAAAACAAACGCTCACGCCCGCCTTGCTGGCTGCAACCAAGTCCTGCACGTACCAAGCGTAGCCTTCCGTGCGAATCGGACTGGCTACAATGCCAACATTCAACGCTTTCAAACGTGGCAAAAAAGGACGGAGTTGTAGCGGGCCGACCAGCAGGGCTTTCAGTTGATAGCTCTCGACCAGATCCAAGGCAGCCCGTATCTCCGCGTCCCGTTCGGCGACAATCAAAACTGGGGCGCCGGCGGTTAACAAGCTTTCAAAAAAGCCACTCCGTTTTTGCTGGATACGCCTCTGGATCTCCTCGGGCAAATACAGTCTCATGTCAAAAAGCTCGCCGGCCAAGGAACTCTCAATCAGCTTTAACTGACCGGGCAAACTCGATGGAAATCGCTCCGCTGACCGGGCATCTTCGCTTAACACTAGCTTGCTGGCGACTTGACGCACGGCAACTGGTCGCTCTGCCCCAATGCGAACAAGACTCGCGGAACCAGCAATGGGATTGCTGTCGCCCGGGGCCAGAATCACTCTTAGAAGGCCATCTGCCAGTAGTTCCTTCTCGCCCTTGAATCCCTTGGCGATAGCGTCTCCGGCCACCACGTAAGAAGCATCGGGCGATGAATTCGGGTCGATGCTTTGCGTCAATCCGAGGGTCGTGTGTCCGCTCAGCAAACCGGGAGTCACCAAGCTGCTGCCCAAGTCAAAGTTCAACAGCTGAGACAGGCTTTCCTTATTCACCGTTGATGGTTCAAGGATATCGACGATCTTTCCTGATTCGATCACCAGCGTCTTTGACGCCACAGAACCATCCGCTAACAGGCAGCGTTCGCTAGTCACCGCAAACTTCTCTGGCAACTGCGACAGTTCGGAAAACTCCACAAGTCCCGATGCTTGATTCTGTAATCCAACGCGACTCACCGGCTCCGACAATGCATCAGCTGCAACGGAGGCGGCTGTTTCGTCGGAAAACACCAGATCTCCACGGCTCATGACCCAAGCGATCGGTGTCGCGGCATCGGTGGGCTGGCCGCGAAAAGCAACTAAATCCGCCCGCTTGCCGGGTTCTATGCTGCCCAACTCCGCGGATTGTCCCAACAGTCGAGCCGCATTGGCGGTAACCGCCCGCAAAGCATTCTCGGGGGGCAGGCCCGAAGCGATCGCCTTAGCCAAGTGGGCTCGCAAGAATCGAGAGCTTCTTGGAGTCGTGCCCCGCGAGGCGATGACCAAGTTCCCCGGATATTCTCGAAAGGTCTGTCCCCAATGGGATCCGCTGTCAAATTTGCTCTCGTAATTGGGCTCCAGTTCGAGCCAAGGTCCCAAGACGACCGGTGCAGCCAACTGTTTCAGCTGCTGGCTCGCGGAGCCAAGCCGCGCCAGGCCTTCGAAGATCAGCTGAAGCTTTTCAAATTCATTCCTGAGCTTTTCCGCAAGGAAGAAATCATCGGCTGAATGGATCTCCAGTCGCATCGGGATCCTTCCCTGCACAACTTTGACCAATTGCTCCAATAGCGGATCGCGTTTCGGCTCCTCCGGTGGCTTTTCATCCGACTCTTTCTTCGGGTCGCCGGAATCACTAGTCTTCTTGGACTCCGTGTCGTTGGGCTGCTCATCGGGAGTTGGTGCAGGGCTTCTGCCTCTGCCCCCCATACCACCTCGAGAACCACGACTTCTGGATTGCGAGGACGGCTTGCCTGAGCGTGCAGCTGAATCATCGTTCTTGCTATCCGGGTTATCTGCGTTGGGCTTGGCGTTTTCAGAGTCTGCTTTGCTTTCCGACTCTTGCTTCTTTTTCTTATCCAGGTAGGCGTTGTATTTTTCCCATTTCTCCTGATAGTCGGAGGCGCTCTTCAACAATTTCTGAATGCGCTCATAGTGCTGCAGTCGCACTCGATTGTTGCCTGCATTGATGCCTATCGAGGCTTGTAGTGCCGCGTGTTCGGCAATGACTTCGGGGCCAGTTTCGGCAGTTGGCGCGACCGACAGAACCGCAGCGAAGCCACCTGTCGTGCCTGTTCCCGCGGGTTGCACACACACGGTCGTGACCCCCTGTTCGATCACTTCCTGCCAATCCTCCGAGAAGGCATCAGCCCCGTCCAGTACCTTCAGTGTGGCATCCGTACCACCGCTGCTGGTTGACGCTTTGGTCAGCCACAGCCGGCTATGTGCATCAATAAATCCCGGGGTAATGCTCAAGCCAGCCGCATCCATGATTGTCGCCTCATCGGGTACGTCGATCTCGGTTCCCACGGCTTCAATCCGCGAGCCTCGAATCAAGACCACCGCATCAGATAGAGGCTGTTCATCGACCATGGTGTACACCTTGGCTCCCACCAAAGCGACCACCTTCTCGCTATCGGCATCATGCTCATCTGCTCCGCTCAACGGGCCACAGGCCATCATGAGTAGCAGGCAAATCTCGGAAAGACGGGGCAGGCGGAGTGGCATCATGGTCAAGCGTAGAAAATTCGGGAACGCACTTACTCTCGATGAATCACATTAGCGCATTAGGCAATGGGGTGTAGATCGTGGTTTGCGTTAGGTAACTTGTTGAGTCGACCTTCGGGTTCGCGTGCTTGCAATCGATTTTGGGCGTTCCGCCCAGAATAGATTCAAGTCATCCGACGAGCTAATATAGTCGGCAGTTAGATGGAGAAT
>JANSWS010000794.1 GCA_024743355.1 bacterium
GCTACTGGAAGTCGACCATGCTCTGGCGAGCGTAGCTACGGGTAGGTCGACCACGCTTTGGCGAGCGTGGCTACGGGTAGGTCAACCACGCTCTGGCGGGCGTGGCTACGCACGCGAACGTATTCTGCAGATGTACTAACGAGGCCAGTTTCAAGTCTTGGATCCTTTCACTCCATGAAAAGCCCGCAGCTACTATCGACGGGAACAACGTCCATCAACATGACTCCCATGATTGATGTGGTGTTCCTGCTGATCATCTTTTTTCTGGTTTCCAGCCATTTGGCCAAACAGGAAAACGCGGTTCGCTTGGATTTGCCGAAGGCCGTATCCGGTTTGGATGAAGAGAGTGAGTCGTCGTTGTTGGTCGTGAACATTCTGCCAGATGGTGCTTGGCAAGTCGGCGGTCGACAAGTTGATGAGCCGCTGCTTGAGGCAGCGATGGCCGCAAAGAGCAAGCAAGCCGGAAATCAGATGAGGTTGAAGATTCGCACGGATCGCTCCGTCGTTTACAGTCGGATCGAGCCGGTCTTAAAAGCGGCCACGGCCGTTGGCTGCGGTGACATTGTGTTCTCCGTCTTCGAGGATCGTGGCCGATGAAGCGAGACTTCTCACTGAATCCGACCTCTCGTGTCCGTCGTAGCCGCCGGAATATCGAGATCGCCATGACACCCATGATCGACATCATCTTCTTGCTCTTGGTGTTTTTCTTGGCCACCGCAAGTTTTCAGGTTGTGGAGAAGCTCTTACCGAGCGGTGTATCCGAAACGACCCAGCCCACCGGCAGCTTGGACGCGGTTGTGGATCCAAGTGACGACGCCCTAGAGCAAGTTATCGTCAAACTGATTTTGCAAGAAAACAGCACTTCGGTGCAGTTGAATGGAATTGCGTTGCCTACTTTTGACGACCTGCGTGCCCGTTTGCAAGGCATTGCTTTGGCTGGAGCGGATGTCCCCGTAATCATCGATCCCGAGGAAAGTGTGATCGCATCCAGTGTGATTCAGGCATATGACTGGGCACGTGAGGCCGGTTTAACGCGTGTTTACCTGGCTACTCGGCCATGATCGTCTCCGCTATGGCATGCGGAGAGAAGGGTGTAGATCGTGGTTTGCGTTAGGTAACTTGTTGAGTCGACCTTCGGGTTCGCGTGCTTGCAATCGATTTTGGGCGTTCCGCCCAGAATAGATTCAAGTCATCCGACGAGCTAATATAGTCGGCAGTTAGATGGAGAA
>JANSWS010000352.1 GCA_024743355.1 bacterium
CCAGCTTTGCAATGTATTTTTTCCCAGTCGACTTGGGTGGTACAACGAGCCTTGCGGGAGAGTCGGGCCCGGGCACACGCGAAGCGGGTCGGGGCCCGGAGATTACGGGCGTGTCGATAGCTAAGCGAGTTGTAGTTGGGCCCACAGGCTGGGGTTTTCCATGACGGGCAACTCGGGTTGCAGAGCCAGGGCTTGCCAGCCTAGTTCGCGGTCGATCACGGCGAAATAGAATCCCACGGTAGGAAAATCCTGCAGGTCGATTCCCGGCAGGGCGTCAAAATGCAGTGCGGCCACCACGCGGTACCTGCCGTCTGCGACTCGAGCGCGAATCGACATCAGATCGTCCGCGGGTGGTGATTGTGTTTCGCGGGCGCGATTGATGGGGGCCCAGCCGGCGAAAGGCAGATCGGCTTTGGGTCCGCGTCCCATGGGGCAGAAGGCAAAACGCTGGCAGTACTTGGTCGCGCGATGCACATCCCGCGAGTTGCGGGTATCGATCCAGATATGCAATCCATCGCTGTCTTCCAGCCGCGATTGGCGGCACCAGGGTAATTGTTTTTTGCCTTGTACGTCCGCTTGGAAAAATAAGGCATCTTGGCCCAGCGCCAAGCGAACTTGGGCAAACTTCTCATCGCCGGCCAATTCGGTACTCAGGCAGGGCAAGATGGATTCATCTGGGAGGGCTTCGGGGCGATCCGAGAAGGCTCGATCCAGGCGGACTGCCTTCATCTTGAGCCGCACGAGCATGCTGGGATCGATCAGGGGTGTTTCATCCGTCGTGTTCACAGTTCCTGGTTCCTACTTCTTACCCTGGGCGCGTTTCTCACGAAAGAAATGTGTCAGTATGGCTCCGCAGTCCTCCGCCATGACTCCCGCCGTCACATCGCAACGATGATTCAAACGCGGGTCATCCAGCAGCCTGTACAGTGAGTCCACGGCGCCTGCCTTGGGATCTGTGGCACCGTACACCACGCGGGCAACGCGACTCTGCAAAATGGCACCGGCGCACATGGGACAGGGTTCGAGAGTCACGTAGAGCGTGCAGTTTTCCAGTCGCCAGCTGCCCAGGGTGGCGGCGGCTTGGGTGATGGCGATCATTTCCGCATGCGCGGTCGGGTCCTGCAAGGATTCGCGTTGATTCCAGCCCACTCCAACCACGCGGCCTCCCAGGGCAATCACGGCTCCCACGGGAACCTCATCCTGTTCCATCGCCTGCACACCCAACTTGAGTGCCTGCCTCATGAAATGTTGATCCAGCTCAAGACTCTGCAGTTCTAACGACTCGCGAGTGTTGAAGTCTGGCGTATTCCAATCGTTCGATGGCGATTCAAATTCACTCGTCATGGAGATCTCTTATTCTTCCCTGACATTGTTCGCTCAATAACTCTCGCCTTTCGCTCCGCGAAAGCGGCGGAGAAACGCTACTTTCGCTGAGCGAAAGCCGCCGAAGATCGCTACTTTCGCGGAGCGAAAGGCGACTATCTGACACATAATGATCGAAGGTTGCTTAGCTAGTCCGCCATCGACCAAGGTAGCGGAGCTTGACTGACGCAGGCAATCTTGAATGGGTTGTTATTGAATCGGCTTGACGGGTGTATCCACTTGCTTGGTATCCCCAGTCTTGGACTCCGATCCTGGTTTGTCGGTTGTCAACGGCCGCCATTTGAAGTCACGCACGGCGACTTTGGATTCGAAGGCGCACAGTCCCAGCGGCTGACTGGAAAAGACCTCGATCCGCGTTGAGAACTCGTGGAGTTCACGTTCTTGGCGGAAGAACTCCTTGCCATCAATAAAGGCTCGGATGTATTCGGGGTCGACGCTGACACGAAACTCGTACCACTTGCCGTTTTCGAATTCAAAGTAAGTCGAGGTGGCATTCTCCGAGGCGTCGAAGCCATCCACACTGGACAGTCCTACCAGGCTGCCGCCCCAGCCACCGGCAATGAAGGAGCAGAATTCATCGCCTACGGGAAACGTCAAGCCGCAAAGAAAATCGTTGCCTTCTATGCGTTGAGCCTGGAGCGAGATTTCAAAATTGTCCTTGGGAAAGTCCTTCTTCTGGTAGGTGATTCCATTCAGTGGATCACCTTTCTCCATGATCAACTGCTCGCCATCGCGTCGCACTTCGCTTTGCGTGCCGAAATCGGTAATTTCCCAGCCTTCCATTCCCTCCTGGGGCAGCAGGGGACGCCAGCCTGCGTCTTTTTCCTCAGGCAGTTTGACATCTGCATCCACTTCGGCCTTGGCGGTTGCATTGGCATTATCGCCGGTCGACTCCTGCTGCGAAGCGGGGCGTGCGAGGGCCGCGGGCTCTTCTTGAGACCAGCTCGGCGATATGGAACAAGCCAAGGCGAGCAAACCGATTCCTGAGAATATTCCCAATTGTTTCAAATACTGGAGTCGCATACAGCACCTCGATTGACAGGCTTTCCAAGACGATTGCCCCTCAGTTTGATCGCTTTTGCAACTTCTTGCCACCGCAGCAGGTCCGTCTGCGGCAGAAAGCCCAAACTTCGATCGCATCAGGGAGCGGCTCAGTTTTCTGACCCGCGAATGCACACCAGCTTTTCCTGCCTTTCCGGTTCGCTGCCAAAGCCAACGCGGAGCAAGATTTCTCCGGGCAAAATGCAGGGGCTGGCGTAGCAGTCTGTGCCTAGTTGGTTGATCGAAATTTGTTCATAGCCGTCGGCTGAGGCGCGAAAGACATAGGTCTTGCCGCTGAGATCCGACACATAGATATTTTCACCCGCCAAGACCGGTGAAGCGGAAAAGGAGCCGCCGAGTCTTTCACGCCAGGCCAGTTCACCATTTTCTGCCTTCCAGCAGTAGGCAATACCATCATCGCTGACCGCAAATAGATGGCGATCCAACGCCAGCATCGATGGCTCGTAGATCTTGGTCCGCTCCGACCACAAGACTTCTCCTGCCGAAGACAAACACAACGTCTGACGTTGAGGATATCCACCTGAGGCAAAGATGCGTTCATCGGTGGCCACCATCGTGCCGCAGGTTGTTGTTGCGGTACCTGGGGTGGACCACAATTGCTCGCCCGTAGCTGGATCATAGCTGCTGACTTCATCGCATCCGCAGATGAGCAATTGATCACGCCCACCGACCGTCGCGACCAGGGGAGACGAGTGGGAGTTTTTGGCGGCGCGGGCTTTCTTCCAGGCGATCTCGCCGCTTTCCGCATCCAGCGCAGCCAGAAAACCTCCGCCTTTGTTGTCGGCCGCAAACAGTACAAACGACTTATAAAGTACGGGAGACGGAGCGTATCCAAATTGCGAGGCAAAGGCTCCCAGTTCCTGTTGCCAGACAAGCTTGCCGTCCAAATCCAGGGCTGTGGCTATAATTTGACGGTTGTTCAAGAAGGCCGCATAGATGCGCGAGCCGTCCGTAGCCAACGTGACGTTGGCATTGGAGCCCTTGCGATGACTTTCCCCGGACGAGGGAAAGTTGCCTTCGTGGATTAGTTGGTCCCAAATCAGATCGCCGGTCGCTCGGTCATAGGCCAAGAGTCGCTGTTGCTGTTCCGCGTCGATGGCCGTTGCCAAGAAGACTCGGTCGCCGAACACAATCGGAGAGCCGTGGCCTCTGCCGGGTATATCGCTCATCCAGGCAACGCCCTGCTCGTCACTCCATTGCGTTGGAGCCACACGGTCCGTTGCCAAGCCATCGCCCGTGGGTCCTCGCCAAGCTGGCCAAGCCTCCGCGAACTCGGTGGGTAACGCGGCGTTTTGAACTGAGATACCACTTTTTTCGGTGGTGATTTCATTAACTGGCGTTTGCCGACCGCAGCCAAGCGTGAGAATTACGCTCCCCGCACCCAGCAGAAACAGGAAAGAAAACTGTTTCATCGCATCGTACCGCATGTTTCGAGCCTCACAATTCGTCGGATGAATCTACATAGCTTAGCAGTTGAACACGACAGGCGAGAAAGAACCAGTGGCCAGAAGCGAGAGGCGAGAAGCGAGAAGCGAGAGGCGAGAAGCGAGAGAAGAAGAAGTGGCTAGTTGCTAGTGGCTAGAAGCTAGAAAAGCCAAGCCTGTAGCGAAACTCGTGGAGAGTTTCGGTCGACAGCGAGTACACACTTGCTGGCGCTGCGTGCTTGTAAATCCAATGCCAGAATGCTTCATAGCGTTGCCTTTCAGGCCGACGAGGCAGATGCCTTGCGGAATGTTAGGCAGCATGAACACGCAAAATGCAAAATGCAAGATCCGAAAGCGAAGGGACTAGCGTCCGCTGATGAGGGCTAAATCGGAGCTCCAGGCTTCAATAAGAGCGGCTTGATTGGCGTTGCGGTCGACTTCTTGGATAGCCTGTAAGCAGCGATTCCAGCAGCGAATATGCGTGGCGACGGCGCGTGAATCCAAGTTCTCCTCGGCGGCTTGCAGACAGATGCGGCGATACAGCGCGGCGGCCATTTCAAAAACGACTCGCATGCGATCGCGGCGGGCACGCGCGTCCTTCCCCGCGGCGTCCACCAACGCTCCCATTTCCTTGGCGAGAGCGGTCAGCGGGATTTGGCGGCTGGTCAGCATGCTTTCTAACTGGCTGCGGAAATCGCGAAACTCTTCGTCGGCGACCAAGCGTGCCTTGGTCAGGCTGCCATCCGCTTGCGCGATCAAGTTCTGTAAGGCCTCTTCAGACAACGTGGATACCGTAGATGCGTACTCGTCACCGAGAGCGCCGCGTCGAATGAGTTGTGCCATGGCCGACGCTTCCAGGGGCTGGAATAGAATGCACTGGCATCGAGAGCGAATGGTGGGCAGTTGTCGTTGCAGGCTACTGCCAATCAGGAACAGCAGTGAGTTGGTGGGCGGCTCTTCCAGGGTTTTCAGCAGGCAATTGGCGCCTTCCGCATTCAGATAGTCAGCGTCGTCCAAAATGGCGATCTTCCGCCGCCCAGCATAGGGCTTGAGGCTGATCTCGTAGCACAAGCCTTCGCGCATGCGTTTGTCGGCTTCGCCAATCAACAACTTAATCGGCAGTTCGGAACGCTCGGCGGGCTTCGAGACTTGGATCAGATCCGGGTGCGTACTCGCATCGACCTGGGCGCAATCCTCGCAGGCATTGCAAAAGTCGAGTTCACGCGCAGGCGCATTTCGGCACAGCAGACCTTTTGCTATCAATCGTGCAAAGCAGCGCTTGCCGATCCCATCTGGACCGACCAGCAAAAAGCTGGTGGCCAATCTGCCATTTCGGGCGGCGGTTCGAAACCATGTCTGCTGCTGGTCGTGTCCCAGCAAGTCTTCCCATCTCATCCGGTCTTCCATTGATGGCGATTACTAATTCGAAGCATGGCTGAGCACGGACGCGGTTGCTCAGGATTCTTCACGACACGCTCATGGTGATAGCTCGGGCCACAATACTGCGACTCGATGTTGCCTTTTTGCCTGGCAGATCTACTCAATAACTTGCAAAAATTCTAAGTCAGGCGTGCGAAATCGCCTACCTGTGAGAGACGCAACCTGTCACAATCCGGGATTGATTGTTTAATCCCGCCGCCCGGAATCGTTTCGTTTTCAAGATGGATCTTGCAGCCAAAGCACAGGGGAGTTGGGCTGATTGGGTGGCCTATCTTGCCCTTCGACTGGTCATTTGCATTATTCAGTCCATGTCGCTGGAGGCATGCGATCGCGCATGCCGGCTGCTGGCTTACGTATTGGCTGATTGGACTCAGTTTCGTCGGAAGATTACGGACGAAAATCTGGAGCGAGTTTACGGTCCGCTATCGGAACAGCATCGGTCTCTGCTGCGACGCAAGATGTGGCACCATTTGCTGCTGATGGTGTGTGAAATCGCGCATGGCCCTAGAAAGATTCACCGCACCAACTTTCGCGAGCATTTTTACGTGCGTGACAAGGAGCAGGTGTTTCAGTGCATGATGGATTCGAGGCCGCTGATTTTGGTGACCGGGCATTTTGGCAACTTTGAAGTTGCCGGCCACGCCCTGGGATTATTTGGGGTGCCGACCACGACCGTGGCCAGGCCGCTGGATAATCCCTACGTTGATCGATACGTCACCGAATTTCGCGGTATGGGAGGCCAGCACATGTTGCCCAAGGACGGCAGTGCGGTGGCCATCCAGGAGTTGCTTGAGAACGCGGGTACGTTGGGTTTACTGGCCGATCAACATGCCGGCGGTAAAGGCGTATGGGTCGATTTCTTCGGTCATGCCACTTCATGTCACAAGGCGCTGGCGCTCTTCGTTCTCTCTTCCAAAGCTCCCATGTTCATGCACTACAATCGCCGTTTGGATCGACCGCTGCGGTTTGAAATGGGAATCACCGGGTTTGCAGATCCCGCCCTGCTGGACCAGGATCAGGTTCCTGAATACTTGCAGTCGGTCACTGATTTGACCGAGTGGTACAACGCTCGCCTGGAAGAGGCGATCCGACTGGCTCCCGAGCAATATTGGTGGCTGCATCGACGTTGGCGCGAGGTTCCGCCTGGAGCTCAGCGACGGATTGCTGCTCGGAAGCTGAATAAGCAACAGCGGGCCGCCTGAACGCTCGCTAGTGTGCAGCCGCGAGCCGGCGTGTTGCCGGGAAAGTGATGCAAGCAGCTTGGCTTAGATCTCGTTGCCCTTCCAGCGTGTGAAGGCTTCCAAGGCAAAGAATTCGGGCAAGCCGATTTGGTTGTAAAGGTTGGCGGTGCCTTTATTGCGGTCTTCGGCACGCTGCCAGAACTCGCGGGGGTCCGAACCTGGGAAGAGGGCTTCGTCTTTCTGGCTTTCGTGCATGAAGATAGCTTGGCGTTTCAAATCGATATCGCTCGGGCTGAGAGGAACAGCGATTTCAATTTCGTGCAAAGCGTATTCTTGCCAAGCACCGCGGTAGAACAGCACTTCGGGAATGGGTTGCTCGGCGGCTTGCATCTCGCGCAGAACGAACAAAATGGCTTCGGCGCATACGCGGTGGGTACCATGCGGGTCGGCTAAATCGCCAGCCACGTAGATTTGATCGGGTTGGACGCGTTCCAGTAATTCGCGAATGATCCGCGTGTCGTCCTCGCCCATGGGTTTCTTGGCGATGGTGCCGGTGCGGTAAAAGGGCAGATCCAGAAAGTGCAAGTCGTCCGGCGAGCAGCCGACATGGATCGCCCCTGCCCGGGCTTCGCTCCAACGAATGAGGGCCTTGATCTTCAAGATGGTTTCATGGTCGGGTTTGCCCGGTTCTTTTTGAGCGATTCCCTGACGCACTTGTGCTTCAACTTCTTGGGACTTTTGCTCGTCAATGCCGAACAGTCGGTTGTATTCAGTGACCAAATCAGCCACACGGTAAGCGTCGTGGTCAAACACGGCAATGTTGCCGCTGGTCATATAGGCCACATGAACGCGATGCCCGTCTTCCACCAGGCGGATCAGCGTGCCTCCCATGCTGATGACGTCGTCATCCGGGTGTGGGCTGAAGCACAAGCAAGTCTTCGGCGATTTTCCGGCAGGATGGTATTCAATAGTATCCTGCATCCAGCGGAAAACGCGGTGGGCGATCTCTTGCGCGGGTCCGTGATGCCGCAGTAATTGGTGCAGATCATGCTGGCGAAAATCATCATCATCCAACTTCAGCAAGGCTTTGCCATTCTGCTCGCACAACCAAAGAACGGCCCGCTTGATGAGGTTCTCATCCCAGTTGACGTTTTCGATCAGCCACGGCATGGCGACGCC
The DNA here is from genome assembly GCA_024743355.1 of bacterium. Taxonomy (GTDB): domain Bacteria; phylum Planctomycetota; class Planctomycetia; order Pirellulales; family Pirellulaceae; genus Aureliella. Next base: position 7,670 of record JANSWS010000352.1, read on the forward strand.
GGTAAGCTGACCGGCGGCGGGCATGTCTAGCAGCACGCGAGCGTCGAGATGTTCTTGCAGGAAGGAAGCTGGTACGCGGTCGGTAATGGAGCCCTCCAAAGCTTCGCGAACGATGGGCGCCTTGTGCTCGCCCAAGGCCAACAACAGCACGTGTTTGGCGGCTAGAATCGGAGAGAGTCCGACGGTGAGCGCCTGCAAGGGCACATTAGCCTCTCCAAAGAAATCATTGGCGCAGGACTGCCGTGTGATGGGATCCAGCGTGCAGAGTCGGGTGCGACTCTTGCGCATGGAAAACGGTTCGTTGAAAACCACGTGGCCATTGCGACCAATTCCTAGCAGCACCAGATCGAAGCCGCCCGCGGATTGAATGGCGTCGTCATAGAGTCGGCAGTGCGTTTCGATTTCGGCCGCCGGAACTTGGCTATCAAGCGCGTGCACATTTTCAGCTTTGAGATTCACTAAATTGCAGAAGTGATCCTCGAGCCATCGTCGGTGATTTTGGGGTTCATCGCGGCCAATTCCGTAGAATTCACCCAAGCAAAAAACGACGACGCGTGAAAAATCGAGACCTTCTTCCCGGTGCAGTCGGATCAACTCGCGGTAGGTGCCCACGGGAGTACTTCCGGTCGGCAAGCCTAAAACCGTCGTCTGGCCGACGTCGGTACGGTCGCGAATCACGCGGGCGATGGTTTGGGCGGCGTACCGGGCGAGATCTTTCCCGGTCTTAAAAGCGAAAGCCGGGA
>JANSWS010000202.1 GCA_024743355.1 bacterium
CGTGCGCTTCGACTATCCGCCGACAGATGGCCAAGCCAAGACCGTTTCCTTGCTGCTTGGTGGTGAAGAAAGGATCAAAAACACGTCCGCGAACCGCCTCCGCGATCCCACTGCCAAAATCCTGGATCTCAATTCTCTGCCAAGAACGGCTAAGATAGTCGGCGCGCCTGACTCGTGCCACCAAATCCGCATCCTCAGGACCGGCCTGCCAAGCGTTCAGCATCAGATTGCGAAAAACGACTTCCATCCGCATCCGATCCATGCGGTTCACCCGACATTCCTGGGCGATGTCCGTAATCAAATCACCGATGCCGTTCGCCGATTCCGCCTCGAGTACTCCATGCACCGATCGCAACAAGTCTTCCAAGTCGCAATCCTGCCTCTCAAGCACAATCGGGGCAGCATAGTCTCGTACTTCGTTGTAATTGCGTTCGAGATCTTCCAAGGAAACTCGAATCCTGTCCGCTAACTCAGACAACTGCGGCTGGGTTGTCAAATCCAGCTCGAGCAAGTCCAGACAGCCTCGGGCGCGCTGCAAGGCATTGCGACATTCGTGGGCTAAGCCACGAATCATCTCCGCGATGGCATCCAGCTTAGGATCAGGAAACTGCCCGGCCTGGGTGTAGTAAGGATCCGCAATATTCACCAGGGCATACGTGCTCCCTTGGGAGTCAACACGATAAAGACTAACCGCCGCCGTCACCGGCTCGCCATCAACGCCTAAAGGCAAACGCTCTTCAAATATCAGCGAGGACCGGAAATTCTGTGCTGGCTGCGGCTCAGATGGTTCGGTTGCGATTGGTGACGATGAGCACGCGTGTGCATGATTGTGTGCCCAGGGGATCAAATCTGCCAGCGGCTTGTGCAGGATCTGATTCTTGTTGTAGCCCAAGAGATTCTCAGCAGCAGGATTCACCAAAAGAATTTGACCGGCTTCGTCTGCAAGTAGCGTGGCTACAGGCGAAGCCTGGAACAGCAACTCAAACAGTTCACTTTCAATTGGTTTTAATTCTTTCTGCATCTTCGTTCAGACCGCGCGCCTGGGCAACATCGGAACTCTCGCCCGTCCTTGCACGACCTGGACCAAAAGGAGCATTGCTTGGAAACTTTTTTACGGGCCCGCCATTGCATCAAACGGCATGTAATTCGCATAACCCGTATAGCACCACCCCAATCCTCTCTTGGGAGCGAACAGATGACATGGATTCGGAGCAGCTTTCCGGTACTCAACGGGCCCAGCTTGCGGTTGGCAGCATGCGGCGGCATGGGGCCGACTGCCGCCCCAGCCGAGAACTCGGTTCAGGCAGCAGCATGCAACATAAGTTCAAATGCCAATGGCCACGATTCTGAGGCCACTGCTGATGAGAACGGCATCAACCGTGGATTTGCGGCCTCAACCTGTGCGGATGACGAAGTCGAACGAGCCATCCACCAAGCCATATCCGCATGCCAATACCCCGAATTGCGATGGATCCAGTTCCACTGCCGACCGCAAATAGTTGTTTTGCAGGGAACCGTGTCCAGTTTCTATATGAAGCAGATGGCCCAGGAGATCATCCGCAGAGCTATCCCGAGTCGTCGGATCGAAAATCGCCTGCAAGTGGCAAGTTAGATGCTGAGACTCAGTTCGGGACTCTCTGCTGCGCCGCGCGTTTTTCCCTTGCAGCACGACGCGCGGCATCGGTGGCTTCTCTGGCTTTTTTCTCCGCCTCTAGCTTTTCCAAGGTAATCCCAGCCGCCGATGCAAATTTCTCGGAAGCTTGGTGCTGAGCTTGAGAGACCTCTGGATTCGGCTCGGCCTCACCCTCTAGCTGTCCGTCAATCCAACGAACTGCATTGAGAATGGACTGAAGAAAGCGCGGGTCCTGCCAGGTCTCACTGCGGTGCCCCATGTTGTTGTAAAACAGCCTGCCCTGTCCGACCTGCTTGCACCAAGCCACCGGAACGTGGTAGGGACGCTTTAGCTCGGTATGCTCCATGTCCAGGCTCATCAACACCCTTACCTTTTCAGGTTCCCAGTGTCGGTATTGGTAGATTTCATCTTGGAACGCGAACTGCGATTTCTCAAAAGGCTTCATCGTAGGATGTTCCGGATCATGCACCTGCATCGTCACGTTGGCCTCCTGGGTCCAAGGATGACTCTCAAAGGTACCGCCCATCAAATCCCAATAGGGTTCAAATTCTCGAAAGGTATCCGTTGCCGAGTGAAAACCCAGGACTCCCTTTCCCTTTTGCGGCAACCACTCCCTTAAGAAATAATCGAAATCTGCTTCAGTGATGGGCAGATCGCCCGAAGTGTAAAAGGCGACAATGTCGAAATTCTGAAGATTCTCACGTGTGAAATCCGCGACCGCATTCTGAGTGCAAACCACGCTAAAGGCACCGCTATCTTTTGCCAGCTGCATTATTGCCAGCTCGGCGCTGCTCCGCTCGCCGGAACCACGCTTGACAGGATTGTGCACAAAGCCTTCGCTCTGAGTCACAAACAGGATGCGAGGTAACTCGTCCTCGGCATGAACCCAAACCGGAAAAAGAATTGCCGTCAGTGTCAGGGAAAACAGGATGCTCTTCATGGACAATTTTCCTTATGCCGTAAACTTTACGATCAAAGCAGTGATGTCATCCTGGTGAGGCTTTTTGCCTGCGAATCGTCGCGAAGTAGCCAGCAATTTGGCTACCAGCGTCTTTGCCGGTTCCGAGCGATAAGAAGCAATCGTCTCACGCAATCTCAATTCGCCGAACTGCTCACCCGCTTCATTTTCAATCTCCAGGATACCATCGGTAACGATCACTAAGATCGCGCCTTGACGAATATTTTCCCGGCGCATGCAACTCACTTCCAGATCACGTAAGATTCCCAGCGGCGGCGCTTCGGCTGGCAGTGTTTCCCAGCTATCGTCGGCGTTCAGCAGATAGGCAACATGTCCCGCACCTACGTATTTGAGAGTACGCCGCTCATGATCATACTGCACAATCATGGCGGTTACGAATTCACTCGACGAAACCGCGTCACCCACCGCACGGTTACCGGCAATCATCAGTTCCGCAATATCGTCGATCGTGGAAGCCAAGCCGCGAAACGAAGCCCGCGTCGATGACATCAGTAGCGCCGGCCCCAGTCCGTGTCCACAGACGTCGGCCACGATCATGGCTGTTGATCCATCGCTGAGTGTCAAGAAATCGTAATAGTCCCCGCTTGTCCATTCGGCCGCGTCGGACTGGCCAAAAATGTCCAAAGTCGGAAGCGGTGGCACTTCGGCCGGGAGCAGTCTTTTTTGGATACGTTGTGCGAGTCGCAATTCTTCTTCAGTGGCGTCCACAATCGTCGCCAGCCGCCGCCGCTCATTTTGCAGGCTTTCTTGAGCAGCAGCCATTCGCTTGAAGAAAGGCTCGATAAAGCTCATTCCGGCCAGCACCAAAACCGAGGACAGCAGAGCCGCGAACGCAGAGGCCCATTCCACCCAATTCTCATCCACTGTTGGGGGATCGATCCAATTCTGACACAGAGTAATCAATCGCAAAATGGCCGAAACGCACAGGGCAGCGGAAACAAAAAACCAGGCCGAATAAATGCGATAACGAACATTCAACCTGAGCGCCAACCCAGCTGCCGTAAGCTGTGCTAGAAAGGCCAGTATGAGAGCGAGTTTGAACTGCACTGTGCTGCTAATTCTTTATTGAGATAGTTGCCTATTCGGGATTCACCACCAACAGGCTCTTCGCAATCTGGCCAGAGTGCATCGTCTCAAACGCCTCGTGCCACTTTTCTAGAGGCCAGCGACCTCCCACAATCTCTTCTACGGCCAGGGCTCCGCTCGCAAGCAATACCAGCACGCGTTCCCATGTCGCCCAAGTGTGCGAAAAACTGCCCTGTAAAGTAACATTTTTTTGCACCAAGGGATCCAACGAAAACCCCAGCGGATTCTTGCCCCAACCAACTTTGCTGATCCAGCCATCGGGCCGCACCAAATCCATGGCCGTCTTGAGGGTCGCCGAAATTCCCGCTGCATCGACAACGCCATCGCAGCCCAGACCATCTCTTTCCATAGCCCAGGCTGGGGCCTCGTCCGGCAACAAACGCACACACCCTAAACGCGTCGCAATTTCCAATCGCTTCTCGTCACGTGGCAAACCAACCAAACCCACTTCCGCACCCCGCAGCTTGGCAATCGCTCCACACAACAGACCGATCGGACCCGGTCCCAAAACCAGCACGCGATCACCAGGCAGAATAGTCACATTGGTAGCCACCGCACTGAACGCAACACAACAGGGCTCCGTCAAAGCGGCGGTGCTGAGCGGCAATGCATCGGGAACCCTGTGCAGGCAACGCGCGGGCACACGCACCTGACGTGTCATGGCCCCGTCCACACCGTAACCAAAACCCTTCCGCGTCGGATCCAGATTGTATCTACCCACTCGACTCATCGGGTTCAAGGGATCAATGATTGCGGCGGTTTCACTGCACACCCGATCGCCTTCTGCAAATCCTTGCACATTGGCACCCGTCTGACAGATCACGCCAGCAAATTCGTGCCCCAGTGTGACGGGATAGTTCACCGGCCAACTGTGTTCGGACGTCCATTGGTGCAAGTCACTTCCACAAACACCTACGGCCGCCACATCCAACAAGACATCGTTGGGACCAATTTGCGGCTTGGGAATTTCTCGCAGCTCTACTGAGTTGGGTTCAGGTGCAAAGTTGACGACGGCGGGTTGGGTATCAGACATAGATCATTTCTGTGGAAGAAGAACGGATGGCGACCGGGCGGGAATCGCTTTGTGTAAGCTTGGTCGCAAACTGGCTGACCCCGCCCGCAACCAAACCCATTGCAACGCGATAGTTTAACAGCAGATTGGGTCCAGTTCTGCTAGGCAGTGGATCCGTTGCAGTACCAATTTAATGCTGTTTAACTCGAAGGACTAGATCGACCAAGCTGATGGCGATAACCGGTGTTGACAGCACTTGGCTCAATACGCCGTTCAGGCACCGCTTCCGCGCAGGCCGCAAAAGCGGCCTTAGGAACCGGTCAAAAACAACTTCCCTGTTTTTGAGGCGAAACATCACGCGGGAGCGAGGATGGCTACTATAGGTTGCGGAAGTTATTTTTGACCGGTTCCTTAGGGCTCGGACAGTTCCTCCAATTCCTGCCAGCGCAAATAACTTGCGTCCAGTTCTGCCTGTACGGTTTCTAACTCGCGCTTGACGGCGGAAATCTCGTCCCCAGCCGACTTGTAAAAAGCTGGATCCGCCATTTGCTGGTGGAGTTGTCCAAGAGTCGTCTCCAACTCCTCGATCCTTCCTGGCAACTTCTCCAGTTCCTTGGATTCCCGAAAGCTTAAACCTCGCTTGGTGTTACTCTTGGCCGGCGTCGCTTTGGCGGTCGCCGGCTGTGTTTGCTGCTTACTTTTCTTTTGGGCCTCGGATGCGGCCTCCGAACGTTGCGACGCCTGTCGTTTCCATTCGTCATAGCCGCCCACATATTCGCAAACCCGGTAGCCCTGTCCCGGACTGTCTTCGAAGGCCAACACGCTGGTTACGATATTGTTGAGAAACTCCCGATCGTGACTGACCAACAGCAGAGTACCGGCGTATTCGACTAATCGCTGCTCCAACATCTCCATGGTCTCGAAATCGAGATCGTTGGTGGGCTCATCCAATACAATCACATTGGCGGGTTTGGTGAAAAGTTTGGCCAACAGCACCCGGTTGCGTTCACCTCCACTCAAATGGGAAATTTTGGTGCGGGAACGCTCGGCATCGAACAGAAAGTCCTGCAAGTAGCCCAGTACATGCCGGGGTTTCCCGTTGATATGGACTGTCTGATAGCCATCGGCAACCGCTTCTTCAACGGTCGAGTCTTCATTGAGCTGGTCGCGAAGTTGATCGAAATACACAATCTGCAGGTTGATACCCACCTGTAACTCACCTTCGCTTGGACGGAGTTCGCCCAACATCAATCGCAGCAGTGTGGTTTTGCCGGCACCATTGGGCCCAATGATTCCAACCTTGTCGCCTCGGAAGATGGTCGCGTTGAAATCCTGGATTACTTGAACGCCCTGAAGCTTCTCTTGGCCCGGCTCAACGGGATACTGAAAACTCACGTTTTGAGCGCGGACGACTACGTTTCCGCTTCGAATCCCCTCCTGAATCTGCAGATTGCTGATGCCCGTCTTCTCGCGACGCTGAAGGCGTTCCTCACGCATCTTCTTCAATGCTCGAACGCGTCCCTCATTCCGAGTCCGGCGAGCTTTGATACCTTGGCGGATCCAAGCTTCTTCTTCAGCCAGCCGTTTGTCGAACAGCCGGTTCTGCTTCTCACTGGCCTCTAACTCCGCTTCCTTGCGTTGCAAAAAGGTATCGTAATCGCAGCTCCAATCGAAGATCTGCCCCGCTTCAATTTCCAGGATGCGATTCGCCAGTCGCCGCAAGAACTGTCGGTCGTGCGTGACAAACATGAAGGCTCGCGGATAGCGATGGAGAAAATCCTCCAGCCAGCAGATGGAATCTAGGTCCAGGTGGTTGGTGGGCTCGTCCAGCAGAAGCAAGTCAGGCTGCGACACGATTGATTGCGCCAGCAGGACCCTGCGTTTCATCCCCGCCGACAATTGCGCGACCTCAACATCCGGATCCAACTGCATCTGGCTCAGGATTTTGTCGACTTCGTGCTCACATTCCCAGGCAGCCTTATCCGTTTGCAGCACACCCCCGGACACCACCGTGCGAATGCTGCCGTGCAAATCTTCGGGGACAGCTTGAGGCAGAAAGGCAACATGCACCCCCGGCTCACGGATAACACTTCCATGATCGGGCTCAACCTCACCTTGGATCATCTTGAGCAAGGTCGACTTGCCGGCGCCATTTCGCCCCAACAGGCCAATCCGCTGCTTGGCCTCAATCAAACAGGTGACTTCGTCCAGTAAGGCGGGACCGCGAAAACGAATCGTCACTTGATCCAGGGTCACAATGGCCAAACCCTCGGTCCTCCATAGTTGTGTTCAGCATCGTTCGACCCATTACTGTCTCCACGAAAGCTGCGGAAAAACGCTCCTTTCGCGGGAGCGAAAGGCGACTATCTACTACTAACTGCTCGAAGGAATCTTATCCTTATTGGTCACAGCCCCCGGCTAGTGAGACAAATCACTTTAACAGACCGATCCAAGCGGGAAATGGGGCTTGCGGCAGAAGGATGTTGAAACTCGTCGTGTGTTTTGCTGCCAATAGCAGGCTCGCGAAAGAGCGCAGCCCTGTTGCGGCCGGGCTCGACGCAGAGATACTCGAGAACGCCCGCACACCCGCAGCATCAACGGGCATTTGCATACCGGCAACGTTAGATACTGCGAGATTCTCGGCGTCTCAACGATCAATTCGCTAGCTGTCTCCTAGAAGTCGACGACCTCACCGCCAGCCCGCGTAAACAACGCCCGCAGAAGTTCAAGATCGATTGCTTTGCTCAACACTCTCACACTTCCGTCAGCAAATCCAACTTGGGTTGTCTCTGCGTCACCGAACAGTCGCTGAACGGGGTTATCCAAGTCCACCTCAAAGTCACGAGGAGCTGTCCAAGGCACGGCATCTTCTGCTGGCACTTCGACGACCATGATCGTATTGCTCAAACCATCCGTAACTTGCCCCATTCTGGTCGGTTCTTTGAGTCGCATCAAAGTTGCTTCGCCTACCGCGACTTGGTAGACGGTGTGACCAGCCTCCGTCGCTTTGCTGGGATGCTTAAATACGTCCGGCATCTCACTCAACAAAGCCAGGTTGTGCTCACTGTCCCAAGGTTCGTCGAGGCGAAATTTCTGAAACAACTCCGCCTCCTCGATAAAAGGCAAAACGGCCACCCGCCAGCTTAGCATCGGCTGATCCTGGTCGTCCAATCCGGCTGCGGCTGGAAAGGTCTTATAGGCGCTTTCAAAATTAAGGAAGGCCAACATTAATTGTTTCAGATTATTCATCGATTGGGTGCGCTGGGCTGCCTGGCGGGCGGATGAAACAGCGGGTAGCAATAATGCTGTTAATGTCCCAATCGTGCCGGCGCTGCGAAAGTCCTCAACTTCCAAGACAATTCTGCTTCCCATCAGTTCGGGCGTCAGCGAAGCTCGCGCGGTCCGAACCATCCGATCAATGTAGGCATGTGCGGCCTGGCCCGTTTGTGTTTCCTGAGGAAATTCGGACTTCGCGGATGCAACCAGATTCTGCTCCGCAAAATCAAGCAACTCGGTGATGCTGCCCAAAGTCCGAGAGGCCGCGACTTCGTTGGGCGATACCAAAACCAACTGCAGAGTCTCTGGCATGTCCATAACCGCCCGCAGTGCCAAGAAATCCGTGCCCTCCAAAATACCCGACAGGGACTTTGTTATCTCTGCCGGCAGACCTCTGGCTTGTCCCTCGAGCACACCCTGCAAAAGCGGACGCAACGTTTGCACATCGACCACGAGCATGGCATCCTGCGAGGATCGAATCTGCGAAACCAGTTGGGCAATGCGACCATCGCCCTCCGCTCGTAACATCTGCTTCGTGAAGTTCGCTGTGCCCACGATGGCGGATGTCTCGTCGATCACATGTAATCGCAGTTCGAGGTTCGTAAACTCCTTCGCCGCGACACGGTAGAACTCGATCCCGCCCTCGCTCTGAGGATTGGGGGCTTCGAGTACCTTCGGATTCAATTGCTCCACGCTGAAGGGATCCGTGAATTGAATGAACGCACCAAACTCGGGTTGCTGAGGCCCCGGAATGGGCAACAGTAAATCGAGGCGTTCGATCCCCAGTGGATCGATTCCAATCTGCTCTATCCCTGCCGCCGAAAAAACCTCCAGTGGAGCCAGAGCCATGGACTCCTTCTGAGACAACTGAGCGGGCCAAACGGTGACGCTTACCACGGAGTTGGAAGGCATGTGGCCAACGGCTCGATCCACCGCATCCTGCCCCCAAATGGGAGAGATGGTCGCTGCCATCAGCAAAGCCAGCCCTAATAGCCGCGGGCAACAATAACGAACCACAAACGTAAATCGATCGATATTCGAATTCATATTGTGAGAGTTCCCCAAGCAAAGAAACGGGCGGAGCAGGGTGGTTGGGAAATGACTCGACATTTTCCAACAGAAGCAACAGCGCAACGGGTGGTGGCGAGTATAACGCAATTCAACCGCCCACTAGCCATCGATCCATATGACCTGCCCAAAACCCCTCAGCTCCCCCTAACGGCCATGCAGCTAGCACCAAGAGATTGACTTTCTCCCTGAAATGGGTATGATGATTTTCATTGCTGAAGGCGGTGTTTGCCGTGGCTTCGGAATCCACACTCGAAGTCGGTTGCAACCTTCGCCTCGGATTCGTACGTACGACCATCAAGATTCTGGAAAACATGCGGATGAGCCGCCGTTTTCGACGCGAGATGGATCTTGTTCAGAAGTTAGCTCATCCCAACATTGTCACCGCCTATGAGGTCGACGACTATCAGGGCATTCCATACATCGCGATGGAACTGCTGGAGGGACCGGACCTGAATGCACTTGTCGAGCAGGCAGGAAGACTGGCATGGCTCGAATCCACCCGCGCCATCGTGCAAATTTCGCGAGCACTTGTCCACGCACATGAGCGAGAACTGACGCATCGTGACATTAAGCCTGGCAACATTCTCAGGAACGGCCGCGGATGCGTTAAGCTGGTTGACCTAGGACTGGCGGCCATGCGCCGCACCGGCGATGAAACCGACCTGCTAGATGCGACCCAGGAGGCACAAGTCGCCGGCACGCTCCCCTTTATGGCCCCTGAACAAGCCAGCTCGTTGACAACTGCGGACAAGCAATCTGACATTTACAGCCTGGGGGCGACCTGGTTTTACCTGCTGACAGGAAAAAGCCGACTGCCAGGAAAAACGCTCGCGGAACAGTTTTCCAATCTGTTGGTCACGCGAAAATTCCGCAAGCTCCCCGATGACCGTCTACCGGTAGACTTGATGAGAATCTACGAGCGGATGGTGGCCTATTCACCAGCAGACCGCTATACCAGCACGCGTCAGTTGAATTACGACCTGGAGTGCGGGCTGCGTTCTTGCGGTTACTCGGTGCTGTCCAACAAGATCACCGTGTTGGTAATTGAAGACAGTCAATTGGACATGCTCCGCACTTTGGAAATTCTACGGAAGACCAACACCTGCCTGTCGCTTCATCAAGCGACCACTCTGCGTGAAGGTCTCAACGTTTATCGCTACAGCAAAATAGACTTGGCTCTGCTGGACCTCACTTTGCCGGACAGTGACGGCATCGAAACGGTTCGCAGATTTCGCAAGGTGGCGCCCGAGGTCCCTGTCGTCGTCTTGAGCGGGAACAGCGATCCGTCCCTATTTGAAGCCTGCTTGCAAGCCGGTTGCAGCGGCTTCATCCCCAAATTTGAATTGACCGCGCACAAGATTGAACGCCTGATCTTCGTCACTCTGAGCAAAGCCAGTTCGCCGAGCGTGAGCGTCACTTAACTCAGTGCGCAGCCCAGGAATTTTCGAGTGCTCCGACTTGTCGGAGCACTCGATTTGCCGCAGAGCTGGAGTTCACTCGCGATCTGCCACTGCCCGATCGGCTTCCTTCTTCGCGGCATCTCCCGTCGAATTTTGCAGAGTCTCCAAGCTTGATACGCTGTAGCCCCTCGTCGGCTGCTTGGAAGCGAGAAGTTGGCTTTCCGAGCAGGTTTAGGTTCGAAGGACATCGCTATGCCTCGCCCAAAGGCGTTTGCCAATGCTCTGCAAAAGCGTCTTGCATCATCTTACAAAGTGGAAAAAGTCGAGCTCAGAACCTCTTCGAAAACCGAACAGAACCGCAACTAACGCCAAAGCGGCTTATGGTTTCGGATAGGTTCTTATTGATCAAACTCTCCCAAACCAAGAACAGGCTCCCTTGCAAGCAGCTCACAACGCGGGGCTTTGATTGCAGTCCAGCTTGGACGTGAGTCTTCAGCCACGGATGAACACTGATCTGCACGGAGAACAAACAATCCGTCAAATGCCAGGCTACCCTAAGCCCAGCCCACCATCCGTGTCTATCCGTGTCTATCCGTGGCCAATATTCCTACCACCCACAGACTGCGCGTTCGCAATCTCGAGCCAAGATGAACGCCGAGCTACACGGATAATAAGCACGCCATCAAATGCCAGTCGATCCTAAGGCTTTTTCGATCCATGATCGTCGCCTTCCAATCCATTCCGAGAAAGACGTGGAAAGACGCTACTTTCGAGGGAGCGAAAGGCGACTATCGGACACTACTTGAAAACGTCTTCACTGACTGTCGTCCTGCACGGCCGGCTGTCGATACTCTTCCGCTTTCTCTGGTAAATCGACAGCTTCAAAATAGGCCGCCAACCGCGCTGCGGATTCGGCTAGTATACGCTCGCGGGCCGTGGCGGGAATCTGTTCAGACTGAGCAACAAGTTGTTGATGACTTTCCAGCAACAGCGGTTCCGCCTCCTGGTACTTCTTCGTGGCCACCAGAATCTCCCCCAGTTTGTTTTGATCGCGATAAGTGGTCCAATCGTCGACGCCCTGGGCACGACGAATAGCCAAGCTGGCCCGCAAATGCTCTTCTGCTTTGGCGTAATTCTTGTTGGCGAAATGAAAGGTACCCAACATGGAATGGCTACTCGCCACTGCCACATGCTCGGCTCCTCGATTCTGCGTTTCGCCCGCCAACCGTTCTTCAGCCAGAGCAATGGCTTTGTCCATCCGTCCAGCCAAATGATAGAAATATGCCAGATTACCCATCGTGATCAGTGTGTCTTGATGAGTATCCGAGAGCTTCTCGCGCATACTTGATAGAACTTCTTCGAAAAGCTCCACGCACTCGTCCATCCGATCCAAATCCGCATACAGAAGCGCCGTATTGTTCATCGAAATCAGAGTATTCGGATGCTTCTCGCCCAATACTTCGCGATGTAATTCCAGCGATTCCTCTTGCAGTTCCAAAGCTTCTTCCAGCCGCCCCAAATCCTGTAAAGCTCCGCTCAAATTGGCCATCGACTGCAAAGTATCCGGGTGCCTCTTGGTCAATACTTCCGCACGTAAACGATATGCGTGCTGATAAATCTCACAGGCCTCTTCATGTCGATTGTTTTCCTGCAGCCACAAACCCATGTTATTCATGGCCTGCAGCGTGGCAGGATCTTTCTCCCCCAACACGCGTTGTCTGCGTTCCAAAGATTCTTTCTGCAGGGGTGCAGCCTTCTCCAACTGGGCGTCATCTTGGTAGGCCATGGCCAGCGCGCCGATGGCCTCCAGCGTATTTGGATCGTCGTCACCGTGGTGCTGTCGGAGTAGACCGAGGGCTTCTTCGTACACAGCGATGGAGTCGGACAAATTGCTCAAGTCCCGCTTGGCCAACGCCAAACGCGTCATGCTTTGCAAGGTAGGAATCGCTGCAGGACCGAGGACACTCTTCCTGAGATCGAAACAGGCCTGATGCACTCGCTCGGCTTCCTCAAAGGCGCCTAAACCCCTTAAGGACTGGCCAATCGCATCCAGCAGATCGCCTTGCGCCACCTCGTCCAGTGTTTTATCGGTCAGCAATTCTTCCGAGGCGGAATCCAGCATTTCGGCCACCGTGAAGTTTCGCCCGTCCATCGATGGATCGGGGCTTCGAAAGGCTTTGATCAAAAAATCGGCCAAGGCTTCGGCACTGGCCCGCTCGGTCTCCGCTTGTTGCAAGAGCCCAGCTCGCTCATCCGCCAATCGATTCATGCGGTAGGCCACGAGGCTAGCGCTCAAACTGGAAACAATCAGCAAAATGAGTAAGGCAAGACTCAATAACGCCACCATCGGATTGCGTCGTCCCCAGGCTACCAACTGGCGGAGAAGCGAATTCGGTTGAGCGGCAATCGGGCGATGCTCCAGGAAAGCTCGCAGATCCGCCGCCATATCCGCGGCCGAAGCATAACGGTCTTTACGGTCTGGCTCCAAAGCCTTGCGCACGATCGTTTCTAAGTCCTTGGGAATCCTCGGATTGAACTTGCGGGGCGAAGGCACCTCACGCTGCAACAGGTTGTTTAAGACCTGGTGACGTTCTTTACCCGCCACCGCAGGCCGCAGCGTGAGCATCTCATAAAGCGTCGCCCCCAGCCCATAGATGTCGCATCTTTCATCGATCGTTTGACGCTGCGGCTCTAGTTGTTCGGGGCTCATATAGCGGAGCGATCCGAGCACCGTCCCGGGCATGGTCAATTGCAGATCCTGTTCCACGTGTGCCAGTCCAAAGTCC
>JANSWS010000338.1 GCA_024743355.1 bacterium
AACGGAGTAGTGAGCTTCACGCGTAAAGTAGGCCCTTGGTGACTTGCCGGCCTTTGCCTTGAGCAATGTTCTGCCCATGTACAGACCATGCATATTGCTATCCGTACCGCTGTTGGACAGAAAGCCCCACAACTCCTGGGGCGCGAAGCCAAAGGATTCGCCGAATGCGATGATCGTCTCGCGTTCGTAATCGTGCGTGTTGAAGGGAATAGGGCTTTTCTTGAAGGGATTTCCCACATTGTTGAAGGCAAAACGTCCGATGCCCTTGCGCTGCAATCGTGCCTGCCACTCGAAGAACTCCTCCGCAGGAGTATTCATGTTAATGGGGTAGCCGAGCAACAGCTCTTTGGCTTGGTCACTCTGGACAGACGCGGGAGAACGTTCTTGCCAGGCCTCTGCTGCATTTGCTAGCTGCGGATCAAACAGTGGCCGACATCCGCCAGAAAGCGTCAAAATCCCCAAAGCACCGCTCGATAGAAATCGTCGCCGCGAATCCATGTGTGCCTCCCGGATCAATATAGACAGGAAGCGAACAGCTCAGGCGCGCGATACCGGGCGCCGAATCACTGCCCCCTCTTGAATCAGGATTCAGAGCAAACAGAATGCCATTCGGAGCCAGCCTGCAACTTCAGTGCGTCCTCAGGCGAGCGACGCGAATTCAGGACCATGCAGGGTAAACTACCAGTTCCGAACTACTCGGCTGATCACGTGGAAGCCACGGACCACTTCCGGGCACTGGTGCAGCAAACACCGACTGCTGGGCATTGCAGTTTCAACGAGCTACCACGATCTAAGAAGCCGGCAGCACACGCTCCGGCAAACGATGAATGTGACTGCCTATCGATTTGCGAAACCGAAGGAATCCAGCCAACGCTAAAGCAACGGATCACCGAGCCGCTGAAGTCTCGGGCACTACCCAGGTATCGCCGCTGTTGAACAGAGCGTTCAAATCGCCTACACCTTTCTTTTCCGTGGCAGTTGCCATTTGACCACGGACTTGATCTTCAAAGACGTCATTTTCAACGTCTCGAAACACACCGATCGGCTCTGGGAAGTCCGGATATCGCATACCGGCCAAGATCTGAACGTAAATGGGATCTGCCTTCTCGTCGTGGAACAGCAGATCATCTTGAGAAATGCCACTGGAAAGATCGACCACTTCGGGTTTGAAACCATTCAGTCGAATGCCCTTGTCACGGTCTTTGCCGAAGATCAGCGGCTTGCCGTTTTCGAGTTCCAGGGTGTTGTCAGCCCGGACAGCCTTTTCCTTTGCATAGTCCCAGGCACCATCGTTAAACACATTGCAGTTTTGGTAGACCTCGACCACGGAGGTTCCGCGGTGCATGGCGGCTCGATAGAGAGTGGAAGCCAAATGCTGAACTTGCGAATCAACGCTGCGAGCGATGAACGTTGCTTCGGCGGCCAGAGCCACGCGAATGGGATTCAATGGATGATCCACGGCTCCCATCGGGGTGCTCTTGGTAATCTGCCCCTCGGGGCTGGTTGGCGAGTATTGTCCCTTGGTCAAACCATAGATGCGGTTGTTGAACAAAACCAAGGTCACATCCACGTTTCGACGCAGCAGATGAATGAAGTGGTTTCCACCAATACTCAAAGCATCACCGTCACCGGTAATTACAAAGACCTTCAAGTCCGGCCGAGCGACGCGCAAGCCTGTGGCTACCGCTGGTGCTCGTCCGTGGATACTGTGCATTCCGTAGGTATTCATGTAGTACGGAAAGCGACTTGAGCAACCAATGCCGGAAACAAATACGATCTGCTCCAAGGGAAGCCCCAAGTCAGGCAACATCTTCTTCATCTGTGCCAAGATGGAGTAATCCCCACAGCCAGGGCACCAGCGCACGTCTTGATCACTGGCGAAGTCATTGGCTTTCAAAACCGGCAGCTCAGTACTCATGGCTAATATTATTCGGCAATAGCCGCAATGTTTGAGAGTGTAGGAAGTTGTTGATGACCTAAGCCTGATCAACGGCGGTGATAACGGCGACGTTGTCAGGCTCGACTAGGGCAGGGTGGCTTCAGCCAGCGGCTCTGGACAGGCTGCCCGCCTTGCCAGCAGACGTAAGACTTTCGATCTTTTCCAGCAGTTCCCCGACCCCGAAAGGCTTGCCCTGTACTTTGTTGTAACCTTGGGCATCCACCAGGAATCGGGCTCGAATCAACATCCGCAGTTGGCCACTATTCAACTCTGGAATGAGGACTTGATCGTAGTTCCCAAGAATCTCACCGAGATTGCTGGGAAAAGGATTGAGATGCCGCAGATGGCAATGCGCTACGCTGCGTCCTTGCTTTTGAGCTCGACTGACGGCAGTTAGACACGCCCCCTTGGTTCCTCCCCACGAGAGCACCAACAACTCACCTTTCTCAGGTCCCATGACTTCCTGCTGAGGAATCATGCGAGCGGCGTTGGCGACCTTTTGGGCTCGAATATTGACCATCCGTTGATGATTCTGTGCATCGTAACTGACGTTCCCGGTTCCGTCTTGTTTTTCCAGCCCGCCGACGCGGTGCATCAGGCCCTTCGTTCCTGGGATGGCCCAAGGACGTGCCAGATTTTCATCCCGAGCATAGGGCAGGAACGTGTCGCCGGTGGAGCCCTCGGACGGATGCTCAATCACTATGGGTTCGATGTTATTGATATCGGGGATCGCCCAGGGTTCGGCACCGTTTGCGATGTAGCCATCGGATAGAACGACGACGGGAGTCATCAGTGCCGCAGCCAACCGCCAGGCTTCGATCGCGGTGTCAAAGCAATCTCCAGGACTGGATGCAGCGATCACGGGTAGCGGGGCTTCCCCGTTGCGGCCAAACAGGACTTGAAGCAAATCGGCTTGCTCGGTTTTGGTGGGCAGGCCGGTACTGGGTCCGCCACGTTGAACGTCGATGATGACCATCGGCAGTTCAATCATCACAGCCAAACCCATGGCTTCACCCTTAAGAGCAATGCCCGGCCCGCTACTGGTTGTGACCGCCATAGCGCCTCCAAAAGCTGCTCCGATCGCACCGCAAATCGCGGCGATCTCATCTTCAGCTTGAAAGGTGCACACTCCAAAATTCTTGTACTTGCAGAGTTCGTGCAAGATATCGCTGGCTGGCGTAATGGGATAAGAACCGTAGAACAGTTCCTTGCTGCTCAACTTGGCAGCGGCCATTAACCCCCATGCCAGCGCCTGGTTACCCATGATGTTGCGATACTTGCCGGGAGGCAGGGTTGCGGATTCAACCTGATAGGACTGACCCAGCAATTCCGTGGTTTCACCAAAAGCCCAACCGGCCTGCAGCGCTCTTTCGTTGGCTTCCTGTACCATAGGCAGCTTGGCAAACTTGGCTTTGATAAAGCGTTGGGTCGCGTCCATGCTGCGGCCGTAAAGCCAGTACACGAGCCCCATGGCAAAGAAGTTACGGCAGCGGTCCGACTCTTTGACGCTCAGTCCCAGATCTGCGACCGCTGTTCGTGTGAGCTTGGTAATGGGGATCTTGACCAAGCGATAGTTCTCGATCCAAGGCTCTTCCAAGGGGTCGGTTTGCAGATTCGCCAACCGCAGGTCTTTGTCGGCAAAGCTGTCTTCATCGACGATCAGCAGCCCACCGGGTGTCAGATCTTCGTAATTGGTGATCAACGCGGCTGGATTCATTGCAATCAATGCATCCAGAGTATCGCCGGGAGTGTGTACTTCATGGGAGGCAAACTGGACTTGGAAACCGCTGACCCCTGCCCGAGTACCTCGCGGAGCACGAATCTCCGCAGGAAAATCGGGGAAGGTGGCAACGTCATTTCCCAACAGCGCGGAAGTGTTGGTCAGCTGGGTTCCCAACAACTGCATGCCATCCCCGGAGTCGCCGGCTAAACGCACGGTAATCCCGCTGACGACTTCAACTTGCTTGGCGGATTTCACCTGAGTGGCGTCCTGAGACATTCAAAGAGAGCCTTTGAGAAAGCTTAATCTGTGTGGGTTGAGGTAAAGCTTGAGGCCTAAACCACTGCGTTTGCGCAATAAATTCGGCAGAATGCAAGGGTTGTATCGAAAATTCGACCTCTGTGAGATTACCCAAAATTTTACAAATCGGCTCACGTTTCCGATACAGCTTTTCGCTGGAATTCGACCGCCATTTGCCGTCCAAATTCACGAAAATTGCTTTGGGGACGCCTGTCAGCCGCGATTCGATCCCCTGGACTGCCAAAAGATGACTCACATGGTCATCTTTCGGGCCCAGACTGCGCGGCCTTGCCAGCGACCCCAAACGGTCCCGATTCCCCACTCAAGCGAAGCCCCGCTCAGGCTTCTTAGGCATCATCTAAGACTTCGACAGCGGCGAACTTGTTGCCTTCCAACATAGACAAACTGGCACCGCCGCCCGTGCTGACGTGCGTCACTTGGTCAGCGAAGCCCAGTTGTTCAATGGCAGCAGCCGAATCACCTCCGCCAATGATGCTGATGGCGTCGCTGTCGGCGATCGCCTTGGCCACTGTCTTGGTGCCTTCATCGAAGGGCGGCATTTCAAAGACGCCCATAGGTCCATTCCATACCACCGTCTTGGCGTTCTTGAGCAGCTCCGCATATTTTGCGGCGGTCTCGGGGCCGATATCCAAGCCCTCCCAACCATCGGGAATCTCACCCGCCTTGACGATTTGCTTGTTGCAATCGCTCGAGAAGTCATCTCCGCAATGGGTATCCACCGGCAACACTAACTTGGAACCGCCCTCGGCGATCAGTTGCTTGGCTAGCTCCACTTTATCTTCTTCCACAAGACTCTTGCCGGTCTTGCCTCCCTGGGCCAGCGAAAACGTGTAGGCCATGGCTCCGCCAATCAGTACATGATCGCAGATACCCAACAAGTTTTTGATCACATTGATCTTATCGCTGACTTTGGCTCCGCCCAGAATTGCCACGAAGGGGCGGGCCGGGTTCGCAATCGTATCGCTCAAATACTGAATCTCTTTAGCCACCAAGGCCCCTACGACCTTGGGCTTTCCAGCCATCGCTTGCGGGACAGCCAGCATGGACGCATCGGTGCGATGGCAAGTACCAAAGGCATTGTTGCAATAGATATCGGCCCAGGCGGCCAGCTTTGCGGCAAACTCCGCATCGCCTTTCTTTTCCCCCGCGTTGAATCTCAGATTTTCCAGCACCAACACGTCACCGTTGCCGAGTGCCGACACCTTGGCGGCCGCATCCTCACCCACCGTGTCGTTGGCGAAAGTCACCGGCTTTCCCAGCAGCTCGGCCAGCCTTTCCGCTGCCCCGCGCAGGGAGAACTCAGGCTCCGGTCCAGTACCCTTCGGTCGTCCCAAGTGGCTCATCAAGACCAGCTTGCCGCCGCGGTCGAGGACCGACTCGATCGAAGGCAGGGCCATACGAATACGGCGATCATCGGTGATGTTGCCTTGATCATCTTGGGGAACGTTGAAGTCCACCCGCATCAACACAACCTTGCCCTGCGGATCAATATCGGAAATTGTTTTCTTGGCCATGGCAATCCACTGTCTTCAGCGTTGGGTAATCGAAATAATCCCGCCGGTGCCTCGATCGAACTATTCACGATGGTGACCTGTTCACCGGGGGTAGCCATTCAAAATGGCAACGGTTTTACGGTGCAGGCTGAGGCCGACTGGGTTGTCATTATCAGCCTTCCCTGTCGGCTGTCGAGTAGGTCGCGGCAGTGGAAGTCTCCTGCATTCCACAACCCAGGCTGGCTGGCCGAACTCGACCGGATCCACAATCACTCCACGAACTTCGAAGAGCTTCCCTCCGCTCGCGGCAAAGTTCCGACTTAACTGGATGAAGCTAGGGTGGCTTTGCGCTTGGCGGCAATGCGTCGAACCGTCTCGTCAGCGATAACCCCCATCAGAATGACCAGTCCGATGATGGCAAACTCCGTTGATGTATCGATGCCGTCGATCAAATTGATGGCATTGTTAAGCACTCGCATCACGGCGGCGGCGATCACCACGCCCAGAATCGAGCCTTCGCCGCCCCGCAGCGAACAGCCACCCAATACAGCTGCCGCAATCGCATACAGTTCGTAGAACTCTCCGTGACCGGCGGGCTGAATCGAGTTTAGATCCAGGGCAAAAAGAATCGCTGCCAACCCGGCGCAGAAGGAGCAGATCATATAGGCCACGATCACCATCCGCTGCGTATTGACGCCGCTGTAGCGAGCGGCCGCGTCGTTGCGGCCCAGGGCCAGGATGTAACGACCAAAAATCGTCTTATTCAGAAAGATAGCCGCGATGACGGCCAGGATGACCAAATAAATAAATGGCATCGGAATATCGAAAGCGAACTCTCTGCCCGTTAGCAGCTGCAGAAAATCGCCCTTGGCGAGCTCCTTGAGCCGCGGATACTCGCTCCCGAATCCTTGCTCCTGGTCCCCAGTTAGATAGCGAGCCACCCCACGGTAGATCAGCAGACCGCAGAGCGTTACCACAAAGGGTTGCAATTTAACTTTGGTGATAAGCAACCCGTGTATGAGTCCAATCAACAGCGAGACACCCAGCGCCAATGCGATGGCACACCAGGTGGGCATCACCTGGGCGCGACGGGCGATGATCACATGCTCAGGCTCGCGGACTCGCTGGTTTTCGCGAACAAAAAATTCGATCGCAGTGTTACCATTGGCCACGACTGAATTGGCAATCACAAAATCCTGAGTGAGCCCCACCGCGGGTACCAAAGTCAGCCGATCATCCGGTCGCACAGCCGGCCACTCTCCAGCAACTTCAACAGACCTCAGTCTTCGCTGGTTAGCTCCCCGCCATACCGCATCCGTTTGTTCCTCGGTTAGCGACAGCGGATCCAAAATTCGTACCAACTGACCCTCAGTCGAATTCGCCAGATCTTCTTGCACAATGATCGAATTCCCATCGGACGAGACCACCGTGTAGATATCTTCTAAATATCGGAGCTTATCTCCCGCGGCAAAAGACGTGGCATCGCTAGCGCATTTGAGTTCGTGTCGATCCGGAACTGTGGCGGTGACCTGCAGTGTATCCAAGGCGGTGTAAGTCGTATTTAGTGACATTGCCAGAATGCAACCCACCAGCCCGACTACCGAACCGATCGACAGATCGATTCCACCGGTCATGATCACGAAGGAGACGCCAACGCTAATGATTCCAAACAGCGCCGTCCAGCGGACGGTATTTTCGATGTTGGCAGGTTTCAGAAAGGACTCGGGAGCCAGGGCAGCGGTAAAGGCGCAGATTGCCACCAACAAACCCAGAATACCGAAAACTTTTTTATATTTCCCAAGCAATTCGCCCACAGTGCACCTTTGCTACAAGACTACCAGGGATCGCCTATCGTACATCGCTCCGCGGGGCAAGCTACCATCAGCTCGGTAGGGCTTCGACCGCGGCCCCGCCGGTTGCCAGTTGCATGACAGACTCTTCGGATAATTCATCGCGTTGGAGTTCTCCAGCGATTCTGCCTTCGTGCATCACCAGCGTCCGGTCGCTCATTCCCAAAATCTCTTCCATCTCACTGGAAACAAACAGGATTGCCATCCCGGCTTCCGCCAGTTCCTCCATCAAGCGATAGATTTCCTCCTTGGCGCCCACGTCAATTCCCCGCGTTGGCTCGTCCAGCAAGAGCAGCTTCGGCGACAGAGCCAGCCATTTGCCGATGACGACCTTTTGCTGATTGCCGCCCGACAAATATTGGACAACCTGCTCCGGCCCGGGGGTCTTAATCCGCAGCTTGTCCGACATGCGGCCCGTGTCCAAATCTTCTTGCTTTCGGTTGAGGAAGCCCAGAGGCAGTCGATTCCGTTTCAGCCCCGCCAGCGATGTGTTTTCACGTACGGACATCTCCAAAATCAGACCATGCTGTTTTCGATCTTCGGGGACCAATGCAATGCCGGCCGCGATGGCGTCGGCGGGGCTGGCTAGTTGAAGCGTCTCGGAGTTCAGCCGAATTTCACCGGCCAGCGGCTGGTCCACACCGAACAATACCTGTAGCAACTCACTCCGCCCAGCACCCACCAGACCGGCCAGGCCCACGATTTCGCCCTGATGGACTCTAAAACTGACCGGGTGCTGCGGCCAAGCCGGAGTCACCAGATTCCGCACCTCCAGCACAACTTCGCCAATCGGATGCGAGGTCCGGGCGTAGAATTGCGATAGTTCACGACCGACCATCAGCCGCACGAGGTTGTCATGATGGATTTCGTTTCGTGCCAGTTCTCCGGCATTGCGACCGTCTCGCAGCACGCAAGCGCGATCGGCCAACTCACGAACCTCGCCAAGTCGATGGGAGATGTAGATGATGCTGACACCCTTGCTGCGCAGATCCCTGACGACTTCAAACAATCGCGCCGTTTCGCGAGCGGACAGACTCGAAGTTGGCTCGTCCATGATCAACACACGAGCGCCCACGGACAGAGCTTTGGCAATCTCGACCATCTGCTGGCGGCCAATCGATAACTCTTGGACCAGCGTGGTAGGCTCAACGTCCAGCCCCACCATGCTCAAATATTTGCGAGACTCTTCATGGATCTTGCGGTGATCGATCAGCCCGAATCGAAGGGGTTCGCGGCCGAGAAAGATGTTGGCACCTACATCCAGATTTTCGGCCAGATTCAGTTCCTGGTGAATCAGCACGATGCCGCGTTCCATCGCCGCTCGACATGAATCCAGTTTCACCGGCTGACCGTCGATCAACACTTGCCCTTCATCCGGCAACTGAACGCCGGCCAGAATCTTCATCAGCGTTGATTTGCCGGCTCCGTTCTCGCCCACGACCGCCAGCACTTCGCCCGACCGAAGCTCGAGATCGACATCCTGCAACGCCCGTACGCCGGCGAAACTTTTACCGATGCCTTGAACCTGGAT
>JANSWS010000436.1 GCA_024743355.1 bacterium
GGATTCTACATGCGGTCCAAGCCAAATCGCCATTGTTTGCGCACGTCTGTTCTCAGCTTGCTGGTGCTTGGCTGCCTGTTCATCGCTCCACTGGGGGCCGACGAGGCCGGCGTCGATGCGGATATTGTCTTGCAGAACGGCGAACTCTATTTGGGAGATGGCGAATTACCGACCCGGGGCAATCTGGCCATCCGTGAGGACAAAATTATCGCGGTGGGCGAGTTTCCAATCGCCACCGCGAAAATCGTGATCGACTGTTCGGATCTCATTATTTGCCCGGGCTTCATCGATCTGCATAATCACAGCGATGACGAAGTTTTGGAAAAAGAAACCCGCTCGCTGTCGAACTTCCTGACGCAGGGATGTACCACGGTGGTCACCGGCAATTGTGGCAGCGGGCCCATTCAGGTCGCAGACTATTACAACAAAATCGATGCTTTGGGAGCGGGCGTCAACATTGCACATCTGTTGCCCCAAGGAGACTTGCGCCGCGAGGTCATGGGAACTGCCAATCGACCGGCCAGCACGGAAGAATTGCAGCAAATGTGCGAATTGGCGGAACAAGCCATGCGCGATGGAGCTTGGGGAATGTCGACCGGATTGATCTATGTCCCCAGTTCCTATGCCGACACCAGCGAATTGGCAGCCGTTGCCAGTGTTGTGGCTAAGCACTCGGGCTTCTACGCCAGCCATATTCGAAACGAGGGCCTGGGCTTGCTCGATTCCGTCCAGGAAGCGCTGGAGATTGGCAAACGGGGGCAACTACCGGTACATATCTCGCATTTCAAGTCATCGGGTAAGGACTCGTGGGGACTGGTCCGCACGGCTGTCGAAATGATCGAGCAAAGCCGACGCGCCGGCCAACTCGTGACAGCGGATCAGTACCCCTATACAGCTTCCAGCACGTCGCTATCCGCTACCGTGATTCCTGCATGGGCCAGGGCAGGAGGCCGCGAGGCAATGCTCGCAAGATTAGAAGTTGGCCACGCCGAGTCGGAAAGTATCTATCAAGCGATTCGCAACAAGATCACACTGACCGATAACGGCCATCGCATCCAAGTCGCCGCGTTCGACAAACATCCGGATTGGGCGGGACGGCGATTGGATGAGATCGCACGCGCCCAAGGCATGGAACCTTTCGAGCTGGTGCTGCAAATTGAACGCGCTGGAGGCGCATCGATTGTCAATCACAGCATCGATGAAAGCGACGTGCAGTTTGTGATGCAAAGACCCTGGGTGGCGACAGCCTCCGATGGTGCCGCCAAGGTCTTCAACAGCACAGTCCCGCACCCGCGCAATTATGGTACCTTCCCACGGAAGATTGGCTTTTATTCACATCAGCAACAGGTTCTGCCAATGGAGCAGGCTATTCGTAGCTGTACCGGCCTGCCAGCCGATATCCTGGGCATGCAAGATCGTGGCTACCTGCGTGTTGGTTATGTTGCCGACGTTGCCGTCATAAGCTTGCCGGACTTTATCGATCGTTCTACCTTCGAACAACCACATCAGTATAGTGACGGCTTGGTGCATCTACTTGTTAACGGAAGCTTTGCGATTGCCCGAGGACGTGCCACGGGCGCACTGTCGGGTAAGGCCCTCCGCAAGAATTCCCACTCCGCGTTGACGGCCACGGACGACATTCAGAACTAGCTCGAAATCTGCATGCTGCCATCCACCAAGTCTGGCGATGCGATTTTTTACACCGCCAATACGGACTCGCACGTGCTCAAAGGCAGGCATTAGCACATCAATCCCTAACGCAGCCAATTTCTAGATGCTTCAGGCCGCTTGTGCATCAGCGCTCTCGCAGCTGGCCTCGCATGGCTCATGCCTGATGCTGGCGGTTTAACCGGAACAACATGCCTAACCAGAACTGCTTACCAGCGTTTCTTCGGTACGGATGATAATTGATGTATCCGTTGTTCCATCTTCGTTGACTCTACCTGTTCAGCCAACTGTAATGATTGGATAGCAGGTACGTCTCCAGATCCGTTTCCGACGATGGTGGTTTGCATGTCATTTTTGAGAATAGACAGACGTCAACGCAGGCGAAACAATCGAACCCGACATGTAAATCTTGAGCTGCTGGAATTCAGGCGAGTTCTGAATGCCGACTTCGGCATCGACAACTCAGACTCATCCTGGCTGAGCTTGCAGCCTGACCAGTATGACTCGGACAGCATATTGGTTCGATTCCGCCAGGAAGTTCGTTGTGTCGCGGAAAGTCGCAGTCACGGCCTTGGACATGACATCTTGCCCGGCACCAAGGCCGGCCCTATGTCGCATTTCATCCCCGGCCTGGCTACGGTGGAATTAGGTGATGGAGTTTCCGTCGAAGATGCCTTGGCGGTCTATCAACGCCATCCAGATGTTCTTTACGCCGAACCGAACTATCGCATTCAAATCCAAGCCATACCCAATGATCCGAGCTTCACGGATTTGTGGGGACTTAATAATACCGGCCAGACTGCAGGGGTCGCAGACGCGGACATTGATGCTACAGAGGCTTGGGACATTGCCACGGGTAGAGGTAACACAATCATCGCTGTGATCGATACCGGTGTGGACTACACGCATCCTGACTTACAGGCGAACATGTGGGTCAATGACCTGGAACTCAATGGCATCCCCAACTTCGACGACGACAACAACGGATACGCCGACGATATCTACGGATACGATTTTGCCAACAACGATCCCGATCCGATGGATGATCACGATCATGGGACGCATGTTGCTGGAACTATCGGCGCAGTCGGTGACAACTCCTTGGGAATCACGGGCGTCAACTGGGACATCCAGATCATGGCGATCAAGTTCCTCAGGGCCGACGGCAGTGGCGACCTGGGCGCTGCCATCGCGGCGATCGACTATGCCGTCGCCAACGGAGCTACCATTTCCAACAATAGTTGGGGATTCAATGGTTCCTTCTCACCGGGACTGTATGATGCGATTCGCAATGCCCAAGATGCGGGGCACATTTTTGTTGCCGCGGCGGGAAATGGAAACTCCTTCGGAGTAGGCCAAAACAATGATGTAGCACCCTTCTATCCAGCCGCCTACGATCTTGAGAATATCGTGAGCGTGGCCGCCTTAGACCACGAAGATCAGTTGGCAAGTTTCTCCAACTATGGCGCAGTTTCCGTCGATTTGGGAGCGCCTGGAGTTAACATTCTCAGCACGACAATCGGTAACACCTACAGCTTTTTCAATGGAACCTCGATGGCAACGCCGCACGTTGCCGGAACGCTCGCGCTGGTCAAAGACACATATCCTGATTGGACGCAAGCCCAGCTGATGGCTGCCGTCATGGAGACCGTGGATCCCGTCAGCGACCTGCAAGGCCGCTCAATCACCGGCGGACGGCTGAATGCATATCAAGCCCTTAACTTCTCGGGTCCCGAGATTCAGGTCCGACACAACGCAAAGCAAATCACGGATGGATCGGGCACCGTGCTGTTCCCCGATACATTGCCCGGCGTACCCGTTCGCGAAACAATTACAGTCCAGAATGTTGGCCTGGATGATCTGATACTGGATCCCGCCATAAGTCTTCCCAACGGCTACTCTCTCGTTACCTCTTTTGCGGATACGATTCTGGCGCCCGGCGAGTCCACTACATTCGAGGTGGCGCTGAATGCTCAGCAATTGGGTAACTATACCGGCCAAATATCGTTCGGGAACAACGATGCCAATGAAGGCATCTTTAATTTCAATGTCGCCGGCAAAGTATCCAACGTACTCAAGTTGGATGATGGTGACGTCGGCTTTTTCACTACAGGCCAGTGGACTCCGTGGCTCAATCAAGGCCTAAACAATGACATTACTTTTAGTAACGCCGGGAATGGCTCCGATGTCGCAACTTGGGACTTCGATGTGCTCCCGGGCAGATATAAGGTCGCCGCTACCTGGTCCATACTCAGTAATCGCGCTACGGATGCGCCTTATACCGTCTACGACGGGAACAGCGTCCAAGGCACTGTGCGTGTCAATCAAGAATTAGTGCCCAATGATTTCCAGGATTTTGGCGTGGGCTGGAAGCAGCTCGGCGAGTTTACCGTGGCCGGTGGTTCGTTAAGGGTCCAGCTTTCCGACGATGCCAATGAGTTCGTGATTGCAGACGGGATTCGCATCGAGAAGGTGGCTGACCTGCCTCCAGGACCAGAGATCGAAATTCGCCATCGAGGCATCGTCGTCGATGATGAACAAAGCACCGTGGATTTTGGATCGGCATTTTTTGAATCTGTGCTTTCCGAGGAACTGGTGATTCGCAACGTCGGAACGGAGTCTCTTGAAGTTACCTCAGTTGTGGTTCCTGAGGGCTTTTCTCTGGTCTCTCCGCCCCCTACTTATTCCATTGCGCCTGGCAATTCCGTAACCATTTCCATCGCTGTGGATACGACCGAATTGAAATTCAGGCAGGGCGAGATCAGTATCCTGAGCAACGATAGCGATGAGTCGACTCACAACTTCACGCTTCAGGCAGACGTGATCGCCTCGTCAATTGTTGATAACGGGCAGCCCGGATTCAGTGCGTCGGGCGAATGGACTCATTGGCTAGGCGAAGGTCTGGATGGGGACATGCACTACAGTGCTTCCGGTATCGGAAACGATACGGCCACTTGGACCTTTGCATTAACCCCTGGTGAGTACTCCGTAGCCGCCAGCTGGACCACGCTGTCCAACCGTGCCAGCAACGCGCCCTTCTCTATTTACGATGGCGATTCTTTTCTAAGTAGCGTTACGGTCAATCAAAAAGTGGCCCCCGACGATTTTGTGGAACAGGGTGTGGGCTGGGAGCAACTGGGGCAGTTCAGCATCACCAGTGACACGCTGAACGTAGTGCTCTCCGATGCTGCCAATGGGTACGTCATCGCCGACGCCATCCGCATCCAGAGACTGGATCTACCACCGGCCCCCGAAATCGAATTGTCGGTCAACGGACAAGTGCTCGAGGACGGAGTGGGTGTCTTCGACTTTGGCAGCACAGTCGTTTCCGGAACGCTCCGCCAGAGTTTCACCGTTACCAATCGCGGCGAACAGGAATTGCTTCTGCAGCTTCCGATTGAAACCAGTGGCGGATTTAACGTTTCTTCGCCCTTCGGCTCGACCACACTGGCAGCCGGTGAATCGACCAGCTTCGAGATCGAATTCCAAGCTGCACAGGCTGGCAACTTCAATGGCAGCCTGACATTCAGCAGCAATGACAACGACGAAGCCCAGTACGACATCTCTCTTTTGGCATCTGCCAGTAACGTACTGCGAATCGACAACGGGGACACAGGCTTCGCCACCAGCGGTTCATGGATCAATTATCTCTACGCGGGTTATCAGTCGGATTTCCATTACAGCTCCAAAGGCACCGGCAACGATCAAGCAAGCTGGACCTTCCAAGTAGCTCCCGGTGAGTATCAATTGGCTGCGACGTGGACGACCAATCCGAACCGCGCCACCAACTCACCGTTCACGATCTTGGACGGTGGCAGCGTGCTGTCCAGCGTGGCCATCAATCAAGAATTGCCGCCCAATGACTTTAGTGCCGATGGTGCCAGCTGGGAAAGGCTGGGGACCGTTCTGGTTACTGGGGACAGTGTCACGGTTCTGTTGACGGATGACGCCAACGACTACGTGATCGCCGATGCCGTCCGTTTGGAAAGACTTGGAGATTTGCCCAGTACTCCCGAGATCATCGTGCAATGGGACGGAGTGGCTTTGGAAGACGATGTATCCACGATAGACTTCGGCAGCACCGCCTATGGAGTAGCCGTAGAGCGGAGCTTGACCGTCAAGAACGCCGGGGGTGGCAATCTGCAGTTGGATCCCAACCTGGAACTGCCGGCTGGTTTCAGTCTGAGCGGTCCGTTGAGTAATACGAACCTAGGACCAGGAGAATCCACCTCATTTACCATTCAGCTGGACGGCCTGTTGTTGGGCACCGCCAGCGGCCAGCTGATACTGGGCAACAACGACAGCGATGAAAGCCCATTTAACGTTACGCTTGTTGGAGAGGTAACGAGTGTGGAAATCATCGACAATGGTGAGCCTGGTTTCCAATCCAGCGGCGAGTGGACGCACTGGCAACTGGAGGGCTTCCGGGGTGACATGCACTACAGCACCTCGGGTGTCGGCAATGACACGGCCAGCTGGACCTTTGCGGTAACCCCGGGCGATTATTCCGTAGCCGCCAGTTGGACTACGCTGGCCAACCGGGCCACCAACGCGCCTTTCTCGATTTACGACGGCGGCACGCTGCTGAATACGGTGCTCATCAACCAGGAACTGGCCCCCAACGATTTTGTGGAGCAGGGTGTGGGCTGGGAGCAACTAGGCCTCAATCAAGCGACCGCTGATTTCGATTTTGACCGATTAGCAGGCGAAAATTTTGGCAGACCGGTGGCCCAGCTGGCGGTTTGTTCGTTTTGATTCTGTGCATGGTTTGTTTTCCTGATTGGTTAGGCGCCGCGGCGGA
>JANSWS010000756.1 GCA_024743355.1 bacterium
GCCCAGGCCTCCAAGTATCATCGCAAACGGAGAAGGAACCGTTTACTCAAGTTGGGAATCGACCCCGACAGAATCAAGTCCGTCGACGTGAAACCCCGCAAAAGCTAACATGAAGAACTTAAACCTGGCGCTGTCCAGCTAAGCTCGACCTCGCGTGGCCAATCTTTCTCGTGCTCGATCATAATCTGTTCGCGCGATCGCGGTACAAATTCACATTTAATATACCGAACTGTGGCCTTCAACGCCCGGGGTAGCGTCTTCCACGTGAACGGTTCCCAGGGAACAATTTCAATAATATCATTATTAGCAAGCGTCATCTTACAGTTCCACAAGACTTCAGCATTGGCAGTAAGCTCGTCCAACCGTTCAAGTGTGGTTGCAAGTAACAATACATTATCACCGTCCCAGCCAAAACCTTCGAAGTATCGATCCCAGTCTGGATTTGCGAGTTGTTCCCATCGCTTTCCTCCCGCGTGCGTAACCCCACAATGCAGATTGCATTCTGAATTGCCGAGCCCCTTTAGGAACGTATCTATTGTTGCGGGTTTATTAAAGTCATCGTTGTAGTACGCATCGATATCGCCACGCTCAAACATCCGCGTCAGAGTCGCAATAAGATCGTCAGGTGAGAGCGCGTGGTAGCCCCGATTGAGCCAGTCGTTCATTGATCGCTCAGAACGCATCATGTGCGCAACCGGCAATCGGAACATTGCAAGAGTCTCTAATAGCCAAGCTTCGCCGTGTTCCATGGAATTTAAAAGGACGAACGTTACCAATCACCCCGGAGCGGGAGGCGACTGGTCGTCAAAAGTAGTTCGACCACCGTTCCTGGGGTGCATTGGATGGTTCGTCCAGAAGTTCTAACGCTCCAATTCAGCGCGCATCTCAGCAAACCATTTGACGTTGTTTGAAAGTATCATCTGACGTTCAGGTTCTTGTTCGAGGTAGAACTCACTGAGCGTTTTGCCCGCTGGAATGATTCCCTTTGCTTTGGCGGCCTGTTCGAATTGCTCTCTACCCAGCGACTCCATAGCAGCGTGAAATTTAAGTTGAAAATCACGGTCAGTCTGTTCACGCGTGTTTTGCGCCGAAGGGGCGATTGCACGCGCAGCGTCGTTGAAAAGCGATCGTTGTTGTGGCGTTAGTCCGAATTTTTTTGCGCAATACAGGTAGTTGGCAAACGCGACATTCTTAGAAAGTTCATTCAGAAGAATCGATTCCTGTTCTGGCGTCAGCAACTCCTCAGTCATGCCGATGAAATTCGCCTCTTCAATTGTCTCGTGAGCAACAAGAACCATAAGTTCGCTGTCAATGAAATCATCGGCGGGCTCTGATTTTGACAGGCGTTGCCAAACCGCAGTCAGTTGAAAATCGATTTCTGATTTACGTTTCTGCACCAAATCAGATATTGCTTTGGCATTATCATCGGTTAGCTTGAGATCCCCACGAATCCTGTCAAGTTCGTGCACGATCGAAAGGCCC
>JANSWS010000563.1 GCA_024743355.1 bacterium
CGCAATGTGATATTCTGTTTTCATAGCCGGTGTCCTTTAGAACTACTGAAGGTTTGACAACTCCAGTTTCCGTTCTAGCGGCCCGGCTTCCTATATCTTCACGGGCTCGCCCGTGGAATCCGCCCCTTACCAGCTTGCACGCACATGGCCAAGCGTTGCAGATCGAAGCAGATAAACTGCGAAGAACCACTGGTCTCGCGGCTTAGTTGCGTAGCGACAAGTCCCCATCATTGCAAGCACGAAACGCGAGCGCGTGAATCCCTTGAGTCGAAACACACTTGCTTGCGCTGCGTGCTTGTATTGGTTGCTACATAGCTCAAGGTGGCGTTGTCCAGTTAGGATCCATGCTTCGTTCGAGATCAAAGCTGCCCCGAACACAAGCTGCTAATTAAAAATACACACTGGCGAGCCAGTGCCACACAAACCTGGAGCACACTGGCGAGCCAGTGCCACACAAACTTGGAACTCACTGGCAAGCCAGTGACAGACAACCTTGGTTGCTATCAACGAGACGTGTCGACTATTCTTCGTTCTCCCGCCCGAGAAAGACGCCCCTGGTTCCGCTTGAATTGGCATAAGCCCTGGACATGCCCACCGTATTGAATTCCATGACCATGTTGCCTTTATAATCCACGGCAATGATGCCGCCAGCGTCCTCGGGCAGGGTAGCAATGGTTTGCTGGGCGGCCGATTTTAAATCCAAGCCTCCATAACGCATGCGGGCGGCAACATCGGCCGCCACGTTGCGGCGGATGAACTCCTCACCGATGCCAGTGCCGGACACAGCACAGGTCCCGTTGTCGGCGTAGTTCCCAGCTCCAACGATGGGGCTATCCCCTACCCTGCCCCACCGCTTTCCCATCAAACCGCCGGTGCTGGTTCCCGCAACCAAGTCACCATGCGTATCCAGAACCACACACCCGACAGTTCCGAAGTAAGGCTCTTTGGAACTCTCGCTGTCCTTTCGCGGATCATTGGCTTGAGAGTCTCCCGGGTTCTGATGGGAAAGCTCGGTCTGGCGATTCTTCCAGGCCTGCCAGGCTTTTTTCTGACGATCGGTTTGAAAGTATTCCGCCGGTGCGGATTCCAAACCCAGGCTTAATCCAAACTTGTCGGCACCTTCCCCCATCAATAACACATGCCGTGTTTCGCTCATGACTTTGCGAGCCAAGGAGATGGGATGCTTGATCTGGGTAACGCTGGCGACGGCTCCACAGCGGAGGTCTTTGCCATGCATGATGCACGCATCCAGTTCATGCTGCCCCTGTTCGTTGAGCACGGCTCCGCGGCCCGCATTGAAGGTCGCATCATCCTCCAGAAGCCGAATCACAGCTTCGACCACATCCAAAGCTGCATCGCCCGCGCGAAGACGCTCGACGCCCAGATTGAGGGCGGCATTCATGCCGTCTCGTCGCTGCTGTTGATACTCTTCGGACCAGCGACTTGGATCTCCGCCCGCGCCTCCGTGCAACACAATGGCGAATTTGGGTGGCTCGTCTTGCGATCGACCCGAGGCAGGTAGCAAGCAGGCAATCCCCATCAGCAAAATCCACATTCCACGATTCATGGCCATCCCCCGTTACCATTGTAGTGCGAGCCTGAGCTATTCATGGCAGTGCCAAACGTTCATGGGCACTGTCTTGCTGTTTCCAGTCCGGTGCATCCCGCCTTGGCGAACGCGAAAACTACGCACCATGATAATTCTGGAGATCAAGCCTTGGCAGACCGCAGAACATTGAGAACGGACTGCATGTCATCAGGCACAGGGCTTTCAATCGCGATCTGCTGACCACTGATCGGATGTTGAAATTCGATGCGGCGAGCGTGCAAGGCTTGCCGCTCCAGCAAGATCTCGTCATCGCCAGCCTGAGGGGGTTGCTTCAGTGCCTGGCGGCGGAGCAATTCACCGCGGGAAATTCTGGCATGTCCCGCATAAAGACGATCGCACAAGACCGGCGCGCCCATGTGGTCTAAATGCACGCGGATCTGGTGAGTCCGCCCCGTCTTGGGCATAACCTTGAGACAATTGATTCGGCCAAATCGCTCGACAACCTCGTACCAGGTTTCCGCCTCTTTCGACTGGGGATGATCGCGACGAATGGCCATCTTGTCCCGTTGGTAGGGATGCGGCCCGATTGGCAAGCGGATCACATCGCGATCCAACTCTACCTGGCCGATCACGATCGCGAAATATTCCTTCTGCACATCGCGTTTCTCAAATTGCTCGGATAGACGCAGATGCACAGCATTGCTCTTGGCCACCAAGATGACTCCGCTGGTGTCACGATCGAGGCGATGAATAATGCCTGGACGTGTCGGGCCGCCAACATCGCTCAATTGCTGAAAGCGGAAGGCCAATGCGCTAGCCAGAGTTCCTTTCCAGTTGCCCTTGGCGGGGTGCACAACCATTCCGGCCGGCTTGTCGATGGCAATGAGAGCATCGTCCTCGTACAAGATCTTCAGAGGAATCTCTTCGGGTTGAGGACCGTCCTCCGGCGGAGGTGGCAGTCGAACCACGATTTGTTGGCCCGTCTGCACCTTGAAACTTGGCTTGACGCGCGTCCCGTCAACTTCAGCCCCGCCATCCTGGACAACCTTCCGCAAAAACACGCGGCTATACTCATTCAGCAGCAAGGCAAGAACGGCGTCGATGCGGCGGCCATGCTCCTGTTCGTCGACGATGTGCCGAAAGACGCGCTGATCGTCGGTAAGATTTTCCACGGCCAAAGAACCAGTTTCAGAGCAAGTAATGATTCGCAGGGGGTCGGACAGAACTTTGGGGTTTGCCCGAGCCAACCCCAAACCACACAGACAGGATCCGCTCGGCATGCGGAACCTACTTGAAGTCCGCCTAGGAATCACCTTCCGTGGATTTTCCAGTGTTATCGCCTTCGGCGGGCGGCAGGTCGAGCGACTGGATATCATCCGTCTTTCCGGTTCCCGCAGGCGCGGTTAAATCCAGCTCAGGAAGATTCTCAGGATCGATCTCAGCCGGAGGATCGAGCGGTAAGGGGCTGTCATCCGAACTGCCTTCGGAACTTGGCGAACCGAAATCCAATCCAGAGTCCGGTGTACCGAACTGCAAATCCGGGTTCACCGGTGGAAAACTTAAGTCACTGGGCAGCTGAATGGGTGCATCGGGCTTGGGCTCCAGCTTGCTGAACCAGTCGTAAAAGCTCTTGCCGGTTGCGCTGTTGATGAAAGCCAAACGCGAAGCGGCCGCGTTGATCAATTCCGGCTGCGTCGCGGTCGAAGCGAATTGCTCATAAAAGGATGCCGCCTGCTCCAAGTCACCCAGGGATTCATGGGCCTGCGCCAATCCCCACTGAGCCTTGGCAATCAGCCCGGGCTCACTCGCTGCTTGCAGAATCTCCTGATAAGTTGCCACGGCCTGGTTCAGATTGTCCTCACCTTCGCTGCGATTCACATACAGCGCCTCGATGCCTTTGTGCAAATAGCTGTCCGCAGCCGCCAAACGAGCCCATCCAGACATATTGCTGGTTGGATAGGCTTCCGCCACGTCCAAGTAAGCTTCCGCGTCACCGCCCGAAAGATTGAAGTAATATTCGGTCCACGCGGCGGACTGGCGGCTCTTTACACTCGACGAATACACGCCCCAAATGATGGACCCAACGACGAGAATGGCGATACCCCCCAAGATGGCAGGCAAAATGGGTTGAACGGAAGCCACCATGGATTCCATTCGGTCCGCCAGAATATTGCGTTCGAGTTCGTGCTTGTGGGCTCGATTCATTGCTAACTTTCACGAGTAAAAACTCATTGGGACGGTCAATTCCGGCTGCAAAATGCCCTGTTTGCCGATCGCCGTCCAGAAGTCGCTAAGTATAGGACTGGACGCGATTCTGAACAATATCGTCCATGACCGTAGCCACCTGAACCACCTCCACGCTCTGGCGAGCGTAGCTACC
>JANSWS010000752.1 GCA_024743355.1 bacterium
CTCGGCAAGCGGATCCTACCGTACGTCCCGGTTGCCGAACGGGATCGTCGAAGCACGCTTGCAGTTCGCCTCAACGCACGGCTTGAGCCTCAGAGCACTGCCCGCCCGATAGCACAAAACCAAAGCCATCCAGCGTCCGGCCCCAATCGACCGTCCACCCAAGATCAAACCTCGCAAGGAACCGCTCGGCAAGCGGATCCTACCGTACGTCCCGGTTGCCGAACGGGATCGTCGAAGCACGCTTGCAGTCCGCCCGAACGCACAACTTGAGCCTCAGAGCACTGCCCGCCCAATAGCACAAAAGCCATAGCCATCCAATGTCCATGATCTTTCGTCGGATCCTCCCATAATGTCTGATAACTCACAAAGCCAGCGGCGCGCATGGGATACAATGAGGGCAAGTCAAACTCAGAGGCCGAAACTTTTCAGAAGGTTTTACCGATTGCAAACACTGCCAATAAGTCTTAGCCAGACGGCAACGATCTTGATCTTAGCCGGCGTATCGATCTTATTTTTTGCCGCGTCGACCTTACACGGCGAGACGGTTGAAGCCTATCAGCCGCAGGTGGGTGAGATGCATTCGGATTTCACTTTACCGAATATCGTCGATCGCGCACCCGTGTCATTGGCTCAGTATCGCGGCAAGAAAGTGCTGCTGATTCACTTTGCATCCTGGTGAGCCGGCTGCCGACGACACGTGCCCGTGTGGCATGAACTTACTCAGGCAGCCCGCGAGACAGGCGATTTGGTCGTTCTGGGAGTCATCCAGGAACAGCATGCGGATCGCTGTCGACTGTTTGCCCAATGGCAGGGTTTCGACTGGCCCATTCTGCATGATCCTGTCAATCAATTGCGCGCCCAGGCGGTACCCTATTTTGTCGCTCTCGATGAGGCTGGCGTTGTGGTGGACGCCGACCTGAAAGCCGACGAATTCGACGCATTTCTGCGACGACCAGCGACGGACCGAGCCGTAGCACCAGTAGAACCCGAGCTACCTGACATCGAATTGCTGCGCACTGCCGCTCGCCAATCGAAGTCTGCCGAGGCTTGGACGGCGTTGGGCGACCATCATGTGTTGTGGGATGGGGAGAAACCGATCGACCAAGCCATCGCTGGTTACCAGCGGGCTTTGGAGCTCAATCCGAACTACGCTCCAGCGGAATTCGGTTTGGGTGTCGCCCACCGCATGCGCTATGACAGTTCACGGGCTGAGGCACATGATTTCCAATTGGCAATTGACGCCTGGGGCAGGGCACTTGCCTTGCAGCCCAATCAATACATCTATCGTCGTCGCATCCAGCAATATGGTCCGCGTTTGACCAAGCCTTATCCCTTTTACGATTGGGTTCGCCAAGCCCAGGAGGAGATACGGAAGCGAGGCGACCAACCCCATCCATTGTCCGTGGTTCCGTCAGGCGCCGAAATTGCCGAGCCGATCAAAGAGTTGAGTGCCAACAGCCGACAAGATACTCCGCCGGATGCTGCCGGGCGCATTCATCGCGACCAAGGTCTGATTGAATTCAACGCCGTA
>JANSWS010000728.1 GCA_024743355.1 bacterium
CGAGCGTAGCTACCGTCGCCAGACGCTGGATGTAGCTACCGTCGCCAGACGGTGGATGTAGCTACCGTCGCCAGACGCTGGATGTAGCTACCGTCGCCAGACGGTGGATGTAGCTACCGTCGCCAGACGGTGGATGTAGCTACCGTCGCCAGACGGTGGATGTGGCTACCGTCGCCAGACGGTGGACCTGCACAACATTCCTTCACGCTCTGAAACACCACGCTCTGGCGAGCGTAGCTACCGTCGCCAGACGGTGGACGTGGCTACCGTCGCCAGACGGTGGATCGCAACTTCAACCGACGGGGCTTCTCTACTTCGAGGCCTCGACTCCCACGAAATGATCTGCGAACTCGGGTCGCAGACCTCGCGCCTCATGGGCGTAGAATTCAACCCGCCCCGTAGCCACGTCGTACATGCCTCCCATCACGGCAATTCGCCCAGCTTCGACAGCTTCGCGAATTGCGGTGCTCTGCTTCAGCACTTGAGACACCGAATGCAGGACGTTGCGTTTCGTAATCTCTTGTATCAAGGACTCGTCAGCACCAGCCAGATCCTCGGCTGAATGCACAAACGCCTCCTGAATCTTTTCAACAAAATGCCCAAGGTGCGAGCACGTCTTGGCTGCGGCAGATTCTGCACCTGCCTTGCGCATCTTGACCGCGGCGCTGACCGCACCACAGCGCGTGTGGCCTAGCACCAAGATCAATTTGGCACCCGCAATCGAGCATGCATACTCCATACTCCCCAGCACATCGCCACTCGTGACATTGCCCGCAATGCGGATGCTGAAAATATCTCCCAAGCCGAGATCAAAAACCGTTTCCACTGGCGCCCTCGAATCAATGCAACTCAACACGCAAGCAAAGGGGAACTGCCCCTGTGACGTATCGGCCAGTTGCTGTGGCAGGTTGCGAAACAAACGCTGCCCGTCAACAAACCGTTGATTTCCTTCCTTGAGAATATCAAGCACATCCTCGGGAGTTAGCAGCCTTTGCAGATCCTGTGTCGAATGCTGTGCGTATCGTGTATCGTCCTTGAGACGATACTTGTCGCGAAAGCCGAAAAAGCTGACGGCAACATGGTGAGCCGCGGCCGTCTTATCACGAAATTGATGAAAAATTCCAAGCACGTCCGGATCGATGTAGTCCGTATTCGAACCATCCAGCAAGAGATGGGTACCCTTGGGCGCTTGCTTCAATGCCTTTTCAATGGAAGCTCGATTCAGAAAGCTGACCTGGTTCGGCAAGGTCACTCGCAGCACCTCACCGCCCAGATGCTTTTCCGAAATCATGCGAACCGGATTGCGTAGATTGCTGTTCAAAATGAAGGCGGCACTGACAGCCAGGCCGATCAGGATCCCGATCAACAGGTCGGAAAAAACAATTGCCAACAGGGTGATTAAGAAAGGCACAAACTGGTAGCGTCCGCCTCGCCACATCTCACGAAATAGAGCGGGACTGGCCAATCGCATGCCGGTCACGATTAGAATCGCGGCCAAGGCGGAAAGCGGGATCATGTTCAGATACATGGGCAACAAGGCGACGGATCCCAGCAATAAGAATCCGTGCAGAATGGCCGCCAGCTTCGTCTTGCCGCCGGTGTTGCGGACCTTGCGCGATGGGGCCTGCTGCTCAGAGCGGTAGCCGTCATATACTGCCTGGGGCCAAGCCACGACTTTGCACTGCCGGCCATGTGCAGCTATGTCAGCGCTGTTGTCAC
>JANSWS010000424.1 GCA_024743355.1 bacterium
TCAACCCAAGTGGGTTCGGGCCTCCACGCGATATAACTCGCGCTTCACCCTGCTCATGGGTAGATCACCAGGTTTCGCGTCTACCACCTGCGACAATGTCGCCCTATTAAGACTCGGTTTCCCTATGGCTTCGCCCCTGAGAGGCTTAACCGAGCCACAGACGGTAACTCGCCGGATCATTTTGCTAAAGGCACGCCGTCACACGTTAAATCGTGCTCCGACCGCTTGTAGGCGTTATGGTTTCAGGTTCACTGTCCTCCCCTAGCCGGGGTTCTTCTCACCTTTCGATCGCTCTACTTAGTTCGCTATCGGTCATCAGAGAGTATTTAGCCTTACGGAATGGTCTCCGTAGATTCAGTCGGAGTTTCACGTGCTCCGACCTACTCAGGTATCCCTCGGGAGATTCAAAGCTTTCGAGTACGGGACTGTCACCCTCTATGGTGTGCCGTATCCAGGACACTTCTTCTAGCCAGAATTTTGTAACTCCCATGTGAAGGACCCTACAACCCCGCTCGGGAAACCCTTGCGGTTTGGGCTGTTCCGCTTTCGCTCGCCGCTACTTACGGAATCGATTTTTCTTTCTTCTCCTCCAGGTACTTAGATGTTTCAGTTCCCTGGGTTAGCCACTCGTACCTATGAATTCAGTACGAGCTAATTCGGGTATCTCGGGATTAACACTCGTTTGTCAGCTCCCCCAAGCTTTTCGCAGACTTCCACGCCCTTCATCGCCTTCTGATGCCAAGACATCCCCCATACGCCCTTAGTAACTTGACCACCGAAATCTCGAACTCTCAATTCCGAGCCCAGCCGGCCCGCCGCAAAAGGAAAACCTCTCACAACAACACCAACCTGCCAGAACTCGAGCTGAAATATCGATGTTGCTGAGTGTTGATCGCACTCAGCTGCTGATTGCCAACCGCAGTTGCCGAAGCAACCGAGACAACAAATTCAGCGCTCGTAATCATCGGTGTCAGACAAACGATAACCCGATCAATTACACACCAAGAAGGCTTGCCCACAAGGAACGAGCGTCTTAACTGTGCAACCAAACGTGGCTATAGCTTGCCGACTCCAGCGTCGTGTTGCGTCTCCAGAATCAAAATTCCGGACAACGCATAAGATGCCAATTACCAATCAACCAAATTGTCAAAGATCAGTTTCCCTGGTCGCTCTGTTACGTCCAAGGGAGCCCAGTAATTTATGCGGTGAGTTTCAAACGGTCAATGCCATCTGGAAACTTTTTTGCGAAGGTTTTGAGCCGGTGCTGATTTGCATTGCTCAAAGGGCTGGAACGCTTCGGGAAATTCGTAGCAACCACGTTCGGTTGCCGCTGATTTTCCCATCACGTTTCAAACTTCGCCGAGCGCCGCCGGACCTGTCGGCCCGGCAAAACTCGATTCCGCCAAACTACCGAGTGGAGGTGAACGGACTTGAACCGATGAC
This sequence comes from bacterium, assembly GCA_024743355.1. Taxonomy (GTDB): domain Bacteria; phylum Planctomycetota; class Planctomycetia; order Pirellulales; family Pirellulaceae; genus Aureliella. The sequence goes on from JANSWS010000424.1 coordinate 1,444, forward strand.
CCCCTGCGTGCAAAGCAGGTGCTCTCCCAACTGAGCTACACCCCCGGGTCGCCAAAGTCAAAATCTCAGTGAAGTTGAGTGGCAGGTCTACATCGAGAAGACCCAAACCCCAAACATCAGCGTTTCGATTTGTGACTACCCAACTATTAGACCACAAGGTTTGGTCATTGATAATTGGGATTTCAAACTTTTCAATCTAGTGGGCGCGCCAGAACTCGAATCTGGGACCTCGTCGTTATCAGCGACGCGCTCTAACCAACTGAGCTACGCGCCCAAATTTGCTCTTGCTCAACCCTCGGAAGAAAGCCGTCTCGGCTCACCCAGGCTCACGCAAGAGTGGAAGATCGTATCGCATGGTTCCGACCTGTCAAGCTTCAATGCCGCGGTCGCTGCCGGCAACTTTCCGCAACTATTCTGCTGCTTGCCGCCACCCAAGATCAGCTCGAATCGGCATGTCGTCTCCGTGGACTTTAACGATTGTCCGCCAACGGTGCGATTCTCCCCAAAGTTCCTGGAAGCCTTTGCTATTGTTGGCGGAAATGTCGATTCCCTCAAACTCCGCGACTTGATACAACCCACCTAAAACCACGCCGATACACCGGTTTACCGCTGTCCGCCCGTTTCGATCGAGATTCGGTTGGCAAAGGGATAGCGTGGGCCGGTGCAAGGCTTCAGCCAGCAACCCGTCAGGAGTCGCATTGCCATGCCGGAAGCTCGAATTCGTCCCCGTTTACTCGCCGCCCTGCTCTGTCTGCCGCTCGGAAGCGTCGGGCTGGCACAGGAGCCAAGTCAGCAGTTAGTCAAGGCCTTGTCGTACAAGCCGCGTCAACCCGATGTGACGTATGAACAAGTCAGTCGTCAACAAATGGCAGATTGCAGCATCGAGGAAAGGACGCGTCCCGACGGTAAGGGGTTTTGGATTACCGGCAAGGGTGGACAGCCTCTCCGCTGGTTCGCCGACACCAACCGCGACAATAAGTTGGATCGCTGGAGCTATTTTCATGCAGGCGTCGAAGTCTACCGGGAATCCGATACCGACGCGAATGGAACTGCCGACGAGTTTCGCTGGTTGAATACCGAGGGCCTGCGCCGCGGTATCGACAAAAATGAAGATGGCAAGATCGACAGCTGGGTTCGCATTTCGGCCGAAGAGTCCACCTCGGAAGTCGTGGCCGCGACCGCTGGCAGGGACGCTGAACGATTCGCCAGATTGTTGATCACGCCGGAGGAAATCGCCGAACTGGGGCTGGGACAGGAAAAGCAAGACATCTTGAAGCAGCGGGTGACCGATGCCAAAAGCCAGTTCGCGGCTTGGGCGGCCGGGCAGAATGTGGTGACCGCCAAGAGTCGCTGGACCAACTTTGGGGCCGATAAGCCGGGGATCGTTCCGGCCGGCACGGATGGTTCAGACAAGGACGTGGTGGTCTACGAGAATGCCGTAGCCCTGCTGCAAAACGGTGATGAAGCCCGGCAACTGCTAGTTGGGACGATCATTCAAGTCGGCGATACCTGGAGGCTGGTCGACCTGCCAAAGGCCATCAGTGAAGGCAGCGTCGTTTCGGACGGCGTGTTTTTCTCGGCCTCCTTCAATCCCGCAGCCACTCCCACAGCGGCTGATTCCAGCGAGGGAATTAGCCAGGCGATGCAACGCTTGATTACGGAGCTGCAGGAAGTGGATACACAACTTGCTTCCTCTTCGGGGAACCAAGCCGTGCTGCAAGCGCGTCGGGCTGATGTGCTGGAAAAATTGGTCTCAGCCAGTTCCTCGGAAGAAGATCGCGTTACTTGGATTCGTCAGTTTGCTGATACCGTCAGCGCCGCCGCGCAGACCGGTGAGTATCCGGACGGAGTGACGAGACTGCAGGACTTTAGCCGCAAGCTAGGTTCGGTCGATGCCAAAGAAGAAGAGGTGGCCTATGTCGTATTTCGCACCCTGCTGGCTGATTACAACACCGAAATGCAAAAGCCGAAGGCGAAATACGAAGAGCTGCAAAAGAAGTATCTGGAAAATCTGGAGAAATTCGTTCGCCGTTACCCGGACAGTTCGGATGCTGCGGAGGCCATGCTGACGATCGGCTTGTCATCCGAATTCGCTGGTGAAAGCAAGGTCGCTCAGGAATGGTACGCCAAGGCCAGCCGTGGTTTCAGCGGCACCACTGCGGGTCGGAAAGCCAGCGGAGCTCTCCGCAGGTTGAGTCTGGAAGGCAAGCCCTTCCAGCTTCAAGGCAAGCGATTGGGTGGTGGGGCATTTGATTCCTCCGCGTACCTGGGCGGACCGGTTATCTACCACGGCTGGGCTACCTGGTGTGAGGCCTGTAAGGCGGAAATGAAAGCTCTCAAACAGTTGCAGGGCAAATACGCGAAAGACAAGCTGCGTATCGTCGGGCTCAATTTCGATACGTCCGAAAATGACGGGCAAGAGTTCTTGAAAGAGAACGCTTACCCGTGGATTCACCTGTTTGATGAGGGCGGCCTGGATAGCCCAACGGCAATTGACAACGGCTTTCTTTCCTTGCCGGTCAATGTGATTGTGGATGGTCAAGGCAAAGTGGTTGCGACCGGAGTTCACTGGACGGAACTGGATCGGATCATCGGCGATCTGGTGAAATAGCAGACGGCGGCGGAGCCGCTCCTTCTCCGCGGACTGAGGTCGAATGCAAGTGCTCAGGGCGGCGTGAATTCACGCTGCCCTTTTTTTACGCGCTGGCAGCTGCGGCGGGCTGAATAAAGAACGTCTCGGGCCCGTATGTTTTCCAGATTTCTTCAAGATTCACTCAAGTTTGACGTGTCGTAATCCGGCGGCTGAATGCTATACAGAATCCTACGCCAGGGCATGGCTCTGGCAGGACTCAAGGATCGAGTCCCTTCTCAAAACTCTTCGCGACTCAAGGCGTCGGAGGCGATTCAAGGATGGAAAGTCTTATCGGATGGATCGGTAACTACTCGTCGATTTTGGTGCCGTTGTGTGCTGTGTGGGCCGTGGCCTGCCTCTACTCCCTGGAGGCGGGGCGGACGTGCCGAGTCACAGAAGGGCTGTTCTTCGTGGCCCTGCTGTTGGTTGCCGGCTGCACCGTGAGAACGGTTCTGATCAACGATGGCTGCTGGCTGGTCAATACTGCCAGCTTAGGCTGTTTAGTCGTGGCCGGGGTCATGCGGCGGCCCGAAGACAGCGCCTATTATCCCCTGGTGCAAACCGAAGACGCGTGGCTGGATTAGGCAAGCGGAAAGAGCCGCTGGCGTGCCGTCCAACTCCATCAGGTCAGTTTGACGCGGAAGCGATTTCCAGTCGCCCACGGGCCGCGAAACGGCTCGCGCTGGCTAGCAAGCGTGGCATTCCGCCTTCCATATCCCGTCTCGAAGTTCCCGTCTTCGCAGGCCTGATTCTTCTCAGGCCTGGTTCCCAGATTGTGCTATCGCTGTTTGCGGCTTTTCTTGGGGTTGCGTTTGCTGGAACCACGTTGAGTAGCCGACTTGACGGCGGGCTTCTCCAGCATCTGCATCAATTCCTGGAGGCGACCTGACGGCTTTTCTTCCTGGGTCCGGTCGCGATTGCCCTTGCGTCGGCTGGTGGCGGAGCTGGGGGTTTTCTTGTCCCCGGTAGTAGCAGCGGGCGTTTCCGCAGTCGGCGCGGCAAGGGCTGGCAGCGTCTTTTTGACCAGCTTTCTTTCGACCAGCGACCAAAGGCTGGAAGTGATGAAGTAGATGCACAGACCGCTGGGAACCTTGAAGAAAAGCACGCCCATAAAGACGGTCATGACCTGCATCATGTTTTGTGTCATGCGAGTCTGCTCGTCGGTGGCCTTGGGCATGAGCATCTTCTGCTGCACGATAAACAGCACGACGGTCAAAATCGGAAGCAAATTGAAATAAGGTCCCAGCCAGCCGGTGCCCTTGCCGGCTATGAATTCTGGCATCCAGCTTGACCAGTTGTAGAGCATGTCCGGTCCGGCCAGATTGGAGCACCAGCTCAGGCCCGGGATCAGCGGTTCTTGCCGCAGCGAGACATCCACGCTCAGGCAGCGATAAAGGCCGATGAAAATCGGCAGCTGAATGAACATGGGTAAGCAGCCGGCTAGTGGCTTGAAATTGTGCTTGGCGTAAAGCTCCTGCATTTTCTTGGCGCGGAGCTCCATGTTGTCCTTGTATTTGTCATTGATCCGTTTCAGTTCGGGCTGCAGTTCCTGCATCTTCTGTGCATTGGCGGCGGCCTTGCGGCCGAGTGGAAACATCAGTCCGCGGACCATGACAGTCAGCATGACGATAGCCAGGCCGTAGTTGCCGACGATCGCATGGAAGAAATGCAAGATCGCGGAAAGAGGTTTGGCCACTAAGGGGAACCAGCCATATTCGATGGCCTGCTCAAGGCCGTGGCTGGCCAGCAGCTCACTTTCTTTCGGCCCAATGAAGATTTGGTATCGCTGCGAAAACTCCGAGCCAGGCGCGATGGATTGCTCGCGGCTGTCGAACCAAAACGACGTGTTGGCGGCTTGGATGCGGCTCTTCTCTACTGCGGGAATATCAACCAGCGAAGTGGCTGCCGCTCGACGGAGGTCGGTCAGGGAATTGCTCGATGCATCGTAGGGCAAGATCGAAGCATTGAAATATTGGGAGTCCAAACCTATGTACGATAACTGCCGCGATTCGGCAGCTTCACCTGCCCCGAACAGCATCAGGTCACGCTGGTTAGGCGTGTCCTTGGCGTGATCGAAAATCTGGCGTGTCGTCTTGATTTGCTGACCGGGAGGATTAACCGCGCGGTAGGTAACGTCCCGCTGTCCAGCAGCCGCGAAGAAGTTGGGGCTAATCTTGACCGAATACCACCAGCCTTCCAGTGTCATGCCGGCCAGTCCCTCCTGTCGCAAGGAGAGTTGCACCGCTTCGTCGTTGCGGTTCACGACACGCGTTTCCAGATCTAGTAGATAGCCATCGGAAGTGCCGGCGGGCAGTAAACGATAGCGTTTGACCAAATCGAGTTTGTTGGGGCGGCTGGCGTCGACCAGGTTGTCAAGCGGATAGCGGAATTCGATCCCTTGGCCGCCTTCAACTTCCAGCGGATGGACCTCCCAGTCCTCATTTAGGGTCGGCATGAGAGAGGGGAACGAGGGCTGGCCAACGGGTATCATGGCACTGCCCAGGGATCCCAGGGTGGTTCGCAAGCTAGGCCGATGCAGATTGCTGGCGATGTCTTCATCGATTCGAGGGGAAGTTCGGA
>JANSWS010000524.1 GCA_024743355.1 bacterium
CCGCTGACGACGATGGTCTGTGTTCGTGGATTCGGTTGATCCTGATTGCTTGCATCGAACAGCAACCGGACTCCCTGTTGAAACTCAGCATCATTCGCAGCTTCCACGCGGTAGCGAACGGGAAACCCAAAGCCCGCGCCGATGTCGTTGAACTGGTCGTAAGCGGGAATGATCCGCACTTCCTCGATGCCCCGCCGCTGCCCAAGATCCAGCTGGACCCACTTCGTTTCGTCTGCAACTTGGCTGATCTGGCTGTGGTATCCGTACTGTGGCTTGAGGCCGGTGCCGCTCCCATACTTCTCCGTCAGCTCGGCGATGCGACGGTCAATGCCGGAAGCTTTGGCCGCGACCTCGCGCCGGATACTGGTTGTGAGCCGATCTTGTTCCTGCTTCAGTTCGCTTATCTGGGCGATGAGCTCGTCTTTTCGCCGCTGTTTCTCGGGCGGCAATCCCTGGTAAACGCGGTCGGCCCGGTCAACCGCGGCGAACACTGCATGCAAGCGGTAGTAGTCCTCCATGCGGATCGGATCGAACTTGTGGTGATGACACTGGGCGCATTGCACCGTCGTGCTCATGAATACGTTGAACACTGCCGATGCCATCTCGTCGCGGTCCAGATGTTTGGCGATGCGGCCGTCAAGTTTACCTTCGCCTACTTCCCAATGACCGATGAAGTCCCAGGGGCCGGCTGCCAGAAAGCCTAGCCCCAGAACGCCGTCGGAATCGTTGGGAAACAGGGCGTCGCCGGCGATCTGTTCCTGCACAAATCGTGAATAGGCTTTGTCGTCGTTGAAGCTGCGGATAACATAATCGCGATAGGGCCACGCGTTCTCGCGCGGCTTGTCCTTGTCATAGCCGTGCGTCTCGGCGTAGCGTGCGACGTCCAGCCAGTGCTGTGCCCACTTCTCGCCGAAGGCAGTCGAATCCAGCAGCCGATCAACGGCTGCATCCCAAGCGGTTTCGGAGTTGTTATCGGACGCTTTCAGAAACGCCTTGACTTCGTCGGGCGTAGGCGGCAAGCCGGTAAGGTCGTACGTCAAACGGCGAATGAGAGTCCGCGGATCAGCCTGTTCAATCGCTGTCAGTTCTTGCTGGGCCAGCTTCGCTTCGACAAAATGATCGACGGGATTCAGGGACGCGTTGCCGGGCATTAGCAGATGTTGTTGCGACAATAGTGGCCGCAGCGACCACCAGTCTCGGTCGCTGACTGCCAGTGGTTCCAGCGTCAGACTCTGCGGCCATTTCGCGCCGCTCTCAATCCACTTTCGCAGCATGCGAATCTCGTCGGAAGAGAGGGGCTCGCCGTCTTTCGGCATGTCGGCCTTCCCGTTTTGCGGAGTCACTACCTCAAGTAGATAGCTCGTATCGACATCGTTTACGTCCAGGTAGCCCGCCTTCCCCAAATCGGTTGGAGTCGAAAGAGAGAGAGCACTCTTCGATTGGTCATCGTTGTGGCAACTCAAACACCTGCGCTGAAGCAGGGGCGCGATCTCTTTCTTAAACAGGTCGTCGTCCGCGCTGACTTTCGATGTGGTAACCAAGGCGAAGCCGCATGCCAAGACAAACCAAGCTCTGAAAGGTCTTTCGAAGCTGCTGGTAAGTTGCGATAACGGGGGCATGGATTGTTTCCTGTTGATGGCAACCGGTTACGTGAACCAGAAACAGTCTACTATTGAGTGCCTCGCTGAGGTTAGCGCTATCGGAAGAGCTGGGCCAGCGGGATGGCAATCTCACAGTCCTTGTACAGCTGCAACGTCAAGCTGTTGGTCGAATCGACCAGCTCATATTCGCCGGTCGAATTCAGGGTCAGCTGTACCGCTTTACGCGAGTCGGGGTCGATGAGCAGATAGGTGCCGACGCCTTGCTGGGCATAGAGCTCTCGTTTATAGGATTGATCATGCTGCCGCGTGGAGGGCGAAAGGACTTCTGCAACCAGTGCCGGTGGCGACTCCAGGTGTCTTTCGGGTACTTCGCCGCAAACGACGACTACATCGGGACGAACCACGGTGTCGTCAGCAACAATCCAATCGAGCTCCGACAAGGCTGCAGCGTGGCATCCCTGGCGTTCGATTTCCAGCCGAAGAATGGTCAGCAACTCAGCCAATACGTTTTGATGCCGGCCGAACGAACTGGGCGTCATTGCGATCGCCAAACCGTTCCAAAGCTCCCAGTCGCCTTGCCACTGACGGTAGTCTTTGACCGTGTAGCGAGGGGCGTATCGAAATGCATTCGACATGAGTAACGCTTCCAATAACGCTGGACAAGTACAACAAGGATGCGGCAGGACAACACGGATGGGTGCTTCTAATTGTAACCTAGCGGAACGAGATCGAGCATAACACGCGACGCTAAATAGGTGTCAACTACCTGTCATGACGAGCCTATCGCTCGATGGTTTGCCTGGAGAGCCACTGAATAGTCCCATGTAACAGCCTATGTTCTTTAGGGCGATTTCTAATCGCCCGCATGCTGAGCGTCCGCGGGCTGAATCCAAATCTTCCAGGTGACGCCGTCGGTTGGACCGGCGGAGAGCAGTTCTAGAGGTTCCGTCGCAGCTTGTGACTTCGTGGAACCACGTAAATTCTGGCTCAACTGCATGGGAGCAGGCATCTCGTTCTCATCCAATTGACGCAGGCTGAGTTCGTGTTCCTGTTCATCGACGATCAAGTAAACTCCGGCAAACGCGGGAACGCCGGTTCGTCGCGTCTGTGGAATCTCATGGCGAAATACGATGCGATGCCGGCCCGGTGCAAGTGGAGTCCGAAAATCGTCAGCGGCACTCCCTTGAGCCTGTCCACGTCGCTGCACGCACAGCAGTTCGAGCGGCGTAGGCTGCGGGACGTAAACTTGCCAGACTTGTTCGTGATTCCAGAGTTGCGGTTCTTCCAGTACTTGCAGTTTGCTTCGATTCTCGACCACCAAGAAACTGGCAATGGTAGAATAGCTTTTTAATGCGTCGCTCATGCGTGCCGTTTCCGAACGCAGCTTGTAATCCGCTAGCCATACGGCTAACAGCGTCATCAGCAGCAGACAATGCCCCAAGCGGAATTGCAGTCTTGGTCGCTCGATCATCATCGAACTCCGTTCATGAATCTGCGGGTCATGTCATTCAGACCGGACACTTCCTGCCACCCAGGACTGTCGGAGATCCCCAAGCAAAGCAGAACAGGCGACTGCAGCTGCTGGTAGAGCGGAGTCGACAGTTCCTGTTCCGCAGTGCGGAGCAGGCTGCTTGGAAACTCGATACGTAACAGATCGATAACTTGCAAGCTGTCAAAGGCTTGGGTTTCATCTTCACCAGCGACAGAAATCTGGAGTTCGTCCCAGTGCCTTTTGAGAAAACTAGCCAACTCCCATTCGATACCGCCGGAGCTACCGCTGCCTGCCAATTGCCATTGTTGATAGGCTTGGCCGTGCCCCAAGTCGACAGCGAAGCGACAGATGACTTCCTGGGCGCCTTGAATGGTTGCTCGCCCGGAACCGCCCAAACCCTGGCGTACGCCAATCAAATGTGCAGCTGCGGGGCTCGCGATTTGCCACTTCAAGTGAAGCGGTTTGTTGACCATGCAGCGGACGTATATCCGGTCGGGATCATCGCCAGGAGAGAAACGCGTGATTTCACTGGCGACGCGATCGTAAACGCTCTTGACCTCGCGGTACGCAGCAGAGTCTCGATACAGTGCGATGCCGCCCCACAGGATTCCAGCGAGCATCAATGGCAGCCATGCGCGGCCAAGGAATCGATTCATTGCAGCCCTCGCTTTCCGCATCGGACATTTATTGCTGCACTTCCGAAGGAAACATCGCAATGCAATTTTAGTGCACTTTTATTACTCGATGTTCCACTGGGTTTGGAGAAGCGAAGCGTGGAAAAGGTGAGCCAGCTTTTCCAAGCCCCGGCGAGCAAGCGTTTGGAGATGCATCTGGTCGATGGCGGCGGCGCGGCATGAGTTTTGCTGATGATGCTTGCATGGTGAGTCCGTGCTTTCCGCGGTTCCGTCAGTCGGAAAATGGGAAAGTTGCGGGGAAACCAAACTTGCTGCCCAGTCGCGGGATAGCGCTACAAAAAGCATCTTGCCGGAATATGGAAGCGCGAACGCAGGGCAACCAGCAACCAAGCAGTCGTCACGTAGAGCACTATCTCAAGGGGAATGTCATGGCAACTCAAAATCCAAGCGTTTTGCAACCCGAATATCTAACGCCGGCGGACCTGCGACACTTGGCGACAGTTCAATCTGAGCAATTCACGACCATTACGATGGAAACGCATGCTGCAGGAAAGGAAACCCGCCAAGACCCGATCCGCTTCAAAAATTTGGTTCGAAGGGCTGAAGAATTGGGAATGCCGCAGAACATCGCAAAGCAACTGACGCGATTGGAGCATGACGATCAATTTTGGAGATTCCAGGCGCAGGGATTAGCGATCGTAGTCGATGGCCAACATCTGCATCTGCTTAAATTGCGCCGCTCCTCGGAATGTGTCAACGACTTTGAGACAGCTTTGAACTCAACTTAGAGTCGCAATTCAGGATGTTCAGGGGCCAGCCCCTGAAACCCCGGGATTTTTTTAGGCATTGCTTGGGTGTTCAATGATGATTGTTGCGGTA
>JANSWS010000746.1 GCA_024743355.1 bacterium
CCCTGGTAACGTACTTGCGCAAGTCCATGACATGAATCAGCGTTTTCGAATATAACATAGGGCGAATTCCACAACCTAACCCACCTTGGAGAGTTGTCCGTATGAAAATCAGCGTTCCTTGTCTGCTGCTCTTGTTTGGGTTGACCGCTCCGGCTTTCGCTCAGCCACCAGCCGAGACCGAAATGGTGACGATCTTTAACGGAAAGAATCTCGATGGTTGGGACGGTGACCCCAGGCTGTGGACGGTCCAGGATGGCGTGATTCGAGGGGAGACAACAGCTGAGAACAAGGCCGACGGCAATACTTTCATCATCTGGAAAGATGGGATCCTGAAGGATTTCGAGTTGCGGTTGTCCTTTCGCTGTAACAACAAGAATAACTCTGGTATTCAGTATCGCTCGAAGCATATCACGGATGGCAACCCGAAGAATAATTGGGTTGTTCGGGGTTACCAGCATGAGATTCGTAACGAAGTCGACTTTCCAAACACCTCCGGTTTCATCTATGGCGAAGGGCTGAATCGCGGCAGGATTTGCCTGGTGGGTGAGAAGGCAGTCATAGAGGACGGCGAAAAGAAGGTCGTTGAGACACTCATTGATCAGGCTGGATTCAAGGAGCTGTTTAGACTAGACGACTGGAATGACGTGATCATTATTGCTCGGGGAAATCATATTCAGCACTATCTGAATGGAAAACTAATTCTCGACTTCACCGATGCTCCTGAACTGGCGTTGACCAAGGGCATCCTGGCTCTGCAACTGCACGCGGGCGCTCCCATGTGGGCCGAATATAAGAACATCCGCATCAAGCAGCTCTAAGCGTAAGGCTGCGTCTCGAAATCAAAGTCGCACGGTTCCAAGAATCGTTTTCGTTGTTTGAGTCGAAGCCCGAAGTACGGTGCCACTTAGGCTGCCCGAGACTTACATTCAGGACCTGAACCATAATGATCCAAGTCATAGCCACGATTCAACTAGCGAGCGGCAAGCGAGAAGAGTTCCTGCAGCACATGCGGGCGGTCGTCCCGCTTGTGCAAGCAGAGGAAGGATGTTTGGAATATTTTCCCACGGTGGATATCGAAACGAATATCGACGCTCAAGGTGAGCCTCGCGGGGACTGCGTGACCGTCATCGAGAAGTGGCGGGATCTGGAAGCGCTCGAACGACACCTGATCGCCGTGCACATGCTCGAATATCGGGAAAAAGTCAAAGGCTTGGTCCAGAGCGTATCCTTGCAAGTCCTCGAACCTGCCTAGTTGGACAGCGCACACTCCGCCGGCGTCGGATCGCTCCGCCCCTAGCGGGCAACGCTGTGCAGCATTTTTGCATGGATTTACAAGCACGAAGCGCTAGTGAGTGTGTACGCGATGGCGACTGAAACTCACACGCTGGCACGTTTTGATGTTGCGCTAAATCCAAGTTACTCTCCCGCTTGCGGGAGAGTCGGGCCCGGGCACACGCGAAGCGGGTCGGGGCCCGGAGAGGGTCGATTCTCCCCCTCACCGGCCGCTGACACGTCCGACTCTCCCCGGAGTGGAGAGTGAGATTGACCCATCGTTCGCATGATAGATTTGCACCCTGTTCA
>JANSWS010000495.1 GCA_024743355.1 bacterium
AAGGGACGGGACGAGGCGTGCGGTGGTTGAAGTTCCGGAGCTTGGTGCTAGGAGGGCCGTTTCTTCCGAAAGTCCCGACCTTGCGCGGCAAGAGGCGACTGTGCCACTGCAAAGATTCTGCCACGGAGACGTGCTCGTGGAGTTGGACACGTCGGACATCGAGGACAACATCACCCAAAAGAAGATTTCCTACGAAAATGCGTTAGCCAACAAGATCATCAGTGAGAGCGATGTGGCCGTCGCCGAAAAAAGTATTACCGAGTATCTCGAGGGCACCTACAAAGAAGAACGCAGCACCATTGAAAAAGAGATCTTTGACGCGGAGCAAGGCGTGCGCACAGCCCAGCTCAGTCACGCGTCGGCTACGCGTTTGGCTGCCAAGGGCATGGTCAGAGACCTGCAATTGGAGAGCGAACGCTTCGCAGTCGAGTCCGCGCGTAAAGAACTCGAGCTCAAGAAGACGCGTCTGGAAGCATTGGAGAAGTACACCAAGGAGAAGGTGCTCCAGGAGCTCAACAGCGCCCTGGATGCGGCTCGCGCCCGATTGGCAGCGGATCAATCCGCGTTGGAACTAGAACAGCAACGCCTGGAACGGGAAAAGGAACAGTTGGTCAACTGCACGATTCGCTCGCCGGGAGAAGGCTTGGTGATTTTCCCCTCCGCCGCGGCCTGGAAAGAAACGCCCGATATCGAAGAAGGCGCGACGGTGCGTGAACAGCAAACCTTGCTGATGATCCCAGACTTAAACAATATGCAAGTCAAGGTTGGCATCCATGAGTCTCGTGTAGACCGCCTGCGGATCGGCATGCGAGCCCGCGTGGCACTGCAGGATCTCAACCTCGAAGGAGAAGTCGCGGAAATTGCCGAAGTGACCCGACCGGCAGGCTGGTGGACCGGCAATCTGGTCAAGTATGACACCATCATCAAGCTGCCTCCTCAACCTGGCCTGAAGCCTGGCATGAGCGCCATCGTGGACGTCATTCTGGCCGAACACCAAGATGTGCTGACAATTCCGGTGGCCGCGATTGTCGAGAGCCCGGAAGGCTTTTTGTGCTGGGTGAAGGAAGACAATGATGTTGGCAAGCGGCGACTGAAGCTGGGCGATACCAATGATGAATTCACTATCGTTGTAGACGGCCTAGCGGAGGGCGATGAGGTCGTGTTGAATCCCTTGGCATTTGTGGACGAGGCGCAAATGCAGGCACTTCGATCGGAAGAGCCCGCGGATGATTCGGATTCAGGAGCCGAAGCATCGCCGCCACCGGCCACGCAGCTAGAGCGGGACAAGACAAACCCGAAAACAAAGTCCTCAAAATGAATGGCTCGATCGCCCAAACCGTTCGGCTCGGCCTGAAGAGCCTGTTGCTGCAAAAGATGCGTTCCATCCTGGCCGCGCTGGGCATCTTCATTGGTACCACCACGGTGATCTGGTTAGTCGCCATGGGCGAGGGCGTAAGCTACCAGGCTCAGCAGCAGATTATGGAATTGGGGGCAACCAACATCATCGTCCGCAGCATCGAGCCATCGGCAGAAGACGGCAGCGAGCGCGTCAAGCTGTACGGACTGAAGCGTGATGACTACAAACGCATGCTCTCCAATCTGCCCAGTTCCATCATCTCGCGCTCTGTCCCGATTCGCGAACTGCAGCGGCAATTCATGGTCGCCGACCGCATGTTTGACGTGAAGCTGGTTGGCTGCACGCCCGGCTATCTGGACCTCAATCGTCTGGGAATAGCCAGAGGTCGCTGGATCCGCGACCGAGACGATCGAGATAACGTCATCGTTCTGGCGGATCAAACGGCCCGTCGTCTGTTTCCGTCCGAGAATCCAATCGGAAAAAAGGTGCGCGTCGAGAGCGATGTCTATACGGTCATTGGTCAAACGCAACCCAGAACCGCATCCGCCGCGATAGGTGGCAGCCTGGATGCGAGAGACTACAGCATGGATGCTTACATCCCGCTGGAGACGTTTCGTCATCGGGTCGGTGATCAAATCATGACCCGCACGGGAGAGGGCTTTAATTTCAAGGGCGAAATCGTCGAGTTGACACAAATCACGCTCACGGTCAACGATGTGGAAGACGTCGATCAAACGGCCGCAATCGTCGAGAATCTTCTCGCCAAGTATCACACTCAAGAAGACTATGCGGTGGTGGTTCCCAAAGAGCTGCTGCAACAGGCCGAGCGGACCCGTGCTATGTTCAATGCATTGCTGGTAATTATCGCCGGCATTTCGCTGCTAGTAGGTGGTATTGGCATCATGAACATCATGCTGGCCACGGTTACGGAGCGAACTCGGGAAATCGGTATCCGCCGTGCCCTAGGCGCGAAACGCTCGGACATCATCCAGCAGTTTTTGACCGAGACACTGGTATTGACCGGTAGTGGCGGTTTATTGGGAGTCGCCATTGGGCTGCTTTGCGGTCCCATCTTTCGAGCTACACGTGGTATTTTGAACTATCTGTCACCGGAAATTCTGCCACCCATTGTGCAGACCCTCGAGCCGCGGATTGCCCTCTGGTCCGTGCTGCTTTCGGTATTTATCTCACTCGGCGTGGGATTGTTGTTTGGCTTGTACCCGGCCCGTCGAGCGGCTATGATGAACCCGATCGAGGCCCTCAGGCACGAATAGCTGGCATCGCTCCTGGTCTGGCGACTCTGGCCACGTGCATTATCCGCAGCCAAAATCATGCGCTGGCCCCGGATTTCCGGCAGCCTCAAAGAACGCAGCTTGGTATCATGAAGCAGTTGGAAGCTATCTGAAAACCGAAGAGAACCGCGGCGCTAACGCCAAGGCGGCTAATGGTTTTCGGATAGGTTCGTGTTCCTCGCCAAGTTACCCCGCCCACTCCCGTCGTTTGGCCCTTTACGCCCCAAAGCCACAGGGATCGAAAACGGGCTGCCGCGGCTCGCAACCCAGGAGTTCATTGATGCATTCGAAATTGCAAAACGCTCTGCTATTCCTAGCCATGATGATGTTCAGCTGCTCAGCTCTAGCTGAGGTGTACGAACTGCGAACCTATACGACCAACGAAGGCAAATTGGATGCTCTGCAAGCCAGGTTTCGCGACCATACTGCAAAGCTTTTCGAGAAGCACGGGATGACCAACGTCGGCTATTGGATTCCCACCAGCCCGGAACAATCCGAGAATACATTGATCTACGTGCTCAAACACGAAAGCCCAGAAGCGGCTCAGGAATCCTGGAAGGCCTTTGGTGCCGACCCCGATTGGCAAGCTGCTTACAAGGCATCCACTGCGGACGGCAAGTTGGTCTCCAAGGTCGAACGCGTCTACATGAATGCCACGGACTATTCTCCCAGCTTGAAGTCTGTGGAAGAAAATCCGGAAGCCGTTTATGAGTTGCGCATATACAACACCAACCCGGGTAAGCTCGCCGGGCTCAATGCCCGCTTCCGCGATCATACGATGCGTCTGTTCGAAAAGCACGGAATCGAAAACATCGCTTATTGGACTCCAGCGGATGGGCCGGAAGCGGAAAGCCAACTCATCTATATCATCCGACATGCGAGTACGGATGCAGCCAAGGAATCTTGGGCCGCTTTTCGACAAGACGCGGAATGGCAAAAGGTCGCGGAAGAATCCCAAAAAGACGGGCGGTTCTTAAGCGAGCCTCCAACGGCAATCTACATGAAGGCGACGGACTTCTCACCTATGAAGTAGTCACGAGCGAAGCTTGGCATTCGGCAACTGACCAACGCACGGGCCAAATTGGTCTCGAGGCATTCCCACCTAACCATTCTCAAATCGCCGGGAAACTCAAACATGTTTCGCTGCACGCTGCTCATAACTTGCTTGCTTGCCACCCAAAACCTGGCGCTGCATGCCGAGGATCCCATTTTTTCAGGGCCGCAAGCTGACGAGAAACTGCCTGAGTTCAAGGCGATTCAGCTGGTGGGAGAGAACAAAGGCGAAGAGTTCAATATCATCTCGGAAGCCGGCGATAAGCCTGTGTTGGTCATCTTTTTCCACAAGCTGACTCGGCCCGCCTTCGGGCTGACGCAGCTGCTGCTTAACTATGCCCAGAGCAATGCCGAGGCGCCGCTGGTTGCCAGCGTCATCGTCTTGAGTGCGGATCCGAAAGAGGCGATGAATCTCGGCGCTCTGCCGTACTTCCCTCAGGATGCTCGCGTGGGCGTTTCACCGGATGGCATCGAAGGCCCTGGAGCCTACGGGTTGAATCGCAACGTGGAACTGACGGTATTGGTTGGAAAAAATGGGGCTGTCACGCACAACTTCGCGTTGGTGCAGCCTTCCACCCAAGCCGACGGTCCAAAAATTCTTGAGGCCATTGCCGATGCGATCGGCCAACAACCGCCGGATTTGGAAGAACTCGAAAGCCAGATGCAATCCAATAACGCTCGCATGCGGGGAGCGCGGCGAATGGAAGGACAACGCTCGTCCACCACAGATCCCCCAGCCAATCGTCCTGCCGCGGGTGCTCAAGATGAGAAGCTAACCGCGTTGTTGCGGAGCCTAATCAGCAATAAACAGGCAACGCCAGAGGAAAGTGAAAAGGCGATTGAGGAAATTGAAGCCTATGTTGCCAAACAACCACGCGCCAAACAAGACTTGCTGCAACGTGCATCCAGGATCGTTTCCGCGGGAGTGGTTGAGCGCTACGGAAACGATACGGTACAAGCTGCGATCCGCAAATGGGCGGCTGAATTGCCCAAACAAGACGACAACGACAACTGAAGATTGCGCGCTCGCGACGCACGATACAAGAATGAACATTCAAGTCCGCTGTGATGTGGATCCAAGAGTTTCGCGCTCAGCCTAACCGAGCAACGGAACAGAGATCCATCCGCCCTCCACAAGTTGACTTGTGCAGAGAGAAGACGAGTTTGGAATCGGGGAAAAGCACTCCATGAGCCCCAACGCTGCCAAGAAATGCCAGGCTTTGGCCCTGCTCTGCCTAATCTTCGTGCCTAGCCCGGCACTGGCAGAGCAACCGCGGATTGATTTCCGGAATGAAATTATTCCGGTACTAACCAAGGCGGGCTGCAACACGGGAGCCTGCCACGGGGCAGCCGTTGGACGCGGTGAATTTCGGCTTTCGTTGTACGGCAGCAAACCGGAGTTTGATTATCAATCGATTGTGCACGAAATCGAGGGACGCCGGGTCAATCTTGCGG
>JANSWS010000297.1 GCA_024743355.1 bacterium
CGAGAGCATTCAGACACAAGTGCAGGCGATCGTCTCCCGCCTGCTTACCTGAGTCGGCATGTCACTCGAGTCTTGCTGACCCGAGCCCCAAGGAGATTTGGAGAATTTGCTAGAACCTACTTCGGTGATACCGTTGCCATCATCCGTTTTCCGAGTTGCTGCGGATCCGATTCTAGCTTTCCATACTGCAAGAGTTCTTGCAGAACATTTTCCATCACGCGGCGGCCTTCTTCGATGTGAGCCATTTCGCGGCCGCGGAAGATGACGGAAACCTGTACCTTGTCCTTGTGCTTTAAGAACCCCACGGCCTGTTTGACTTTAAAGTCAATATCATGCTCGCCGGTTTTGGGCCGCAGGCGAATCTCTTTCAGTTTCCCGTGGCTGCCAGAAGATTGGCCTTGCCGTTTCTTACTCTTATCGTACTTGTACTTGCCGTAATCCATGATTCGGCAGACAGGCGGCTTCTCGTTGGGTGCGACTTCGACCAGATCGAGCCCATTGTCTTGAGCTCGCGAAATTGCGTCATCGATGCTCAGCACTCCCAGCTGCTCACCTTCTTCACTGATGACTCGCACCTGTCTTTCGCGAATGTTGTTGTTGATCCTGGTCTGATCTTGGTTCCTCTCTTGTCGTCGGTCTTTTCCTGGCGCCACTGTGTTGAATACACCCCTTCGTGTTTTAACCGGAGCATCTGCATCGAGTTCCATTCAGACCAGTCCAACGGGGACCAGCTTGGCCGACCGCGGCCACAACTCTGCTAATGACTCTTTGAATTGTAACTCTAGCACTCTTCACGTGCCTGAGAATGGCACAAGTATGTCATATGGACTCCCCAGAAGTCAATATAAAGCGTTGCAGGACGGCCTGTTACGCTCAGCAATCAGCCTGGGCAGTTTTCACTTAATCTTCGCGAACAAGCGAACATAGCTGGGAATCATCACACTCGCGGACAATCTCCAAGGTCGCATGACGAATTCCGAAAGTATGCTTGAGATCGTGATGTAGCTGCCTTAGCTGCACATCCTGTTCCATCGCTTCTGCTTCCGGACAGCAAATTCGGGCGGTTAACAGCACATCTGTGGTGCTAACCGACCAAACATGCAAATCGAGAACCTGGGTAACTTTCGCTTGACCCAGTAAAAATGCTCGAATTTCGCCCAAATTCAACTCCTGAGGAGCCGCATGCAGCATCATGGAAGTCGATTCACGCAAAAGCTGCCAAGTCCCCAGGCTCAAGACCACGCAGATTCCCAAGCTGATCGCCGGATCGACCCATTGCCAACCGCTGACCAGCATCACCAGGGCGCCCAAGACGACCGCCAGAGAAACTGCCGCGTCAGCCAGCATGTGAAAATAGGCGCCTCGAACATTTAGATCTTCCTGATTGGAAGACAACAATTTGGCGGTGGCAAAGTTCAATACCGCGGCAAACAGGGCAACCCACAACACCGGCACCTCGGCCACTTCGGTCGGCACAAATAGCCGGCGAATCGACTCAAAGCCAACACCGATAATGGCTGCCACAATCATCACTCCGTTGATGTTGGCGGCCAGAATGGTGAAAGCCCGAAAGCCATAGGTCCAGCGTTCTCCGGTGCCCTTGTCACGCAACCAATGGGCCCACCAGGCAACAATCAAACCAGCCACATCACCCAAATTGTGCCCAGCATCCGCCAACAGCGCCATAGACCCGGCCAGCCATCCCCCAATGACCTCACCGACCACCAATCCGATGTTCAAGATGATGGCGATCGCGAAAGACCAATTCAAGTTCTTGGGCGCGTGAGCATGCAAGCCATGATGGTGCCCCCAATGCGAATGGCCTGAGTGCGAATGGCCTGAGTGCGAATGGCCTGAATGAGAGTGGCCCGAGTGCGAATGGCCAGAATGAGAGTGGCCCGAGTGCGAGTCCGCTGCATGGGAATGCGCATCTGCCTCCGGTCGTCCTCCGACAGCCGACGCATTCCGGCCTCCGCCAACAGGCTCGTTCGGGGCCGGATCGGCGGGCCCATCTTCAACATGCATCACGAATCCCGCTCTTTGGCTTCGGTATCAGGGCGTAAATGTAAGACTCCCAAGCTCAATGAGTGCAGCCCCAGTGCCACGCAGGCTAAACAAAACCCGGCCAGGACGAAAGTCGGGCTGATGCCAATGAAGTAAGCCAACCAGCCCCAAGTTGCGGAACCCACCGCCATCCCCAGCGCAAAAGCCATCAAGAAGGCGGCCATCCCTCGGGCGCGAAACTTTCTTGGCAAATACACCTGAGCCGTGGCATTAAAGGTAGTCATCGTGGCCATCCAGCATGCTCCCAGAACAACCAGCAGAGGTACCAAGAGGTACCGCGAAGAACTGCTTCCAATCACGATGCAGATAACAGCATAGGTCAATTGGGCACACAGCACGATACTCTCGCTGCGGTACTTTAGCCGGGCTCGCGGCAAAAAGTAGGCTCCCAATACGGCTCCTGCCCCAATCAAACCCAGACAGAGTCCAAATCCCTTCTCGGCAAACCCCAACTTCTGCGTTGCCACCAAGGCCAGCAGGCTCCACAGAATGCTCGCCGGCACCGCAAACAGATGCAGACGTATCAGTGAATTGCGAACTTCCATGGAATTGCGGACTACAAAGACTCCCTTACGCAGTTCATCCCAAAACTGTGGCTTGGCAAGGTTTTCCCGCTTCATGGCTTCCTCGAGTCCAGGCCGCCAGAGAATCAAGACGAGAACCACGGCTAAAAACGAGCAAGCGTTGAAGACGAAGGTGCACCACACTCCCAACTGAGAGATCAATACTCCGGCTAAGGCGGGCCCCAAAGAGCGGGCCAGATTAAACGAGATGCTGCCAACGGAAACCGCGGAAGGCACCAGTGCGGGTGGAACCAATTCAGGAGTCAACGATTGCCAAGCGGGCTGATTGAGTGTCATGGCAGCACCCATAGCGGCCGTCAAAACCAGCAGCAACCAAGGCGAAAGGAGCCCCCATGCTGCCAATCCAGCCATCAGGGCTGCTATGAAAAACAAATTCAGCTGTGACCCGATGAGCCACTTGCGACGATCAAAGCGATCTGCCCAAACGCCGGCGGGCAATGCCAGACAAAATACCGGAATCGTCATGCAAGTGCGGACTGCCGAGACCATTTCGGGGCTCGGCTCCATCGAGGTCATTAGCCACTGAGCCCCTGTTTCATGCATCCAAGTTCCCAGATTGGATACAAGTCCCGCGATCCAGAAACTACGATAGATCGGTATCTTGAGCGGTGCCCAAGGCCGCCCCAAATCGGCTTCGCTTATGGTCTTTTCGCTACTCAGCGGTTCCCTCGGTTTCAAAAAACTTTGCATGTACACATGAAAGCAGGAAGTTTCAGCTATCGTTTACACCGACAACATTCTCGCATTGCATTCCAACCGTTTTGGCAGATCAAAATACCAAACAGAAGTTCACCTTGTCATCGTCCTTCACCTGTGCCACCGGCTTCTCGTTCCTTTTACCCTGGTACGATCATTTGGTGGCAAGACTGACTTGCGAACAGGCAGTCAAGAAACACCTGATTCAACAGGCCGGAATCGGTCCCCAAACACGTCTTTTGGACGTCGGCTGCGGCTCTGGAACGCTGCTACAGCTTGTGCAAGAGCAGGGCCCTGCGACTGGGGAGGGCCCAAGTCCCTGGGTGGGGCTGGACATCGACCCAAGGATTTTGAAACAGGCCCAAGTCAAATTAGATTCCTACGGTAAGCAACCGCACGGTCGAGTTCATTTGGTGCGGGCGGCCTGCGATCGACTTCCATTTCATGACCACAGCTTTCAAGTCGTAAGCTGCTCGCTAGTGTTGCACCATCTCAAACCTGAACAGAAGCTTTCTGCCTTGCGGGAAATGCGACGTGTTCTGAGCCGAACGGGAAAATTGGTGTTGGCGGACTACGGCCACCCGAAATCAATGCTAGCCCGACTCCTGTTTTTAATGGTACAGATCGCGGATGGATGGGAAAGCACCCAGCCGCAGCTTCAAGGTGTCCTCCCCAACTTGATCGCGGAGGCCGGATTTCAGTCGCATCAGGAGACGGCGGTAATGTCCACGCCCCTGGGAACTTTGCGGTGCTACGTGGCAAGTCCATAGCTTCCGCGTCACAGCTCTCGGACGTTAGCTGCTTGGCTAGCAAGAATCGCCGGATCTGTCTTGATTCGCACCGGCCATTCTGTCAAAGACAACGGCTCAGATTCTTCGCCGTGAGACGGTTCTAGAGCATTGAGTGTTAGCCCAATGACTGATCAGCCCGTAGGTCCAGTAACACATAGATTCAACGTGCATCAGCTTCCCCTCCACATCGACGCAATACGTCTCGCAGTCTTATTCGTTGGGATTTCTTTCCAATCGATTTTGAGCTGTTCGCCTGCGTTTGCTCAGACGCCCTGGCAAGCAGCCCCCGCTAAACCCGCCGAGTTGCCCAAGGTTCCTACAGCTTCCGCTGCGGAAAGCGTGACTGGCCCAAATGGAAGTCCGACTTCGACGACGCAGAAGACAACTCCCAAGAATCTTCCGCCAGTTCCCGGCGTGACGCCATTGCCCACACCTCCGAAAAATTCGAAAGTCCAGCCAGCCAGCCCACCGGCTCATGTTCCCTGGACCCCTCCGAAAGCAGATCAAGTCAATACGACAGCCACGCCAGCAGTCGCGCCGCGCGTCGAAAGTGCCGCATTTCCGGACCTGCCGTTGCCACCTTTACCCACCAACCACACTTCCTCGACGGCGACCACAGACAGTCTGACTACTGGCTTACCCGCCTTTCCCGGAGTTCCGGCAGCCACGGCCCCAACCTTTCCACAGCCGCCATCCGGCAAGCTACCCGCGCAGCTGGGGCCGTACAGCCGAGCCGCGGACTCAGGTCCCAGACAGGACTACTTAACAAGCCTGGTGGGTACCAAAGCCAACCAACCAAGCGCGCAAGAGCAAACTCAAGAATTGGACAGCGGCAGTCTCGTCGCTGTTGTCGGTGCTGACCATATCCTGGCAGGCGATATGGCACAGTACGTCGAACCGATTATCGAGCAGAATCGCAGTCGCATTTCCTCTCCAGCCGAGGAACGTCGATTGCGCGAGCAGGTTGTCCGTCAAGTGCTCAGGCATTACATCGAGATCAAGGCCTTGTATCAAGAATTCTTCCGCGATGCAGCTGGCTCTTCTACGCCCGACAAAATCGATGACATGAAAAAAGATGTGCTCACTCGGGCCAGCAAGATTTTTTTTGAACAACAAGTTCCGGTGATGCTCGAAAAATACGAGGCGGAGAACATCCCACAGTTGGAAGCTATTCTGCGGGAAAAATCCCTCTCGTTGAGCACCATGAAGTCGTCCTTTGTGGAGCAAGTCCTGGCACAGGAACTCGAACGCAAATACGTCCCTAACAAATACGAAATTACTCGTGATGAGCTTTTGGCATACTACCAGGAACACAAAGACGAGTGGAACGTTCCTGAAAAGGCGCGCTGGAAGCAACTGACGGTGCGTTTCGACAAGCATGACAATGACCGCCAAGTCGTGGAAGCTCTTATCAAGCAGCTCGGCAACCAGGTTTATCTGGGCGGCCAGTCATTCGAAGCCGTGGCCAAGCAGTCCTCCGAAGACTTTCATGCCGACCAGGGAGGTATTTACGACTGGGCCAGCAAAGGGAGTCTAAAGTCGACTCCACTCCAGCAAGCAATCTTTTCCATCCCACTTGGGCGTCTGAGCCAGGTCATCACCGACGATGTGGGAATGCACATTGTCGTTGTTCTGGAACGCACTGAAGCCCACACGAAATCGTTCGCGGAGGCCCAAAAGGAGATCCGTGAAACACTTTCAAACGCCCGGCGACGGAAAGAAAGCGAAGCCTTTCGCAAAAAGGTCTTAGCACGAACTCCCATCTGGACGCGATGGCCCGAAGATCTCAAAGATGAAGTCCAGCACGTGAGACCGCTCGAAGAGGCAATTGGACCTGGACTGGACGGATAACCCGCGCCCATAAGTTTTCGTTACAGGTCGCGGGCCGCATGGAAATTCTTGAATACGATTTGGAACCTGGTATCAGATTACAAGGAAGTTGTCCGTTATGAAGTTACATCCCAAATGCCTGCTGGGCTTGGCCCTGGCCTCGGCAGTAGCTCCCATTTTCACAGGTTGTGGCGGCCAGGAAAACGCCAGCCCAACTGCCTCAGCAACCACCGCGACGTCCAACGCTTCGGGCGCGCAGCCCGCGACTACACCTGGCCCCAGTTCGGTAACCGTAATTGCTGACGGCTCGAACTCCGCGCCAGCCCAATGCGTGACCACATTTCTGGAAAGCCTTCGCAATGGCGATCAGCAAGCTGCCAATGGTGTTCTGACCGCCAAGGCACAAGCGGAGTTGGCCAAGACAACCTATGAAATGCAGCCACTGGGAACCCCCCAGGGACAATTTCAGATTGGTCGCGTCGGATTTCCTTACGAAGACAAATCAGTCGCCTTGGTAGAATGCGTATGGACGGAACCGGCACAGGAGGGCGAACCTCCGATGACCATGGAGATTGTCTGCGAAGTCCATCAAGATCCTGTCGAATGGAAAATCGCTGGCTTGGGGGTAACCATTCCAAGCACGGCCGAAACCTTGGTTCTGGACTTTGAAAATGCGGCTGCCCTGCAAGCGACCATCGATGCGGCAACCGGCCAAAGCACTCAAGAGTCGCTGCCTAGCGCTACCGTATTCTCCCAAGATCCCACAGCACCAGGTTCCACTCCAGGCATTCCCGCCCAGATGGTCTCCGGTCCATCGCAAATTCCATCCGCGAATCCCAACGGAACTTACCAATCCGCATCTCAGAACGGATATCCCCAGTACCCGCCCGCCAATGCTCCAGGCTACTCTGGCAATCAATTGCGTCCCACGCAACCCGCCGAAGGCACAACCATGCAGGGACAGGCTGGCCAAATTCCTCCAACCAGCTATCCCGGAACTGCTGCACCACCGCAAACCAATACGAGTGGTTTCCCCGCTTATCCAGGGAGCGGTGGCCAGAACTAGAGCCAGATTGTTTCCAGCCAACGCGGCCGAAGCCAAATTGCAGGGATTTCGGCCGCCATTGCGTTAGTTTGTAACGCTGTGCGAAGTGCTGTGCCTGACAAAGGATGAATGCCGTGCCATTTTCGAAATGGCAGCGGGCGAAATAGCATCTGGTGAACAGGCGTTGGCAGCACCTTGCAGTGTCAACCAGCACTTATCAGCGCGGAATAACCGTGTGCATTTGCAGAATCGCACCTCCGCTCGTCGGCAATTGGCGAGCTAAGATGAAAAAACACATCCGCGGGCCGAAACAGCGAAATAAGATCGAGCGATGCGGGGCAGGTTGTCAAGCGCGACCGACAATTTGCCTCGCACTCTTCGGCCTGTGGACGGTGGCAGAGATCGCTCACCCACCATCGTCTGTCACCTGTCCACGCCCCAATCTTTTCTAATGACCGGCCGAAGCACCTTCCCACGCTTGCCACCAAGCTTGGAATTGTTTCCATTGTTCCACCAAAAAGCCGAGTTGACTCTCGCTCAGCTGATCCGTGGGATGTATCTGATAGCGGTAGCTCTCGTGTCCTTGCAAGACCATGAGCATCTTGTAGTACAGGACCAGATCCGGCCCCTCATCGTACTGTGACAATACCGCCAAGGCCTGGTCAAGCTCCCACGCCCATTTTCGGCATTGCGCGTCGCCGGCAGCGGCCTGCTCACAAAGTTCTACCAAGCGAAGAACCTGCGTAGGTAAAGCGTTACCTACCCCAGTGATGGCGCCTTGAGCACCACACCGCACAAATCCATGGAAGACCTGCGTATCGACGCCGACCATCAGCGTCAGTTCTTCATGGCCACTGGTAATATGTTCCGCAGCATAGGTCAGTGAATCGGCTCCGCCAAATTCTTTAAACCCAACCAAATTCGGATGCTTATCTCGCAAGGCAAAGAACAGCTCGGCTTTCGTTTCGAAACCATAGTACGGACTGTTGTATATGACGGCTGGCAGTTGGGGAGCCGCGGCCAAGACTTGTGAGAAATGCGCATGCTGTGCGGCAGGAGATGAACCTCGAGACAGAACCCGGGGAATGACCATCAAACCGACAGCTCCTACTCTAGCTGCGTGCGCTGCGTGCGCCGCCGCGAGGGCCGGGTTTTGCGCCCCGGTGCCAACGACCACGGGAACTCCGTTTCTAACCAGCCGCTCCACCCCTTCCTGCCTGGCTTGATCACTCAACAGTGGCCAGTCGCCCATAGATCCGCAATACACTACGGCCCGCATTCCGCTGGAAACAAGCGACTGGCCGGTTGCCACCAATGCGTCAAAATCAATCCTGCCATCTTGATCGCAAGGGGTCATCAGAGCGGGCATCACTCCGCGAAATACGGAATCGGGCATGGCTACATGGCCTTAACAAGTCGCAAACGCACGGAACACAAAGGTCAAAATCATAACGCCTTTCGACACATGCACAACGCAGAGGGAGGGCGTCGTTTATCCGCCACAGCCGCCCCCGCAACCGCCGCCCCCGCCGCCATCACCTCCACAGCCGGTTCCGCCACACCCTCCCGAACCTGCAGCATGATTCGCGGCGATCTCCTTTCGCGTATACAAATCGACATCCGCGTAAGCCGTGCTAGCTAAGACTCCGGTTCCCAGTAGTGCCGTAGACCATACCAGGCCATTGTCAGAAGCAAATGCGCCAGCGCCCGCATCGGCGTTGGACTGCTGGTTCTTCATGGAAGACTTGAGTTGGTCCAACAATCGGCGTCCCTTGGCAGTCACCCGTGGCACGCTCTTAAAGAGCATGAAAGCGATCGCAAGTCCAGCCAGCTCGAGCAACACCAGATATCCAATGGGACGTCCACGGCCCAGCCCTACCACAATCTTGGCTCCACCCAGCAATAACACACCTCCCATCAGGAACAGTATGACAGTAAATGCATAAGAACGCTGCATGTAGGTTGTTGCCAGCCCACGTTCTTCCAATGCCTGCCGCATAGCGATCAATCCGACTCTGGCATCCCGACTGATCTTGGCCCATGTCCGACTGCCACCCGATTGCAGCAGACCGGAGTGGATCAATTGGGTAAGCCGGTTGCTCCCAAGGAAGTTGCTGCTCGCAGAACCAGACTGGACCTTGCCATCTCGAATCTCAATCGCGTCCGCTTGTGCGAGTTCCACCAGCGCGCAGCTAATGGCTCGCGCATCACCGCCTTCCATCCACGCCGCTTCGATGGGCAGAAGTGACTTTGCTTCATCCGACGAAAAGTTTTCGTCCGAACGCAGCAGGTAGGCGCGTGCGACCCAGGAACCTATCGTGGCCAACAACAAGAGTGCGGTAAAAAAGACCAGGAAGTCACCTCCCCGCCAATCCAATGGATTCGGCGCCAACTGAGCTACTGGCAACAACAGGGCCGCACTTCCCAAACCAACCGCAGTGCTGCGGAAGAACGCGAGACGGGGTTTCGGCAAAATCCAATGACGACTCGCGTTGATACGAACGCATTGTAAATCCTCGCCAAATCGCTGGTCGGGCGCAGACCAGATGTCTGCCGGTGGATCGCTCGCAAACCATTGGCGATAGGATTCAAGCGTGCGTTGATAAAGACGATAGTATTTCTCACGCTCCTGATCGCCCCCCTTCGACGGCCCATGATGCACCGCGGTGCCTAAGACTTTACCGCAAAGCTCATCCCAATAGTTGCGGGTATAGGTCAAATGCATGTGCCAGACCTGATCCACATCCTCCGAGGGACATACCACGTGCTCTGCACGGACTGCCAGAAATAAGAACTTCTTGTATTCGTTGATAACGCGACGCGCGTAGCCAAGCGACCAGGCATTCTCTTTGGCCAAACGCTCGCTAAACATGAAGCCGTCGGCGGGTGAATCCAATTCGAAGGCCTCAAGCCTTCGCCATAGAGCATCGGCTTCCCCCGCGGAGCCATCTACATGCGTTTTGCCTTGCCCCGTGAACGGAGCTACGATTCTGGGCTTGTTCATGCTGTTCCCCTTCCGAAAGTCACCATCGACTCTGCGAGACAAGGCTCATTAACGGTTCCTAGCGGGCGCGCGGCCCCAGCCGAACAAGCCTAACCGCTGTGCAAACAACAACTTACAACCTGGGGCGCTGCACCTCCGCGTGCCAACATGCCCAACACTGTGCACGCACAAGGCGCGGCAACACGGGCACAACCACCCAGCCAGGGCTAAAGTCGTCAC
>JANSWS010000144.1 GCA_024743355.1 bacterium
ACACGGGCAAGCCCGTGCCACACTACGCCGTGAACCCTATTTTGGCTTTGATTTTCAGAGCAAGCTGTTGTTGTGCGGATGTGGCGAGACATATCTTGGGTTTTCCGGGCGGTTTCTCCTTTTTCTTCTGCGGATACTCACGGCTGGTTTTATCCTCACGGCAGTAGTCGTCTTTGAGAGAGCTTCTAAGTAGGCTAAGCAAACATTTTCCTGCGGTCCTTGGATGAAGGTAGTCGCGTATCGTTCTGCGAAAAGCACGGATAAGTTTGGCAAAGCTCAATTGCTTGGGCTCTTTTCCTGCTTTGAGCAGTTCTTTGAGGGCATATAGCCCCATGCACCATAGCCCCAGCAGAGACCAGTGCATTTCTACGTAAGCCTGATCCGGCGCAGCACTCCTGAGTTTTCGTTTGTTGAACGTTTGTTTGAGGTGTCGATAGAACAATTCGATACCCCAACGTTGCTTGTAGATGGCCAGGACTTGGATGTTGGAGAGCCTCGATTTGCTGACAACGCTTGTGATTAGGTAAATCGGATGCCTACCGTTGTGCGATACGACAAGGCGAAATAAGAGGGGCGGCAAGCCTTGACGTTTAGCTGCCTTATCCGGCCAAAGGTACACCATATCAGCATTCTCACGCGCATACCCCAACCGCTTCAGCAACGTCACGTGGGAACCTACGCGAATGGTCAACTGATGTCCGGCATTGAGTACTGCCGCAGCATATTCGTAGCCTACGAATCCCGCATCCCCGACGAACATGGCAGGGACTTCGATGGAACTCAGCATCTCCATCCAATGGGCACGTTCACTGCTGTCGGTTGGCCCCAGCCGCCAATCCCAGGGGAGACCACTACCGACATGCCAAAGTGTTGTCAGCCACATCGCTGGCTTCTCAGACTTCTTTGTGTTGGGACTGGTGACGCTTTTACGCCTCCGTTTCTTGTCGCTTTTTGCCTCGCGCTTGGCCTTCTGTCTTTTCTTCTTGGAAGAGAAAACACGCTCGTGGGCCTTGGTGCGTGGTAGCTCCGCCCGGCTTCCATCAACTGCAAACAAGACGAACCCAGCCACCTGCATGCAATTGCTGCACGTGTTTTGCATTTGGTTGCGTAACGCAATCATGACTGGCTGAATCAGGGATTCTGTCCACCTGCGCAGCAGCTTCATGAAGCCCTGATAGGTTGTCCCAACCGCGTGCTGCTGAGGAAACATATGCATCGCGATCTTTCGTGCAGTGGTAAACCGTTCCCCCACCGTGGCTTCATCGGACCATGCCCACAACAGCGCAGCTATCGCTAGCAGACGCGGTGATCCCCATGTGCAATCGGTCCGCCATTTCAAACCCCGCCAATGACAGCTATTCAATAGCCAAGTCAAAGATGTCTTGAGTGAATCTGAGTTTAGCCTTACGCTCCTTGTGTAGTCTTGCTGCGACACGCCGAATCCTTTCGGTGAGAAGACTCTTCTTAGTAAATCTGGCAATTCACTACTGAAGAATCTTCGCTGTCAAAGCGAGACTAATTTACTCACCAAATAGGGTTCACGGCGTAGCGTGCCACACTACGCCGTGAACCCTATTTTGGCTTTGATTTTCAGAGCAAGCTGTTGTTGTGGGGATGTGGCGAGACATATCTTGGGTTTTCCGGGCGGTTTCTCCTTTTTCTTCTGCGGATACTCACGGCTGGTTTTATCCTCACGGCAGTAGTCGTCTTTGAGAGAGCCTCGAAGTAGGCTAAGCAAACATTTTCCTGCGGTCCTTGGATGAAGGTAGTCGCGTATTGTTCTGCGAAAAGCACGGATAAGTTTGGCAAAGCTCAATTGCGCGGGCTCATTTCCTGTTTTGAGCAGTTCTTTGAGGGCATATAGCCCCATGCACCATAGCCCCAGCAGAGACCAATGCATTTCTACGTAAGCCTGATCCGGCGCAGCACTCCTGAGTTTTCGTTTGTACTGCAGTTTAATCGCAGCAGAAAACGCTATGAGCGGCAAGGAATCCTAGTCACTTCAGAGGCGATCGAGAAAGCAGAAGAATCATTGGCTGCAGACTCCGATCAACGGAAGAGGCAACGCGAAAAAGCGGCCATCCTGCGGACAAAGTTGGATGTGAAGCTGGTCGAGGATATGACCAAAATAATAAGAAACGCTTATCCTGCCTGTCCTTCAGATGAAGCGGAGCAAATTGCCCGTCATACTGCACTGCGCGGTAGTGGTCGCGTTGGTCGGTCCGCGGCGGGACGGGAGCTTTCCCCTGATGCTATCAATCTTGCAGTTCGCGCTTGGGTCCGACATCAACACACGAATTACGACGAATTATTGATGCAGGGACTCGATCGCCTGTTTGCACGCCAACAAATCGCCGACGATTTGGAAAGCAAGCTGCGGGAATGGGAAGCCACCTAGGCATTTTTACTTTTAGCCTGAAACCGCCCTAGCGCGAGAAGAGGTGTAACATGGTCTCTTCCCCCTGGCAAAGCTTTCTGCGATGCCGTGACTAGAGTTTGAGCGCTGAATAGGTCAGGATAGAATCTTGGGAGAGACAATCCGAACCATCCTTGCACAGGTAATACACGATGCGTCGCAATTGTAGATGGATTAACGTGGGGCACGTGCTTCGCTGCTTACTCGCACTGCTCAGCTGGACCAGCGGGTTCGAATGCTTCATTGCTGTTGCGGAAGTCAGGGCGGAACAGACCGAGAAGCCCAATATTGTTCTGATGTATATCGATGATCTTGGCTACGGAGACGTGGGGGTCTACGGTTGCCAAGACATTCCCACACCCAATATCGATCGACTGGCGAAGGAAGGCGTTCGTTGCACCGCCTCTTACATTACCAATCCGCCCTGCTGTCCCAGTCGCTGCAGCCTGATGATGGGCCAGTATGCTCAGCGCTTTGGAAAGTATGGCATGTCTCGTGGACTGCCTATTCCCGAAGACCGGCCTACGTTGGCAAAGTTCCTTCGCGACCAGGGCTATGTTACCGGGCAGATAGGCAAATGGGACATCGGCTCGAAGCGGCAAGGACCCTTGACGGTTGGTTTCACAGAAGTCGCCAAGGAACCACCGCGAAAGAAGTACAGCCAACAGGAACTGGCACAGGCTTCCGGAGAATTGCGGAAACAACTGGCTGGCAAGGATGGCACATCCAAGTACTTTTGTATCGACCCGAGCGGGGAAACGGTTTGGCTAACGGACTACAACGGCGACTCGATGGTCGACTTCATCGAACGGCATAAGTCGGAGCCATTTTTTCTGTACTGGTCACCGGAAGCCGTCCACTCGTTCAACACGGAAGTACCCGATCGGCTGGCTGACCGCACCACGGCCCAAGGGAAGCGGCGGAAATTGGCCGGAGCCATCGTTTCCGTGGACGATCAAGTCGGCAAGTTGCTGCAGGCCCTGGATGAGCACGATCTCCGCGAAAAGACTCTGATCATTTTCTCCAGCGATAATGGGGCCAATCCAAGCGAAGGCGGAACATCCACTCCGTATAGCGGCGGGAAAGGGCAGGGGACTCAGCAGGAAGGCTGGGTCCGGGTTCCGACTATTTTTTCGATGCCGGGAGTGCTTCCCCAAGGGACGCAATATGACGGTCTCATGGCGAACTTCGATTTTTACTCGACCATTGCGGCCTTGGTGGACCGGAACATCCCAGCTCACTGCGATGGCATCGATCTGTTGCCCTACCTCACCGGCCAGCAAACCGGCGACGCGCATGAATACTTGTTCTGGCTAAACAATGAACCGGGCGACGCCGTGCGACGCCATCTGATTGCCGTGCGTTGGCGCGATTGGCGACTGTATAAGAAACGCCAAGAAGACGCCTGGCAACTGTTCGATCTCCGCATCGATCCAACGGAAGAACATGACCTGGCCGCAAAGCATTCGGATATCGTCGAACATCTGGCTGCTGAACATCGGCAGTGGGCGAATTCCCTCGCGCCCTTGGCAGAGATTCCGCAGCTGCGAGCTTCCCAGCCTATCGTGCCCACGGGCTATGGCTGGGCCTCAGCCGACGCCGTCCGATGAAGGCCCAAGCCCAAGCAGACAAATGCTTTTTGGCTCGTGCTCTGTCCAGATTCAAAATTTAGGCTTGCCTCATCAGCCGGAAAACGACAGACGGATGGCTATTTAATAGGTATCTTCATGCCCATTGCGTTGGCATTCCATGGCATACAAGGCGGCGTAATCTCCTTCTAAATAGGCATCCAGAGGTGCCTCGAATTCATTCCAGCCCTGCGACGCAAACTCGGAGACCTGAGCTTGGCGTCGTTGCTTTCGCTTGGTTGCAAGATTTTGCTCCGTCAGTTCTCGTTGCTGTAGATAGTCAGAAGGCAACTGGACCCCCAATTGCTTCAACTCGATTGCCGCGCAGCGCCAGTCGACACCGTAGTGTCTACAGTAGCCACGTAGCACGTTCTTGCCTGAGAATTGCTTCAGCCACGAGACAGCCGACTGCAGTCGCGCCGACCGTTTCATCCGCTTGCAGCGGGGCGCCAGAGCTGTGTTCTTTTTCTTTCGTCTGCGGCCCATGAGATTACTCCAGCAAAGCACGACCAGGTCCGATCGCATTGGTACGGACACAAAAATCCGGCCTAAGTATTACGGCAAATGCGCAGATCTCGCATGGCCGAGAAGACAGAATTCACTTTAGAACAGCATGGCCGATGAAGCCGCAGTTGTGAAGCCGATGAAGCGCAGATTCAGGCAGCGGCGCGAGGGGCTTCAGGCTTGCGGGCTGGCTGATGAAAGATCGGAATCGTTCAAGTCGACCATCTCGGCGGCGCAATGCAGAAGCGATTATCTTTGCGCGGTCGCAGCCCCAAAGAGACCGAGTAGCGTTAGATCAAGAAGTGTCTGATAGTCGCCTTTCGCTCCGCGAAAGTAGCGTTCTTCCGCAGCTTTCGCGGAGCGAAAGGCGACTATAATAGATCGAGGGATGGTTGGTTGTCGCCGCGAGTACCCGATTCCACCGCACACGGTGGCCTTCTGCTGAGTAGGAGAGGAAAGTACCGTAGTTTTAGCGGTAGCAAATCACGGGATTGGCCCGACTTCGGCGGCGAGTTGATCGCAGCGTTTTCGGAGCTCATCGAGCAAATCGCTATACTCGGAATTCTCAATCAGGTTATTCAATTGATCGGGGTCGACTTGCAAGTCAAACAACTGTTCAAACGGCGGCGAAGGATCAATGTAGCGGGTGTAGCTGTAAGTCAAGTTGCGAACACCCAGAGTACGGGGAATGCGACCGCCGTGCCCATACGGGTGATCGTAGAAAAAATCCTGCCGCCAATCCGCCTCGGGATTGGTGATCAGGATGCTCAAATTTCGCCCGGTCATCGATTCTGGAACATCAATTCCGGCCAAAGCCAACATCGTTACGGAAAAGTCGGTGGTGATGATCAGCCGATCGCTGGACTGACCTCGGTTAACGCGTGGATCGTAAAGAAATCCGGGAACGCGGAGCGAGGGTTCGTACATCAACCATTTGCCCTTCAGGCCATGTTCGCCAGTGAAGTAGCCATTGTCTGATGTAAACAGTACCACCGTGTTTTCAGCCAGCCCGCGCTGCTTCAAATGGTCCATAACACGACCGACGCCAAGATCCATGCTGGCGATCGAACGATAGTAGTCTTCAATATGCCGCGTGAATTGGCCGGGGTTTTCCAGTCGCTCAGGCGACCAGCCGAGCGATTCCTTGACAATATCCGGCTCGCGCTGGGCGTTTGCCGAGGTGGCGGCGGCTGGGAGCATGATTTTGCTCGAATCGATCGCATCGGCCAGCGCGGGATCCCAATCTCCCATTGGACCATGAGGCGACTTGAAGAAGAGCAGCATACAAAACGGGCGGCTCTGATCGCGGCCATCGAGAAATCTCTGTACATGCAGCGGTGTCACCTGCGAGTCGACGTGGATCGGATCGACCAAGTTTTCTCGACCGATACGAACCTCATGGCCAGCCGTTCCGCGCGAGTCCTCCGGGCAGTCGCAAAGATCGTCGAGAGGTCGAGTAAACCCATTGAAGTTCACGTAGCGACAATCCGACTCGTGAAAGTAGTTCGTTTGTTTGGGTTGACCAGCCCAGTAATCAAATACTGCGGCTCCCGCGTGTGTGTTCTCCGGTGAATCACCGACACCCCACTTGCCGAAGAAGGCGGTCTGGTAACCGGCGGCTTGCAACCGTCCTGGAACAGATTCCTCAAGCTGTACCGAGGTAAACGTTTTATGAAAGTCGTCGATGCCGTGCCGGGCTGGATATTGCCCGGTAAGAACGTTGGCCCGATTCACAGCACAGATTGAGGTGTTCACAAAACAATTCGTGAATACCAGGGCGGACCGAGCCAGATGGTCCAGATTCGGCGTTTGAATCGCTTCATTGCCAGTATAGCCGACGGCATCGAAACGCTGGTCATCGGAAAAGATCATCACGATGTTGGGGCGATCAGCGACTTCACCGCCAAGTGCGTAACAGATGGGCATACAAAGAATAGAGAGCCCTGCGATTCGAAAGATTCGACTCATGCTTTAACGGATCTATGCAGACGGCTAACTGGTGGAGGAGCGGATTGTATGCTTGGGCAAGTCATTGAACGGATCATCAATGTGTCTCGCTATTCGGCAGCTTTCGCTATTGCTCCCGGATGCTTAACGCGGATGCTATACAGTGATGTGCGGGCGGTGATGAAAAGTGTCTTGTAATCGTCGTCGCCAAAACAGACGTTGGCGGGTCCCTCAGGCACATCGATCTGCTCAAGCAACTTGCCGTCTGCGTTATAGATGTGCACCTTGCCGCCCGTCGTTGTGTAAAGATTGCCTAACACGTCCACCGCCATCCCATCGCTACCGGCATCGATTTGGAATAATTTCTTGCCAAGCGTGCCCTCAGGGCTCACTTCGTAGCACTGAATACTGGCCGGGAGTTGGTGAAATGCGGGATCAGGGTGACGCTCATTTCCGCCGGTGTCCGCAATGTAAATCCGCGTCTCATCTGGCGAAAAGACGATGCCGTTTGGCATGGCCAAATCTTTATGAACGACCTCGATGCTATTGGTCTTGGGATCAAGCTTGAAGACCCAGTGGCCGGGAATCTCATGCGGTTCTGTCAGGCCCCATGGTGGGTCGGTAAACCATAGCGTTCCGTCTGAGCGTACGGCGACGTCATTTGGCGAATTGAACCGTTTCCCTTCAAACTTGTCGGCCAATACAGTGGTACTGCCATCGGATTCAATTCGAATAACGTTGCGCGCGCCATGCTGACACGAGATGATCCGGCCTTGCAGATCGAGAATGTTCCCGTTGGCGTTTTCGCTTTGGCGAAATACAGACAGTCCGCCTTCTTTACTCCACTGCATGAGCTTACTGTTGGGTATGTCGGAGAAGACTAATTTCTTCTCCGTCGGCAACCATACCGGACCCTCCGTAAACTGCATGCCATCTGCGAGTTTTTGTACCCTCGCCCCCTCCTCGATAAGCGACGTGTTTTCTTGCCCCCGAACTGTACCGATCCAAAGAATTGCGATCGCTACCAGAGAATTAAAAGCCAATTGTTTCATCGAAATCATCCATTCTCAGGGATTGTTGTCTGGGAAGGCTGGATATACAGCCACCATTATTCTGCGGCTTGCTGCGTGACAGGAACATGCCGCACAGGTATCCGCAGCTCAGCTGAGAAGACGGCATTCGGATCGGATCGTTCAGCTAAGGTTCTCTCGATCAACGACCTTGAGCGAGTTAGGTTTTCGAAGGTAAAGCTGCGGTCACCATATTTAACGATTACAGGTGCGTCAAAGTCGATCATGGCGTCATTGAGCCGGATGATCACGTTGGCGACTTTCTCCGCAGCTTCAATGGTAAACTCGTTGCCATCTCGGCTGACAATCATCTTCGCATCCGGAACCCGATCTTCCTCGTCCGCTGCCAGCCAATAGAACCTTGCGTGCGGCACGCCGGTCTGATGCCAGACGACCTTCTTTGGCAGCGGCTGTCGTGTGAATTGCGACATCCAATCCAAGGCCACCGCGTCTTTGCGCTGCATCCAGTGACCGCACTCAGGGTGGATGGTCACTTGGTGTGCGTAACCCTCCGGATCTTGTACTTTCAGTTCGGCGAGCTTCTCTTTCCACTCGGCCGCTTTCTTGTTTCTGTCGTAGGCCGCATCCTGACCACCCATGTGCAAGGTAAAACCAATGTTCCGCAGCCCGAGTGCGGATACTCCATTGGGATGACCTGCCATCATGGCCGCTGCTGCCAGTTGATCAGCCATGCGAGGCGCTAACTGATAGACGCCGTCGCCTCCAGCTGAATAGCCCATGATGTACACGCGATTCGGATTGACACCTTCGATGGCAATCGCATCTTCGATGATTCGCTCGAAGAATTTGTCGATATGTGCCTGGTGCCACAAATTCCAGGTATTGGTGGGAGCACGTGGAGCGAGATAGATACCCTCTTGGGGTTCGTACAAACCGATTTGGTTTTTCCACTGAGAATCATTGACACGAGCCGGTGCTCCCCCACCTCCGTGCATCGATATGAAAAAGCTGTGTCCGTCCTTCGGTTCTTCGCCGAAGGTGCGGAAATCAAATTTCATCTCCAGGTCATCCAGCTTGATGACTTTCTCTTCCCACTCGGACTGGCGCTCTTTACGCAGCTCGGCGATTCGCTGCTGGTACAGCTCTTCGACAAGTCTGGACGCCTCTGAATGGCTCAGCCCTTCCGGCGGGTCGATGTCTGGTTCTTCGACTTCCAGCGAGATGGTTTGCGTCTTACCTTGAGTTTCGAAAATGTAATCCTGCTCAAGACCCGGCACCGCGACCTTATACTTCTTGCCCGACTTGAGTTGGAAGGTGAGCACGTTGTTCGTGTCATCCGTCTCGCCCCTGGAGGTCCCGAATGCGCACTGTTCGGAGGTTTCTTCCGCAAGACAGACTTTGACCGGGATACTCACGCGAGCGCCACTCTTTCGGGAGCGGACTTGTATCCGGACCTCAGTCGCATTCTCTGCAACGGTGTTAGGGTTCGCGGTATACCGCTCGGTTACATTGACTGCGTATGTTCTGGGACCGCCGCGTGACCAAACCATTGGGAATAGCGTGTCGGTTTCGCGAAAGCTAATGGCATAGATCGAGTGCAGCTTGGATGTCTTATCCGCTTGCGAAGCGTCAGCGACGAACCACGCTTTATCGAGGCCGGCCGCGTTGTACTCGGCGGCTCCGGTGAAATGCCACTCGCCGTCGTCCCAAACCTCTACCCAGGTGTGATTACCGCGTTTGGTGGTCCAACTGGGAACTCCGACCAAGCGTGCGGGAACATTCACACTTCGGCAGGCGTCGACCAGCAAGATGGATAGTCCGGTACAAGATGCCAAACCTTGTTGCATACTTTCACTTGGACTTTGATTGGCTTTTCTGCGCTGGGTGGAATACTTGACTCCCACTTGTTGGAAAAGCTCTTTGTTCAGCATCTGGGCTGCCTCGCCGGGTGTCTTGCAATCCTTGACGATCTTGAGAGCGCGGTCCCGCAAGTCACTTCGCCATCCTTCACGCGTTTCATCAACATTGGCGTAGGGAAGAACATCGTTCAGAAACAGATCGTCAGGGATCTCCCAAGGGCTTGCATCGCGTGCCTCGTGCGCGAGCCTCACATTCTCAAGCAAGAAGTCCGCCGACAGAGATTTCAAGTCCTGCTCCGGCATATGCGCGATCAGAAACTCCAGCGACGTCTTTTGCGACTCGGGAACATTCTCGAGTGCCGTTTCAAGCGCTGGCCGGTTATCGCCAGCCTGTGCCAACCGCGTGGCAACTCGCGCTCGCGAGCCCGTGTCGTCGGCGGTGGCAGATGAAAGCATGCAGCACGACAAGCATGCGACGAGCAAGGCACCTATTTGGCTTTTCATTTGGGTTGGTTTCATAATTCGGCGATGGGTTGGATTATAGCTCCGCGATGTTGATGTTGCGGTATTCGCATTTCATTTCAACGCCGCCGTGAATCTGAAATCCCAGCGGAGCTGCGCCCGAGAACTTTGGATTGGTATACTCGGAGGCTTTCTGTCCGTTGATCCAACAGGTAAACGTGTCACCCTTGGCTTGGATGCGAAATCTGTTCCATTCTCCTTCGGGATGCATCAGCTTCCTGGCTTCTTTGGCTTGGCCTTCCTCCGGGTAAGCCGGCTTTCCACCGGTGTAGAAGGAGCCCGTCATGTCTACACGCAGGCTGCCCGACACGCCGAGTTGCAGTTGAATTTTAGGATCTCGCATCTCGATCCCGGTGTCTACTCCACGATCTGTCGTTGCTTTCCATCGCACATCGAATTCCAGGATGAAATCTTTGTAGGACTTCTCTGTCCACAGGTAGTGCCCTTTTTGCTCCGCATTATTCTCACCAATCAGCACCTCGTTCTCTATCCGCCAAAACGCGTCGGCACCGTCCGACTGAAAATTGCTGAGATCTTTGCCATTGAACAGCGGTCGCAACTCGGGATCGTCAGCCTGAGCAACAGCAAAAACCAAAAGCGGAAGGACAAGCGCGAATGGGAATGAATGCAAACGCTTCATGGGTTGAACTCTACTTTCAAACGGGTTTCGGGGGGTGCTCGTGAGAAAATAAGCTTACCAAATCTCTACGCCAGTGTTTGACAGTCGCCGACCGCTCGATAGTCGCCGACCGCTCCGCCGGTCGTTGCGGGACCTTACGTGTTTGTTCAGTCATATAGAATGAGCAGGTAACAGACAGTTCAAAATGGGACTGCAGAGGGAGTCCTTCAGAACGCTACGACCGGCGGAGCGGTCGGCGACTATAAGGCGGTTGGCGATTCCGGGCGACTATCGTGGGGGCTGAGATGATTGGGGAATTGTTTGATCCCTTGTCAGAATTGGTTATTGATGAACATTATCGCCCCCATTGGTCCCAGGCTGGAGCCATAGTATTTGTCACCTTTCGTACTAAGGATTCCATTCCGCGGAGTGTCCTGGAAAGATGGCACCGTGAAAAAGTCGAATGGCTCGAATCAAAAGGAGTCGATCTGCGAAGCTACGACGGAAACTTCGAATTGGCTGTGGCGGGGCTGTCCCAGGAAGATGTGAACGCATTTCGAAAGGAATTCAATCGAAAGCGCGAAATGTGCTTGGACGAATGCCATGGTCGCTGCCTGCTGCGCCGCTCGGAGTTCGCAATGATCGTTGCTGATTCACTAATGCACTTCGACCGTGAGCGATATCGGATGGGGGATTTCATCGTGATGCCCAATCACGTCCACTTGCTGGTAGCCTTTCGAACTTCCGAACAGATGCGCAGGCAATTCAATAGTTGGTTGCATTGGACGGCCACGAAAATCAACCGTGCTGTCGGGAGCTCGGGGCATTTTTGGCAGCAAGAGCCATTCGATCATCTCGTTCGTAGTAACGAGCAATACGCATACTTGAGAGACTACATTCGCGATAATCCCAAGAAA
Organism: bacterium; assembly: GCA_024743355.1. GTDB lineage: Bacteria > Planctomycetota > Planctomycetia > Pirellulales > Pirellulaceae > Aureliella. The sequence goes on from JANSWS010000144.1 coordinate 11,444, forward strand.
GCTAACCTCTCGCCCGGCGAATACTACTATCGGCGCGCAGACTAGACGATAGTCGATAGTCGCCGATCGCTCCGCCGGTCGTGGCGGGATCTTTCGAGATTAGCCCATCCAAGAGGTCACTCCCCATACGCCTATCAACCTGATTACCGTCGCGCCGCCGCGACTCTGTGAATTATTGGAATGCAGGGAACTCTGATTCCTCGAAGCTATTTGTTTTCTTCTTCGGCGTAACCGGGGTGGGCGTCAAGCACTTTGATGCGACCGTCGTGTACGACTGCCAGGGCGCGGTCGTCGGGACTCCAACTGACAACTCCAACTTCCGACTCCATGGGGAATTCGACCGAATACGCCTCCAGGCCCGTGTCAGGATCCCAGACGATCAGCCGTTTGTCCCTGCCGGTTGAGGCCATTCGGCGTCCATCGCTACTCCAGGCAATGGATTCGACATTGTCGACATGTCCTGCCAGGGCGTTTTGCTTTTCGCCGGTCTCTGGGTCCCAGAGATAGATCATGTTGTCCTCAGTTCCAGATGAAAGGACTTCTCCGTCGGGGCTCCATGACAGCGCAGTGACCCTCGAGCCGTCTCCTGAAAGAATCCTTAAACATTCACCCGAGCTCGTGTCCCAAATTCGGATCTGATGGTCTCCAATGCCGCCACCCGATGCGAGCCTTTTCCCATCGGGACCCCAGGCTAGTGCGTGCGAGTGAGTGCGATGTCCTTTCAAAACGATGCTTTCCATGCCAGCGTCGCTGCTGAAAATTCTGACCAAACCATCGTCTTGAAAACCGACTGCCGCCAATCGCTTGCTGTAAGGACACCAGGACCACAAATAGGGAAGCTTCAGATCGTAGGCATGCTGATATTGGCCCGTATCGGTGTTCCATACTCCGATTCCGCCAGTTGTCCTCGCAGCAATTTGTTTACCATCAGGACTGAGCGAGAAGAGTCTTTGGGCACCCTCCCGACGCTCCGATTGATATTCAAATGTCTGGAGCTTTTGATCAGTCTCCGAATTACGAATTTGAAACGTGTCGGCTTCGGCACTGATGGCTAAAGGGCTTCCCTGAGAGTTCCAGAAAATGCAATTGGCATAATAACGATTCCTCTCTTGCTCGGATTCTTCTTTGTCCGCCAAACGGCGTTCGACATCCCAGATTTGCACTGTGTTGTCGCCTCCGACTGAGGCGATCCGTGTCGCGTCAGGACTCCAAGCCAATGAATTGACGCGACGCCCAGTGCGTGTTTGAAGTAAGAGTAACGGTTCGTTACCAGCCGATTTCGTATCACCGTCCCAAATGCAGATAATGCGATTATTCAAACCCGCTGCGAAGCGACCGCCATCGGCACTCCAGGTGACCGAAAGAGCCGACCCCAGAACCGGCAGATTGTTGACGACTTCGCCCGTGTTGGCATCGAAAATCTTTAGATCCTGATACCTATAGGAAACCCCAAGCCGCGTGCCGTCGGGACTCCAATCCAGTGCACGCACGTAATTACCGTCCAATGGTAGTGCCAGGCTTTGTTGACCGTTTTGGGTATTCCAGATTGAGAGATGGGATTTCAATTGGCCAACACCGCCGGTAGCTCCGCCAACTGCAATTCGACCGCTATCTGGGCTCCAGGCCAAATGGTGGACAAAGTAAAGGGTCTCGAACATCGTAAGCGGCTGGCCGGTGGTTGCATCCCAGATATGCACGGTTTTCCATGCGCTGGTGGCGATTCGCGTCCCGTCAGGAGACCAAGACAATCCGCGAAATCCTCGCGGGTCGTCGCTCCCGGGAAAGGTCAGCACAACGTTCCCTGTCTTAATATCCCAGACCCTAACCAACGGACCTCCTGACACCAGCCGTGTTCCGTCCGGGCTAAAAGCAACCATCCCGTTGGTTTGCTGTTCCCACGTGTCCAGTAATCGTGCAGAAGTAGGATCCCAAATCTTGATTGTGCTCTGGCTGCATGAAGCGAGGTGCGTACCATCCGGGCTCCATGCAACCGAACGAACAGGATCGCTGTGACCACGGAGTGTTTGAAAGTCACGGCTTAGGAGGGAGCGGAGGTAGTACCACTCCCAACCTCGTACGTCGAGTTCGCCCTGCTCAGGAAACCACTCCTCAGTCAGCGCAGCAACTCGCTTCAAGCCGCCGGGAGTATGGGCGGCCATACCGGCCAGAGTCATTTTGGCGAAATACAAAGTGTGATTGATGGCATCCGCCCGTTGATCGGCCAGTTGCTGCGATTGAATCGCTTCGTCAGCTCTCTGATCCGCCAAAATCTGTGCCCCTACCGCGATTTGCTCTGCTTGAATGGCATCGTCTTTGAGCCGGGCCATCCGCCAGGTGACGAGAGGTCCGGCGATGTTGATGATCAGCAATAAACCTGCAACCACCGCCAGCGAGGCAGCCATGGCCTTGTTTCTCCGGCTCCATCGGGCGACACGCTCGGGCAGAGAAATCCTTCGCGCTTTAATGGGTTCATCATGGATGAACCGCTCCAAGTCCTCACACAGCTCATCGGCCGATTGATAACGGCGACGAGGATCCTTGTCGATGCATTTGAGGACGATCGTCTCCAGGTCGCGTGGCACACTGGCGTCCAGTGTCCGTGGTGCGGATGGCTCACTCTTGACGATCCGATCGATCAGCTTCAGTTGATCGGCAGCAGCGAACGCCGGTTGCAGCGTTAGTAGTTCGTACAGAGTCAATCCCAGAGAATAGATGTCCGCTCGGACATCGCATTGCCCCTTGAAGCGCTCGGGCGACATGTAGCGAATGGTGCCCAAAATATCGCCCGTGTGTGTCATGCCGTGATCGCCAGTCTTTGCCAAGCCAAAGTCCGTGATCCATACGATGCCATTGCCGTCCAACAACAGATTCGATGGCTTGATGTCGCGGTGGATAATGCCGCGAGCATGGGCGTAGGCCAAGGCTTCCGCCGTCTGATGGCCGATCTTGGCCACGCTTAAAAAGTAGGCCGGTCGATTGTTTTCGGCAGACGACATGTCCCGCTGTCCAGGCAGAACAGCAGACTGAGAGGAAGTGGACTTCGCATCCAGTGTTTCCGTTACGTCGAGCGCCCCCTCAACCCCAGCCCCTCTCCTGCCATGTGAGACGAGGCGAGACAGGTTTTGGGTAGCTTGCAAGTCAGGAGCGTCTTGGGAGGAGTCACGCTGCAGTTCGAGCAGTTGGTCTTGGTGAAATTGTCCGGCCACCAGTGACCGAGCGATACTTTTTTCCTGCGCTTTGGCTGCACTGGTAGCAGCGGTGCTGCTGCCACGTAGATTTCGTAACTGTTTCAAATCGTCGATGACCAGATCGATAGCTTGGCCTTGAATCAACTGCATGGCGTAGTACAGATGCTGGTCATCGGAACCCACATCGAACACCGGTACGATGTTGGTATGGTGCATCCGCGCGGCGGCTTTGGCTTCGCTCTCAAAACGCTTGGCCGCCCGGGCGTCGCCAGCCACGCTGCGGAGCAAGACTTTTAAGGCCACATGTCGGCCCAGAGACTGCTGTTCGGCCTCGTAGACCACTCCCATACCGCCACGACCCAGCTCGCGCAAGATACGGTAGTCGCCAATAAACTCGCGTCGCTTGCCTTCGATTTCAAATTCGCCACCGAAGGTGCCACTGACATCTTTCGAGTTCGGCTTCAGGCCCTCCACGACCATCAGCGCCGGTAGAAAGGCTCGCAGCTCCTCGGCATGTTCGGGATAGCGCAGGCAATACTCTTCTACCGTCGGGCGTTCACCGGACCGCTGACGTTCCAGAATCTCTTCCGCAATGCGCTCAACTAAAGGTTCGTCAGAACTAATGGCTGGTTCACCAGGCATCGTGATCATCTTTCGTATTTGAAAACGCTCAGGTTGCTTGATCCATGAACCCAGGCATACTTTGAAGTACACTCTGCAACCGCGCCAGGGCGCGCACATAGCGATTGCTGGCCGCAGACTTCGACAGGCCCAGTAACTCTGCGGCCTCTTTATTGGAGAGCTCTTCAAAATGCCTGAGGGCAATGATCTCTCTATCCAGCTCCTCCATGCTGTTGATGGCTTCTTGGAGTTTGACCTGCATTTCGGCCCGCATGGCTGATTGACTGGCTGAGGTAAAGCGACCTAGCAATTGAGCGGCCAACGACACCGACGTCGCTCGTGGCAGTGCTCCGCGATGCAACGATACATCGCGGCCCGCGTTTCGCATTTGAGTCCCCAGATGCTCCCGATGGACGCGCATCATGCGTTGGCCGGTGACCAGCCTCAGCCACAGGAAAAAAGACATTTCGCCCTGTTGTTTGGCGTAGGACGGCAATTGCTGAACGATGTCCAAATAGGCTTCCTGTAGCACGTCGGACGGGTCGACTCTGCCTTGCAGCCGACGATCAAGTCGCAAACGCACCATTTGTCGCAAACGACGTCGGTAATGTCCAAAAAGTGCCGCAAGAGCCTGTTCGTCGCCAGACAGGGCTCGCCTGATCAGATCATCCAGATTGTCCGTCGAATCGCTGATAGTACTGCTCATATTGGGATATGAGCGCCGCCCAACGCCGCGTCCACTGCAATTCTTGGAAACTTACGGCCTTAGCAGAAAAGTATACCGATTGCGGTCTTTTCATTCGCCAACGCAATGGCGTTTCCCATCTGAACCCTGTACTTGAGTACAATTCAGCCCGCTATCGTCCTTACGGATTCTGTCATCGAGCTGAAAGGAGAAATCAGCGCAGAGGGCTCAGATGTTGGCTCAGGCGAGTAACGCATCTGGCCGCCGTATGGTTCCAGCAGCCTCGCGGTTAGACCCGGCTGCTGGCAGTTTCTTCCTCCCGCATTTCTAGAAATGACCGACTCGCAACAACAAGTCGAAGCCATTCTGGGGGAAGCTTTAGCCTTACCCAACGAGGAACGCTTGGAGTTTGTCCAGAACCGATGCGAGGACAATGCCGATCTCCAAAACCAAGTGCAGATATTGCTCGACGCCATCGCCCATAGGGCGCAACCTCTGGCGGAAACTCAGTTGCAGGTTAAGCCTGGCGTTCAAAACAAGTCTTC
>JANSWS010000246.1 GCA_024743355.1 bacterium
CCTTTCGGCCCATTGAGGTCGATGCTCTCAACTTTCCCCTCAATGACATCGCAGAACCTCATGGCTCTGCTACCGAATTGCAGGCTCAGGACGTCGAGCAGGAACTGATCTTCGTTGGCATCGTGGGAATGATTGATCCGCCACGCCCCGAGGTGGCCGCGGCGGTCGCGCAATGCCGTACTGCCGGTATTCGTCTGGTCATGATTACCGGTGACCATCCACTGACCGCGCTACATATCGCTAGGCAATTGCATATCGCTACCAACGGCGAAGTGATCAGCGGTTCCAGCTTGGAGGATATGAGCCCCCAAGAGATCCAAGAAGTTGCCGAGAATGTTTCGGTTTACGCCCGCGTGGCTCCCAAGCACAAGATGAGTTTGATTCGAGCCCTCCAGAACATGGGGCATGTGGTCGCCATGACTGGAGATGGGGTCAATGATGCTCCCGCTTTGAAGCAAGCCCACATCGGAGTAGCCATGGGCATTACCGGGACGGATGTCTCGAAAGAAGCCTCCCAGATGGTGCTGCTCGACGACAACTTCGCAACTATCGTGAATGCGGTGGAACAGGGGCGAGTTGTCTACGACAACATCCGCAAGTTTGTGAAGTACACCATGACCAGCAACGCCGGCGAAATCTGGGTGATGGTACTGGGGCCTCTTTTGGGAACTCCACTTCCCTTGTTGCCTCTGCAAATCCTGTGGATCAACTTGGTTACCGATGGTCTGCCCGGCTTGGCCTTGGCCGTTGAAAAGGCTGAAAGCAATACGATGCAGCGGCCTCCGTTTCCGCCTAAAGAGCATATTTTTGCCCGCGGGATGATCTGGAATATCGCTTGGATTGGCCTGCTGATGGGAGTCGTATCTCTGCTGATGAGCCTCTGGTATTGGCCGGCGACCCCAGCCGATGAGCCGCGGTGGAGAACGATTATCTTCACGGTTCTGACCCTGTCTCAGCTTGGCAATGCCCTGGCAATTCGATCCAACCGCGAGTCGCTGTTCCAGATCGGCGTCGTGTCCAATCGCTTCATGCTGGGATCGGTGGCTTTGACGTTCCTACTGCAATTGCTCGTTATCTACTGGCCACCCTTTCAACGCATCTTTCAGACAACCAGTCTGACGCTAACGCAACTCGCGGCTTGCCTGGCTCTCAGTACCGTGGTTTTCTGGTCTGTCGAGTCCCAAAAGTTGATTTTTCGGATGCGCGAAAAGAAGAAGGCAGCGGAAACCGAACAGGCATCGGGCTAAGCAGCGGTCGAACGATTCGTATCCGATAGTCGCCTTTCGCTCCCGCGAAAGTAGCGCTTATCCGAAGCTTTCGCGAGAGCGATAGGCAGCAATTGTTGTGCAAGCAATCCTAAGCTAAGCGTAGCTCTCATTAAGAACCAATCCGAAAACCATTAGCCGACTTGGCGCACGGTCAGAGTATTCAAATGGCATATTGCCCACGAAAGCGGGCTATATCTTGGGAGTGTCCCATCAGAATCACGATGTCGTCAGCTTGGAAACAGTATTCGCGATCGGGATTGAAGATGAGAGATCCGTCGCTCTTTTTCACTGCGACAACCAGCAGGCGGTGCTTGCGGTGCATCAAGGAATCCTCGACGCAGATGCCCGCCAATTGGCTATCCGCTTGAATGTGAATTTCATCCAGCTCAAAGTCCTCGAAGGTTGATTCGTAGACCAGTTCGATGAGGTCGGCCGTGGTGGGGCGGGTTATCATTCTGACCAATTGCCGGGCTCCGACTACGGTTGGCAAAACCACGCGATCCGCGCCGGCCTGCTTCAATTTGATTTCGGTGCTCAGCTTTTCGGCGCGAGACACAATTTGAACGGACGCGTTCAGATTGCGCGCTGTAAGGGTGATAAAAACGTTCTCCGCATCGGTCGGCAGGGCCGCCACCAAGGTTTTGGCTTTGCTGACTCCCACCCGCCGCAATACGCTTTCCTCGGTTGCGTCTCCGACGACGTACAATTCTTGCTGACCGCGAATTTTGCCAACTACGGCAGGATCTTTTTCCAGAACCACGATGTTGGGATTCCTGGAGCGCAGTTCCTCCACAACTCTTTGTCCCATTCGTCCGAAGCCACACACAATGGTGTGATTCTCTAATTTCTGCAAATCTCGAGACATACGCCTCACCCCCAACAAACGCTCAATTTCGCCTTCCAGCATCATTTGAATCAAACCGCCGAAGGTATAGGCGGCGGCGGACATGCCGAGCAGAATGACGAGTACGGAGAATATCTGTAGCGTCGGATCCAGACTGCTCCTCTCGCCGTAGCCCACCGTTGAGATGGTTACCACAACCATCCAGATCGCTTCGATCCAATCGTATTCACCGAGAAAGTGATAACCGCAGACAGCCACCAAGAACACTATCGACAGCAGCAGTGCGCCTCTCTGGATGCGGCGAAAAGGCGAACGACTCATTGAGTCGCCCACTAAATCACCGGCGCTGAGTTGCTCCGCATCGACGATCTTGGAAAGCTGAAGCCGCATTGTCTAGTTGGTCAACGAATTCCTGATGGATGGCGAATTGCATCGGCGAAAGCACCGGCAAAGTGGGCCGTGCATTATGCGCTGCCTCGACAAACCCAAACGGAGCTGGGCGCATTCTGCAGCACGTACTTCGAAACGCTTCCCAATAGCATTTGGGCCAGCTTTCCACGACCTGTGCTGCCTATCACCGTCAGGCCTAAGGAATTCTTGGCCGCGTATTCGCAAAGAGCCTTGCCTGGATGATTGGCCTGCACAGTGACTTGCTTGATGTCCAGCGATGCCATGGCATCCGACTCAAGCAAGCTGGCCAATTCAGGAACCGCGAGCTCTGGTTCGCCGACTGTGAGCACCGTGATCGGAAAGGAATTTAGCCACTCACTTTCCGTAACAAACTGGAGCGCAAGTTTGGAATTTGGCGAGCCATCAAATCCGACCAACACCCCATTCTGATTCAAAGGTTGTTCCTGAGGGCGGACTACCACCACGGAACACTTTGCATTCGAGGCCACGAACTCGCTGGTACTTCCCAGGATGAGCCGATCGATGACCGAGTTGCCGATGGCACCCATCAGAATCAAATCTGCTTCTAAATGCTTTGCCTCAGCGACAATCGTCTTGCCTGGGTGTCCCTGCAAGACGTGCTGCTCGAAACGAATGGCCAATCCATCGAGCTCACCGATAACACGTTCATAATGCTCCCGGATCTGGGCATCTTGCTTGTGAAAGAAATCGTCCTCATATTCCTTGCCGCCGAGCACATGGTGCAAGTCTGGCATTTGCACCACGGATAACAGGATGAGATCGATCTCAGTCGATATGCGTAGGTCTTTCAGAAATTTCGCGGCGGCTTCCGCATTGCTGGAAGCATCCGTGGCGAAAAGTATTTTCATTGATTGCTTCCTCGCCCCACGCAGGGGATTCCAACGGCCACAAGCCTTGCCGCAAAACGACCGCCAATCGGTCACAACATGCTGCCACAAATTTCGCTAGGCGAAATTGTGCATACTCAACGGAGCCCACTCGAACAGCATCGGCCCAACGGCTGGGCCACTATAACCCGACTCAGAGGCTTTCCCCAGACACCCAAGTGGTTAGCTCGATTCTGCGGGACCTAGCGGACTCTAACGCCGTTCAGTCGTTCTGGCGAGCGATCATGACCGAACATGCGGCATGCCGCAAAACAAAGCGGGAAACACTGCCCAGCAGGAATCTTGCAATCAGCCCAAAGCCTGTGCTTCCCAGAACGATCAAATCCGTGCCATTCTTTTTGGTGAACTGCACCAGCGTCTCACCCACATGCGAGCCCTCCAAAACGTGTGGCGTAGGCTCGGGAGCAATGGCGGTCAGAGATCGAGCCGCGGCAGCAGTCGTCTCCAACATGGATTGACGCAAGGGCTCATGGTCGATCTCAATCGGCTCGCTCATGTACGTAAATGGAATATTCAGAACACTGACTACGTCTAAATGAACGTTGCTCTTGAGCTTAAATTTGGCCAGTTGATCGACCGCGTATCGACAAGGTTCAGAATCATCGTAGGCCAGGCAGATTTTCATCTCGGCATGTTCTCGCTGCCGCAGCCCGGTAGGTCGCACGACCAGTACCGAACATGGGGCATGCGTCGCAACGAAGTCGCTAACACTGCCCAGGAAGACCCGCTCCACGACCGCGTGCCCCTCGGCCCCCAGTACGACCAGATCGATTTGATTCTCCTCCGCCGCAGTTACAATCTCTCTACCCGGATGCCCCTCGCGCGTGATCACTTTGACAGTCGCCATAGCGCCTTCAAACATGCCTTCGATACGCTTACAGGTGTCGACCGCACGCTGCCGCTCTTGCTCAGATTTCTCCTTCATCCAAGCAACCACGTCAACCGATCCGTGCACCTCCAAGGGTTTATGCACGCAAACGACGAATAATTCCAAAGGCTCATCATGCGGCAAGTGAGAAAGCAACCAAGCCGCCTCCTCGGCATGAACACTGCCGTCGGTCGCCAATAAGACTCTCATATCCGTTCCTTTCTTCGATGGAGGCCAAATTCGCTAGATGCCGTACAGACGTCGAGCGATCAACATGACAATGACCAACGCCAGCACGAAACACAGAAGCCAACCGAGTCCCTGAGGGCTCAACAGAGTTCGTAAGGGATTATTCATGAATTGCTCCCCCATCGGCAGCGGTTGGGACATTCCATTGGCTCTGGGCAGAGCACAGGGCAAGTGATCATTTCCAGTGTTTCTCACGAGCTATCCACATGGGGCAGTGCGCGTGATTCAACACGTAATGGGAGGCAGAACCGAGAAAAAAGCGGGCTATGGCGGACTTGCCAGTACCGCCCATGAACAACATGTGCACCCGTTCCTCTTCGGCTGTCACGCGGATGGATGTGCCGACGTGTACTGCCTCATGCACAGAACGTTTGACTTGACAATTCAAGCCACATATCAATTCCAACTCTTCCAAAGACTTTTGCGAGGCCTGTATCTGTGGAGGATCATAGATGACGTCATCCGGAAGGAGCTTCGGGCGTTCCAGCACCATGGCCACATGGACTTCGGCCTCTTGCGGCCACTGAATCCAGCACATCTGCCGGCAGGCTTCCCGAGACATGTCGGATCCGTCATAAGCTACCAAGACCCGGTACGGTGGTTCTAGATCAGCAAAGCTGCCATCGTCGAAGGCTCGCACCACCAGCACCGAACACTGAGCGTGATTGGCAACATAGGCCGCCGTGCTGCCCAGCATTACGCGATAAACCGCGCTATGGCCCCGGGCCCCCAGCACCACCAAGTCCACATCCCGCTGTCGTGCCGCTTCCGTTATCAGTTTGTTGGGATGCTCTTGCTCCATCAGAAACTCAATCTGAGAGAACTTGGGCTCCAACAATTCTCGAACCTGCTCAAAGTGCTTGTCCGCGTGTGTCTGCTCCGTTTCTCGCAACCAATCGCTACGATCGGTTGTTACCAAATCATAGGGAGAATCCGTCAGAGCCGTGACGACCGTCAATTTGGGTTTTTCGACGAAAGGCAAGCGGGACAAAAGACTGGCCGCCGCCATCGCTTCACGGGAGCCGTCCAAAGCAAGCAGCACATGCATGGATCATCCTTCAAGGAGTGAGGGTATCGAATCTTTGGGTTTCAATATCTGATTCGCAACGTGATCTGATTCGCAACGTGATCTGATTCGCAACGTGGAGTCCGACCAAATTCCATAGTTTGTGATGGCAATAGCCGTGCCAATCCATGTCCTTTCAACCCGCAAGCAACCGGGACCTGACGACTAAGCCTCCCTAATCGGCAGGTGTTCTCCGCAGGCGGCTGGTAAGGCCTCAAACGCGGTCGCCCTTGCTCTTTAAGGCCGCATGGAGCGCCTAAATCGCGGAAATACGGGATGCTTTTTTCACGTCTTGTGTTTCAAGCTTTGGTTCGGGGAGTGCGTTATAGCACACTTTGAGGCGGTCTGGCACAGGGCAGCGGGGCATACGCGGTCCTCGCAGGCTGGCGTCGCTCCAGGAGCCTGGCATTGCTAGTGTCCAATCGTATCGAGAATATGAGCCGCAACCTCTTCCGTTGCCATATAGGACACATCCAGCCGATGCCAGCCATGTTGTTCCATGAGTCTTTCAGCCGCGTATATCTCTCGATTCAGCTCGCGAATACCGGCATACTCGGGTACCTCGCGTCGAGATATCCTCGCGAGCCTGGCTTGCCGAATGGAAGCTAAATGGGATGCGTTCATAGTTAAGCCAAACACGCGGCCCGCAGGAATACTCAGTAATTCTCTTGGTGGGTCTACCCCGTGAATTAAGGGTACGTTGGCCGCGCGGACACCCCGCGTAGCCAGGTAGAAGCAAGTTACGCTCTTGGACATCCGCGATAGCCCAGTGACCACGACATCTGCCTGGGCAATGGAATACAGGCGGTTACCATCGTCATGTGCCATGGTGAAATCGACCGCGTCCATGCGATCGAACTGCTCGCGATGCAATTCGTACATCAGCCCTGGACGCCCCATGGCTTTCTCCGAGAGCAGGTCACCCAGCGCGGAAAGCGTCGGGCCAAGAAGATCAACGCTAGGCAATTGTGCTTGCAATGCCATATCCGTAACCACATGCCGCATCTCCGGGTCAACCAGAGTGTGAAGGAGCAGGCATTCCCGGCCCTGCATCCGTTCCAGGATGCGTTCGAGCTCCGCAGCTTCTCGAACCTGCTGGTGCAAAATAACCGGAACCTTCTGGCCTTCAAACTGCGCCAAGCAGGACCTCAAAACCGTTTCGGCCGTGCGTCCCGAGCCTCCGGTAACAATATGAATCTCCAATGACATGGCGTTTTTCGGCTTGGACCTTCGAGTACTCGAAAAAGGAAGTTGAGCCATCGGTCGGCTGCGTCGAATGGTGGAATCGTCAACTCACAGAACAGGCGAATCTCAGAACAGGCGAATCGCAGAACAGGCAACTCAACGCAGGGCGACTCGAGTAGAGCAGAACTCGAGCAAAGTGGGCTTCCGTACAGGCGGCTCGACCAACGGCAGTAATCTGGCGATCGGGCTGCGTATCGTAGCTTCGCGCCCCCGAATCGTGGAGGGCGCTGACCCGGGTTGACCCACCTTCCCGATCTGCCAGCAGGGCTCGTCACCGGTCATGGAAAACAAGCTCGACTGGAATGCTTCGGGTTGAAGTTGCGGTTTCAATTGACGGCAACCCATCTTCCCACTGGCTGGAACCACTCAGGCTGGAAGTTCTCACGGACTCCACTTTGAAAACATGATGTGCGTCATTGCACATCGTCCTTGAGTGCGTCCGTTTTTGAACGCATTTGGGAGAAATTGTCCGCCGAACGCTCGCAACTATTTGGCGAGCCAGTCAGGGAGTCACCAGCGCTGCAACCGCATATTTGCACGCGGGGGATTCCGGCGGTTCACCAAGAATGCGGGACGCAGAAGGACTGTTTCCGTCCCGCTTGGCATGTTAATTGCGTTACGATGTATCGATTCGGGATCCCGTCATGCATTTCCGGCTGGCAATATGGTTGCATTTACCGGAGTGCTTTAGGCAGTGGCGAATCCTCATGAGTATCCGAACAGCACAAAAGGAGTTGCTATGCGTCGCCTCTTAGCCATTTTTTCTTTAGTCGTGGTTGCCAGTATTGCTTGGGCTCAGGACAAAATCCCGCAAAGTGCGGGTGCTGGAGACGAGCCCCAAGCGAAGATTGAGTCAACTCCACAGGTTTCGGACGAAAAGCCAATGAGCTTTTGGATGTCGCAAAAGCTTGTGTTTTCCAAGTCTCTCTTGGAATCATTAACCATGGGGGATTTTGATGCGTTGGCAGCGGACGCCAAGCAGATGCGATTCTTGGGGAAAATCGAGGGATTTGTCCGTCGAAAAAACGCCGACTACCGCACTCAGGTCAAGAATTTTGATGTAGCTCTGGAGCAGGTCATCAGCGCCGCCGAGAACGACGACATTCAAAGTGCGACTCAGGCCTTCAATCAAATGACTACCAGCTGCGTTGCTTGCCATGCCTTGCTACGCCAAGGAATCGATTGATAAGTACCGATCGCAGCAACCCCATGATGGATTGAGCAACGTGGAAGACACGAGCGCCGCCGGGCTGAACGGTTCTCCGACCGCAGATGAACGCGACTATCGGTTCGTTGAGAAACGGGAATTAAATTCCTTGATAGCGCTCCTGAGGGCGGATGCTTTCCGGGTGTTGGGGCCTCGCGTCGAAGATGCGGCGATCGTTTACGATGAACTTGAATCTCTCGAAGATTTACCGCAGGGTTATGTGGAAACGCAGTCGCCTGGTCGTTATCGCATTGAAAAAGGCGATCACGAAAACTTTTTCCAGTTTACTGTGAGCCCCAACTCTTGGAAGCAGTTTTTGTTTCCTGCTCGAGTGAGCCTGGCGCGTGCCAAAAAGGATAGGGACGGCTGGAGCTTCGCCGAGGGCGATGATTTGCAGCAGGATGCCGATGGCCGCCGCGAAAAGCTGGCCTTTGTAGGCGTACGGGCATGCGAGTTGGCCGCTATTGCCATCCAGGATCGTGTTTTTCTTGAGGGCCCCTACGTAGATCCGGTGTATCAACGCAGACGTGAGTCCACCTTCATCGTGGCAGTGAACTGTACCACCGCCGCTGATACTTGCTTCTGCACATCTACGGACAGTGGTCCGAAATGTCGGCAAGGCTTTGATTTATCCATGACCGAGTTGCCGCATGGCTTCTTACTGGAGGCAGGCAGCCAGGTTGGTGGAAGCTATCTTGAGAAACTGGAATCACGTCCTGCCAACCCGAGTGAGATAGAATCGGGCTTCCGTTTGGAGCAGCAAGCGGTACAGCAAATCCGCAAACAACTGGACACGCACGACCTTCGAGATCTGCTGCTCAATAACCTGGATCATCCGCATTGGGATCAGGTAGCTACACGTTGCCTGTCCTGCACGAATTGCACCATGGTGTGTCCCACTTGCTTCTGTAGCTCCGTCCATGACGTGGCGGATCTATCGGGTGACAACGTGGAACGCATCCGGCAATGGGATTCTTGTTTCAATCTTGATTTTTCCTACACCAAAGGCGGTACAGTCCGCGATAACACGCGCAGCAGGTATCGCCAATGGCTGACTCACAAACTGGGCAGTTGGCAAGACCAGTTTGATTCGCTCGGCTGCGTGGGCTGCGGGCGCTGTATTACCTGGTGCCCAGTGGGCATCGACTTGACAGAAGAAGTGCAGGCTATTCGCGTTAAGCCAACTTCCAAACGGACCTTATCGACTCCCGTTGAGCCGGCGGTTGCAACCTGCGTGGTTAAGGACGAGGACGATTGAAAAGCAATATGGGCTCCAACGTTTCGCAACTTGATTCGAATCGAGATCGCCGACACTCGGCCTGGGTGACTTACCCGGCCACGGTGACGCGGATGGTCCAGGAGTGCGCGGACGTATTTACTTACGATTTGCATTTTGATGATCCTGTGACAGCCGAGCAGTTCGACTTTCAGCCTGGACAATTCAACATGCTCTACGTTCCGGGGATTGGTGAGTCGGCGATATCGATAGCCGGTTGGGCCAAAGACGGACAGGGGCTGCGACATACGATTCGCAGCGTGGGAAACGTTACCGATGCCATCGCTCGGGGCGGAGTCGGGATGTCACTCGGCATTCGTGGTCCCTTTGGAAGCCATTGGCCCATCGAACATCTAACTCAGGCCAAGTCACCATTGGATGTGGTGGTCGTGGCCGGCGGGATCGGATTGGCGCCTTTGCGTTCTCTGATCGAATTCATGATTGAGCATCGGTCGCAGATCGGAAATGTTGATCTGTTGCTAGGTGCTCGCTCCCCCCAGGATTTCCTTTACCGCGAGGATTGGGATCGGTGGACAGAGCACGGAATCCGCATCGCTTTGACCGTGGACCGCGCCGACCGCAGTTGGCAGGGACACTTAGGAGTTATAACCCTGCTGCTAGAGCAAATGACCATTCCGGATCCGGCTCATACGCTGCTAATGACTTGTGGTCCCGAGGTCATGATGCGCTATGTCGGCGGCGTGGGGGCTGAAAAGCAAATTGCTTTGGAAGACATCTGGCTGACCCTGGAACGCAACATGAATTGCGCGATTGGCTTGTGCGGTCACTGCCAATTGGGTCCTGAGTTTATCTGCAAGGACGGGCCCGTATTGCGTTACGGGCGAGTCAGGCAATGGCTGCGAGTACAGGATCTTTGAAGCCATGAATGGATCGCAAACAGCCACCCACTCCGTGGCACAGACCGAAGCTACCAAACCCAGTCTGGCGGTCTTCAAGTTCGCATCCTGCGATGGTTGTCAGCTTCAGTTGCTTTCTTGCGAAGACGAATTGCTGCCCTTGGCGGAGAAAGTCAAGATTGCTTACTTTCTGGAAGCCTCCAGTCATATCGAACCTGGACCCTACGATATTGCCTTGGTCGAGGGTTCCATAACGACCTCGGCTGATCGCGAACGTATCCAGAAAGTCCGGCAAGAATCGCGTTACTTGATCACCATTGGCGCTTGTGCGACTTCAGCTGGGATTCAATCGCTTCGCAACTGGTCCGATCACGCTGAATTTTTGCGATACGTCTACGCGGATCCGGGATATCTGAAGACTCTGTCAACTTCCACGGCCATTTCCGACCATGTGACAGTGGATTTTGAGCTGCGTGGCTGTCCCATCAATCGCTTCCAACTGCTGGAAGTTTTGCAGGCATTGCTTGCCGGAAGGCGTCCAAGGACACCCGGCCACAGCGTCTGCCTGGATTGCAAACGCCAAGGGACCATCTGCGTGGCGGTCGCTAAAGGCGAGGCTTGCATTGGCCCCATTACCCAAGCGGGCTGCGGTGCTCTTTGCCCTGCATATCATCGCGGCTGTTACGGTTGCTTTGGCCCGGCAGCCCAGTCCAATTGTGAAGCATTATGCGAGCACTATCTAAAAGATCGCATTGCGCCTGAGCGACTGGTGCCTTTGTTGCGTAACTTTAATGCGTCCGCTACGGAATTTCGCGACGCGGGTGATCGAGTCGATCCCAATTCGGATCCAGGTCAGCCCATAAAGAATACTCCTTCGCCCACTCGATGAAGCGAAAAACATGCAATCGGAAGATTCTGGTTCTGCGACCAGCAAGACGATCAAGATCGGTGCCCTGACCCGTGTCGAAGGAGAGGGCGCTCTGCACGTTCGTGTGGATAAGAACCGCGTGGAAACGGTTGAGTTATCAATCTATGAACCGCCTCGGTTTTTCGAGGCTCTGTTGCGGGGGCGTCCTCTTGAAGAAACGCCTGATATAACAGCCCGCATCTGTGGCATTTGTCCGATTGCCTACCAAATGACCTCTATCCATGCCTTGGAGCAAGCGTTAGGCATCAGTATCTCGCCGGAAATTCGCACGCTGCGACGACTGCTTTACTGTGGTGAATGGATTGAGAGCCACGGTATTCACATGCACCTGTTGCACATCCCCGATTTTTTTGGATGTTCCAGTAGCATTGAGTTGGCAAAAAGATTTCCGGATGAAGTTGCCCGCGGGCTTCGCATCAAGAAAATCGGCAACACAGTGCTCGAGGTACTAGGCGGCCGAGCGGCCCACCCCATCAATGCCGCCGTGGGAGGATTTTATCGCAGCCCTCGCCGAGAGGAATTGTGGGAGCTTCGAG
>JANSWS010000369.1 GCA_024743355.1 bacterium
GATCCAAACGATCTGCTGGGAGAGCTGAGCTTGCTGAAATACCTGGTAGACCCGAGCAAAGCCGATCTTAAAGGGAAGCGAGACGTGGTCCGAAAAAGTTAGCGGAGCCGCTCCGGTACCTCCCTCACCGCCATCGATCGAAATGAAATCTGGCCCTTGGCCACGTTCGCCCATGCGTTCCGCCAACTTCACCCAAAAGTTGATGGCACCCACCGCGCTCTTGATTCCCACCGGCAGCCCTGTGCGGTCGGCAATGCGTTCAATGAAATCGATGAGTTCATCCACGGTGTCGAACTCTGCATGTGCATTCGGCGAGATGCAGTCTTGCCCGACGGGCACGCGTCGAGCGGCGGCGATTTGTGCGGTAACTTTGGTACCCGGTAAGATTCCGCCTTTGCCCGGTTTGGCGCCCTGCGAGAGCTTAATCTCAATGCCTCGAATGAAGGGATTCTCTTCTACGGTCCGCGCGACCTCGTCCATCGAGAACTTACCGTCGGGACCGCGCGCGCCGAAATAACCGGTTCCAAGCTGCCACATGAGGTCCGCTCCGAACCTATGGTATTGGCTGACGCCGCCTTCACCCGTGTTGTGAAAGCAACCTGCCTGCTTGGCCCCCTGATTCAGCGCTGAAATGGCGCGCTCACCCAGTGAGCCAAAGGACATGGCGGAAATGTTGACCACCGATTCCGGTCGATAGGGACGCCTTCTGCCGTGCGCTTCCCCCATCGTCTTCAGACAGGGAACGTAGGTTTTGTCACCATTGGCAAACTTGGCTTGTGATTCCGGGAAAGGAAAGGCGGCGTGCTTGATCACCGGATAGCCAATTGCATAGATTTGCTCGGTAGTTCCAAAGCCAAAGGTATTGTTCTCCCCTTTTGCAGAGGCATAGATCCAGCTTCGCTCATCTCGATTGAAGGGCATCTCTTCCTTGTCATTGGCTACCCAATATTGGCGAAGCTCCGGCCCGATGCGCTCGAAGAGATATCTCAAGTGTCCTATGACCGGGAAATTGTGTCGAATTGCATGACGTTTCTGAATAAAGATGTCATAGATTGCCACCAGCAGGCAGAAGACGACAAATAGCGCAACCCAGAACAACAACCAGTGATTCATAATGGCGGACATGCTTCCAGGTTCCTTACAGGCGCTTAGCAAAAACACTTCTGGGCTTTACCGGCAAGCAGCATCCCGAGTGATGGCTGGTTTGAAAATGGAGAAGTTGTTCTTGAGACCTACCCTGACAGTTTCGTTTCAGGCACGCTCGCCAGGGATTCTGCCATGGCCGGTGTCAGTCAAAATCGAGTTTCATGCGTGGACTACGGCAGTCGCAGACTGGCAATGGTGAAGGGAATCTGCTGCTGCTCCTGCTCGTAGAAACTGCGTACCGTTCCCATGTCGATTTCCGCTTTCCGCCGGGCTTCAGCCAGAGTCAGCATCCGCAGTTCCTTCAGCGGCCGCTGATAGAGGTCCTTGGCTCCAGTCGCCTGACCACACTTCACGCCCAAATTGAAGGCAGGCTGCAAGAAGCGGGGAATCCGATAGGGTTCGGGATATAGCCTAGCCAGCACCAGCTTGAAGATCCAATACTGAAACCAGCTAATCTTCTTGGCAGTGCCCATGGCAAAACCCAGGACGAACGCTTCATCCTGGTCCTGCAAACCACGTCCCAGCAAGACATGCAGGACGTCGTGATCTTCCAGGTCTACAGCACCTCGAAAGCGTATCCAGCTTTCTGGGTTTTCGAACAGGCGGACGATCCAGGGAATCTTGGATGGCGGAGCGGCAGGCATGGAGCGAATGACTTCATCCACGGTCAAATCATCATTATCGACGCCTGGATACCAAGCCAGCCAAAGATCGGTTTCGGTGTAGGCATCGCGACGTCTGCCTTGCGAGTCAAACAACCAGACACTGGTATCGAACAAGCTGAGAATGGAATCGGGCCGGGGATGATTGGTGGCGGTCACTACCGCTGCCGAAGCTACCCGGTTCAGGTATTCCAAGACAATACCTTCACTCTCCAGTCTCTGATCGCGCGGCATATTCTCCCGCCCCAGCGTTTGGCTGAGTTCATCGATCAGCTCGCCCGACCAGCCTCGGAGGACCTTTTGATTGTTGGCTCGATAATCCGCGTGCAACAATCCCGCATGACTTGCTGCTTTGAGCGCCGCCAGCAACAGTGCCTGGTTTGAATCGGTCGATGTATAGCGCCCGACGCCGGCTAGCCCCTGAGGATTTCCGACTTCCTGCACGCGGGCAACGATTTGCTGTTGATCTTGGCTGGCTTCCAGGCTGCGATGCGTCAACTCAACGGGTCGAATGCATAGTGGCTGGATCGCTTCCAAAACGGCCCCTTCCAGGCTCGCGGCCACAACGGACACCGGCCGCTGGGCCCCCTTTCTTCCCCGCAACAAAAACTCGCAGCAGAAGGCGTCGCCCGTCCCCTCCTGCTTCTTGCGGACGAAGCGCAGCTGGGAAAGTTCCATTCCAGCGATCCGCAGTACGGTCGCGTCTGTTAGATCACCGGTCAAACCAAAAACCCTCTCACCTGGTGACTACGTCTGACTTGTGGGCGTCAGATCCAAAACATCTAGGAACCTACTCGAAGACCATCAGCCGCATTAGCGCTTGCCGCGGCTTTACTGGGTTTTCAGATACGTTTTAACTGGACAGCACCACTTCCGATAAAGCTCCTGGCAAGTCCTTGGTTAACCTTGATAACACGATTTCTGGCGAAGCGGTGCCTAAGCCCTTCGAAAACCGCGGCTAACGCCGGCTAATCGAAAGTATCGCTGTCCAACTAACTTTCCTGTCGCAAGCGACCAAGCCGGTCTAGCATATCTGGATTCGTGCGTTCATTATGGTGCATCCTTGAATCCATTGCATGATCGGATGTTTCCTTGAGCGACAACACTTCCGCTTCCACAGCAACCAAGCAACGCAAATCGCAATCTGCCTTAGGAATTCTAGAAACTTCTGGCTGGACGCCAGCCATCGTGGCGCTCGACGCCATGGAGAAGGCGGCAAGAATTCTGGTTTGGCAGGTTGAACTGAACGATTTCCTTGGCACCTGCATCAAGATCCTTGGCCCCGTGGACGCCGTGCGCGATGCTATCTCACAAGGTTATCAAGTTGCACAGGCGCTCAACGGCAATCCAGTCCAAACGGTAATTCCTAAAGTCAGCCAACAGGCTCTCAAGGGCATCGTCAGTCGTGTCGAATTCAATCCGCTGATCCAACAGAACGTTGTCTACGAATTAACTTCCGTCGCAATCGACTCATTTACCATTGATTCACCCGAGGAACCTAGCATGAGCTCGGAAACCATCCAAGCTTTGGGCTTTATTGAGACACAGGGCTTTACTGCTGTATTCGAGGCGATTGATACCGCTTGCAAGGCGGCTCAAGTCGAAGTTGTCGGAAAAGAGAAGCTCGGTGGGGGTTACGTCACCATCGTCATTCGGGGAGACGTGGCGGCAGTTCGCGCGGCCATCGATGCGGCCCAGCCAAAAGTCGCTGGACTCGGGAAGTTGATCGCTGCCCACGTTATCGCTCGCCCGAGTGAATCCGTACTGGCTCTATTGCCCAAGTAGCCTTTCGCATTCCTGAATTCCTGGGCGGCCGTCAGCAAGAACCGGACGATCGCGCTGCCGAGTTCGCCCGTGACTCTGAGGGGATCGCGGTTTGCGGTATAATGCGGGCATTCGCGACCCCATAGATCGCTTGCTGTTCTCGTCGGCAGTCTTTGCCCGCCAATCGGTTTCGATCACCGACGAGGACAGTCACCCATCTTTACCCTTCATCTGGAATGAGAGCCATGGCCACTGTTGCTGCCGAAGTCCAAGCCTTTACCGCACGTAAATTCGAGAAGCCCGCCAAGTTTCTGAAATTCTGTGAGAATCAGGGACAACCGCTGGGCGGCATGATTGGCGACAAGGAAATCAGAGGCACGATGAATGTGACTTTCGAGACCTCCGATCCCGGGTCGCTCGAAGTCTTGGCAACGGTATGCGAAATGGGACAAGCCGAAGTCGACCGAGCGGTACAGGCGGCTCAGTCAGCCCACGCGGCCTGGGGAAAGACAAGTGTTGAGGAACGCTGCCAGCTGGTGATGAAGTTTGTCGAGCTGTGCGAGAGGGATCGAGACGTACTACTCGCCTGCGAAATCTTCGATGGCGGCAAGGTCTCGGAATTGGCCGAAGGGGATTTCGAGCAAATCCGGGCCTGCGCCGAGTATTTCTGCCAAGTCGCCCGCAAGGCACAGATGGGAGATGGCCCGGCCATGCGCGTCGGGCCTGGACTCAAGGGCTTCACCCATCGTGAGCCCTGGGGTGTGGTTGCGGGAATCATTCCCTGGAACTACCCCATCGTGCTCAACAGCTGGTTTATCTTCCCCGCCCTGCTGGCTGGCAACTGTATCCTGCTGAAGCCCGCAGAGGATACGCCCTTGTCGTCTATTTACATGGGACGCCTGGCAGCCGAGGCAGGTTTTCCGGCCGGCGTGTTCAATGTGCTGCCGGGCCGCGGCGAGATCACAGGCCAGTTTATCGCCGAGCACCCAGGCGTAAGATTCATCTCGTTCACCGGCTCGCCAGGTGTCGGCCAATCGATCCTTCGCACCTGTGACCTTCATGGAACGCGCATGAAACGTGAGATGGGTGGTAACGGAAGCGCCATCGTGCTGGCAGATGCCGATCCCGAAGTCGTGGCTCGACAGATTGGCCGCTACACGAATCAGCATTACGGTCAAACGTGCTGCACAATTCATCGCGTCTTTGTCGACCAGAAGATCGCTGATGACTTTATCAACGCACAACGGGACTTCTTCGAGAACCTGAACATCGGTTATCAGGCGGACGAAGGCACTCAGCTAGGCGCGGTGGTGAATTCCACCCAATTCGCCCGCGTCCAACAGGCTCAGAAGGAAACCGTGGCCCGGGGCGGGCAAGCGATCTTGCCGGGTGGTGTAGCCGACGTGGCCGATCGTCATGGCTACTACCTGAAGCCCGCGCTGTTTCGAACCCAACCGGGAGTCAACTGCAATCCCTGGGAAGTATTCCACTGCTACGCCAGCATCTGTCCCGTGCAATCGGCCGAGCAAGCGCTTCAGCTGGCAAACAGTTCTCCCTATGGCCTGGGCGCCAGCGTGTGGACCAAGGACGTCGAGCGAGGAATTGAATTGGCCAAGCAGTTCCGCGATGGCACTTGCCAAGTTAACTGCCATAACTGCGTTGCCTACGGACTGCCCTATGGGGGCCAGGGAATCTCCGGTGGACCTGGCGGCGGTGTGAACTGCGAAGAGACCTTTTACGACTACACCCAAGTCAAAGCGATCTACGTGGGTGATTATCCCGCCTAAGGCTTTGTTTCAATTGGAAATTAGGGTTCAGGCGAAGAGTCCCGGGAATTTTCAAGGCTCTTGAACTCGTTGCCTCGTCCACTACCCAAAGATTGAACTGCAACAGAGCACGAGTTCGATGAGTCGATCGCAATCCAAACCGCGCAAGTCATCTCGAGGCTGCCTTTGGGTGGCAGCCGGGCTGCTGATCGGCTTGCCTGTATTGCTCATCATACTGGCCGCACTTGTGCTTTTCGGCCGCGAGCAATCAGCCCGCAGCGAACTGTCACAGAGAATCGCGGAGATACAGGCACAAGGCCTGCCCACTGATGACGCTTCGTTGCAGGCGTATCACGAGCAATTGACTTCAGCCAGTCAGACTCAGGACTGGCTGCAAGTCATGCGAACACTGACCAGTCAGGAGTTCCGAGACTCCTGTCGCGGAATTCCTGACTTCGATCCCCAAGCAGCCCCTATACCCATCAGCCGCAGTCCCATAACCGGAAGTTCGGGGACTGGCGTCCCTTCCGAGTGGAGTGATGAACAGAACATTCGGGCCTTTATCGATCGCTGGGCGCAATTGACTCGCGACATACAACGCCTGGCCCGCACGCAGACCGATGCGAGTAGCATGCCGGTCCGCTTTCCACTGCAGTTCGACTCGTTAAACACCGTGTTGGAAAACACGCAAGAGATGCGACAGGTAGCGAGGATGCTGATGCTATCCGGTCGTCTGGCCGTATACGACCGGAATTCAAAGGCAACCCGAAGGAACATCGAGGCCATATTGGGGACCGCGAAGGCTTTGGAAGGCGAGCCATTTTTGGTTTCGCAACTCGTGCGTTTGGCCATCGACGGAATGGCTATCGAGCTGCTCAAGCTGGCCCTGGAGCAGGATGTACTGGCCGACAATGATCTTCGAGACTTGCTGCCCGCGCTGCTACCAGGAGCTGAAATTTCCTCCGGCTGGACAATCGCCCAACATGGTGAACGAGCCGCCATGCTGGTTGTGTTTGAACAACCCCAAAAGTTTCGAGACGCGACCGGTGCTCCTCAGCTGCCTTTTCGATCGCGCGATGCCTTGCACTATCTGGATTTTTCCGATGCTGTTCTCTCGGCACCCACGGATAATCTGGATAAATTTCGAAGCGGTTTGTCGGCGGAAGAAGCCCGACTGCAGTCGCTGTTACAAGGCGGCTGGCTTCAGCAATTGGACATGATCATGACGGGTATGCTGGTCCAAGCAGTTTCCTCCACGGGCGGCGCCTTTGTACGCAATGCGATGCAGCACCGCCTGGCATCCATCGCAATCGCGGTGCGTCTGGCAGAAAAACAGGCGGGAGAGTTCCCGAACGCATTAAGCCAGCTAGGCGACGATCCCGTGCTTCAATCCCTCGGTTGGAATTTGTCTGATTTGGTCCCCATTGGTGATCAGCCGTTTGGTTACCGCCGCGAAGAACAGAGAGCTCTCCTGTGGGGCTTCAGTCCGCGGGAGCAAGAATCGACTCCCGAGCAGCCGCCCGACCTGGATCCTGGCCAGCCGGATTTCGAATCGCAAAGCATGTGGCTGTGGAGTCTGCCACGCTTTTCTGCCGACCAAAGTGAGAAATGAACTTGCATTATTGTGGACGTCACCCAGGCGAATAGCCCAAACGGGGGGCACAGGGATGAACATGTGGTTCAATTACGCTCGGCCGACGCAGCTGCTTCGGAATTAGGCGTTGTGAGATTGAAAACAAGCATCTAAACTTCGTGATCCACAAACGAACGCCTGTTTTCCTTGGGAACGTCGCCATTCGGACCAATTGCGAGTGGGCCCAGGATTCGCAGAAAGATAAACTGGAGAATTTGCAATGACGCTCGACAAGAGCCTCAAAGTTTCTGGCGGTGCTATCAAGTCGCGCAATGTTCTGACGCGGGTTGAGCGGCTGAAGCGACTGAAGGAATTGGACCGTTGGTCGGAAGGTGACCCCATTTTGGGTATGCCAAAGACTCGGGTTGTGAAAGTCAGCTTGAAGAAGAAGAAGAAGGTCAAGAAGGAAGATGACAAGAAGTAGCCTCCATGGCGCTACCGGATTGTCGACTTATCATACGGCCGCAGGCAAAGAATTGACTGCGGCTTATTTTTTGCGCAGATGGCTGCATCGATTGCTCAGAGAACACTGCAATCACTCAGTGTGGCAATAGTGCGAAAGCTCGCGTGATTAGGCTGTTACTGATAAAAATGCCTGATCATCAATCATTTTGGTTCGCCCGGAGATTCCGTCCGACAGCAGATTCAACATCTGCTCTTCACTTCTCAATATCAGCTTCCAACCACAAGACATGTCAGCGAAGAACGCCGCTGGCCATATGGCGAAATTGCCAACTTCCAAAGTTCCGGAAGGTCGCAGCATTGAAGTGTAGTGGCTCAAACTTGATCTGACAGTTGCATCCTATTTTCACACAGCTGTCAGCTGAGCTTGGTTGTACGATCCGTTGAGCAGTTTCTCTCTGGTCATTGGTAGCGAATCGTTGAAGGTTTCCATTGGTGTTTTGCCATAGCAGTAGCGTCCGCTATGCGGCCTTTCATTGTTGTACCTGACCAACCACTCATCCAGGTCGGCCTGTAGTTCATCGAGAGTTCGGTAAATCTTTTTGCGAAAGGCGATCTGGTA
>JANSWS010000269.1 GCA_024743355.1 bacterium
CCGGCGACATCTACGAAGATTTGGAATTGTGGTACCCCAAGCTACGTCTTATCGAAGCGGGGGCCTCGGTCACCGTCGCCGCCGAGGAAGCGGGGCAAAAGTACGCCGGAAAAAATGGCTATCCTTGTGTCTCCGATGCAGCTTTGGATGAAGTTGACAGCGGCATGTTCGACGCACTGGTGGTTCCCGGCGGTTTTATGCCCGATAAGTTGCGCAGACTTCCGCTCGTGCTGGATCTGGTCAGAAGCTTCTTCGAGGCAGGTAAACCGGTGGCTGCTATTTGCCACGGCGGCTGGATACCCATCTCGGCGGGCATCTATCGGGGCATCCGCGTCACGGGCTCGCCAGGCATTAAGGACGACCTGATAAACGCCGGCGGTCTGTACGAAGACGCGGCGGTGGTGGTCGATCGCAACTCTATTTCCAGCCGTCGTCCCGATGACCTACCCGATTTCTGCCGCGCCCTGATCGCGATGATGCAATCCTAGAAGGCTCATCCAAGCCGGGCCAGCCCGCTGCGCCACGATGCTTGATGATCGTCTTCAGCGGCAGATCATGGCTCGTTCGACGCAGGCTTCCCTCCATCCTCACAGCCCTAACAGGAATTTCGCATGCAGGTCGTTCATCACGGAGCACTTGACGGTGTTACTGGATCCTGCCATCAACTTCTGCTCGATGAGACCCGCTCGCTATTGATCGATTGCGGGCTTTTCCAAGGAGCCGACGCAAAGGGACGCGACGAAGAGGCGATTGACTTTCCCATCGACGGGATTCTGGGACTGGTCGTAACTCACGTGCACTTGGATCATATCGGACGCATTCCCTATCTGATCGCCGCCGGATTCAATGGCCCCATTTATTGCAGCCCACCAACTGCCAAACTCTTGCCGTTGATGATGGAAGACGCGATGCGTGTCGGGGTTACACGCAACAAACGCCTGATTGAACGCTTTATTTATGACCTGAGACGGCATATTCGTCCGATGGCTTACAACAAATGGCACACGCTCAGCGATGGCCTGCAGATGCGCCTGACACCAGCCGGACACATCCTGGGCTCCTCGATCGTGGAAGTCGATTACGACAATCAGCGTTTCGTCTTTAGCGGCGATTTGGGCAGCCGTCACCAACCGCTGCTAAAGGATCCCGTGAGCCCGGAACGAGCCGATTTTCTCGTGCTGGAATCCACCTATGGCGACCGCAATCATTACGGGCGCGAACAAAGAGTTCAACAATTGGAAGATATCCTCTGTCACACGTTGAAAAACAAAGGGGTCACCATCATTCCTGCTTTCAGCGTCGGAAGAACACAGGAACTTTTGTACGAAATGAATGAAATCTTCGATTCGGTCGGACGCCGTCTAGGCTGCTCCATGCTGAAGGCCGTCGACGTGCTGATCGATTCACCCCTGGCACAGCGGTTTACCGACATCTACAACGAACTCACCGAGTACTGGGATGATGAGGCTCAACGAGTCCTGCAATATGACGACCAGCCCTTGGTATTCGAAAACCTGGTGCAGATCGACAGCCATGAAGAGCACCTGGATACGATTCGCTATTTGAAAGAGTCTCAGTTACCAGCGGTGGTAATCGCTGCCAGTGGCATGTGCAGCGGCGGACGCGTCGTCAACTACTTGAAGGAGTTTCTGGGCGATCCCAATTCCGATGTGGTGTTCGTCGGCTTTCAGGCTGCCGGAACCCCCGGACGTTACATCCAGGATTCCGACTGGGTCCGCTTGGACGGAGAGAGGTACGACATCCGCGCACAGGTCCATCAGTTGAGCGGCTATTCGGCCCATGCGGACCAATCGGATTTGATTCGCTTTGTGGAAGGTATGGCAGAGGCACCCAAGGCGATCCGCCTGGTGCATGGCGAAGAGCCGGCTAAGTCTGCCCTAAAGCAACAACTTCAGTCGCGAGGATTTAACGTTGTCTGAGACTAGCCCCCAAACCTGGCAAAAACTCGGCAAGTCTGACCTCAGGCTCAGTTCGGTGGGTCTCGGTCTATGGCCCATCGCCGGCATTTCGAGCCTGGGAGTCAACGATAAAGACAGCCTGGCAACCATCCATGCCGCCTTAGACGCCGGCATCAATCACATCGACACCGCTTTCTCCTATGGGTATGACGGCGAAGCAGACAGAGTGCTTGCTCAAGTACTCAAGCAACGACGCGATGAAGTTGTTCTGGCCAGCAAAGTAGGCCAATACTTCGACTCTACACGACAGCGAGTCATCGACGGCCGCCCTGAAACGCTCATTCAGCACGCTCAGCAAGCGCTCGAAAGACTGGCTACCGATCATGTCGACATTATGTATCTGCACTTGCCGGACCCTCAGGTGCCCTTGCAAGAATCAGCTGCCGCGATCGTAGAAATTATCCGCCGAGGTTGGGCCCGCTACGCGGGTGTCTCTAATGTCGATGCCCAACAATTGCAGGATTTCCACGCGGTGTGCCCGGTCGCAATCGTACAACCGCCATTTAACATGCTGCAGCAAGACGCAGTGAAAGTCTTGCGAGACTATTGCCTCCAGAACAACATTGCCATGGCTTGCTACTGGGTCCTCATGAAAGGGCTCTTGGCCGGCAAGATGAACCGCGATCATCAATTTGATCCGCAGGATAAACGCCTGACCTATCCGATTTACCAGGAACCGCAGTGGAGTCGCACCCAGGATTTCTTAGATCTGCTTCGGACACTCGCAAATCAACTTGACTGTACGGTGGCCCAATTGGTAATCGCTTGGACGCTCCAACAACCCGGCATCAACGTGGCCCTATGTGGCGCCAAACGCCCGGAGCAAATCTTGGAAACGGCCGCCGCCATGCGGCTCCAGTTGGATCGGGAAACTTGCGTCCAGATCGACCATTGGATCGCCAAACTGGCTGACGACTAAATACCTATCGGAATAACTCGCGATTCTGATTCGACATGAGCTCATCCTTCCAAAATGGGGCTCAAGCAGTGTAAGGCGACCGCTCCGTTCTCTCGGTTTTCTCCTGTTCCATCAACTAGCCTGCTGACAGGCTGTCTATGGAATCACTCGCAGACTCCAGCTTTGCGATTCGAATTCTGGCAATAAATCGCTTGTTGGAACGAATACATAAAGTACGGACGTTGCTCGAATTGAATTTTGGGCAGACGCAGCTCCAGCTTTTTTCGACGGAAATATCATGCACTCCGCGGTTGATACTTACTCGCATAGGCACGAATACCCATCATATTCAATGCCTGCTGAACGGCCTCAGCACTCTGCATTGGTGGGCTATGTGTTGTGGCTCTTTGGCTTCTTCGGAGCTCACCGCTTCTACTTCGGCAAACCGTTGACCGGCTTGCTTTACGCCTTCACCTTTGGGCTGCTGTTTGTCGGTTGGATCATCGACTTGATATTGATCCCATCCATGGCGGAGAACGCGCGACGTACAAACGTCGCAGGTCCCTACGATCACAACATCGCCTGGCTGTTGCACTCCTTCTTTCTACTGGGAGTGCTGGGGCTGCATCGCTTTTACCTGGGCAAATGGCTCACCGGCATACTCTGGCTGTTAACCGGTGGTCTGTTTGGCATTGGATTTATCTACGACTGGTTCACGCTCAACGAACAGGTCAACCAAGCCAACTTGCGCTACGCCTGATCCCTGAGCGGAATCATCAACTGAGTTGAATCTCCAGCAGAGCAGGGCGGGCATACGGACTCTAGAGCACCTTAGCTTCTGACATAGTCGCCGATCATCGCTCCGCGATCGCAGCGCCCCGGCCTGAAACCCCATCGATCGCCGAGCGATCGGCGACTTTCGATCCTACGTCATTCCTGAAAATGCTCTCGACTGGCTTGGTTGTGAGCTGACCGCCGCTTATCCCAGGTGGATCGTTACGGTCTTGCTTTCGGTATAAGGCCTCAAGCCTTCTTCGCCCAGTTCCCGTCCTTGCCCGGACATTTTGAAGCCCCCGAAGGGCGCGGCGGCATCGAACACATCATAGCAGTTGACCCAGATCGTCCCCGCACGAACGCGTCGGGCAAAGTCATGGGCTTGCGTCACATCCCGAGTCCACACGGCTGCGGCCAGTCCATAGAAAGTCTTGTTCGCCCGTTCGATCATTTCATCCCAGTCTCGGTATTTCAGCACACTCATGACAGGTCCGAAGATCTCATCCTTCGCGATGGACATGTCGTCATTCACGCCGTCAAAAATAGTCGGCTCAATGAAGTACCCCCGATCTCCGTAACGCTTGCCACCGGTGATGCACTGGGCTCCCTCAGCCTGTCCCTTCTCGATGTAGGACATGATCTTGTCGAATTGCGCTTGATCCACCTGCGGTCCTTGATCCGTTTCCATTTCAAGAGGCGCGCCCAACCTGCGGCCAGCAGCTAGATTCTTCAGCTTGTCCACAAATTCATCATGCACGCGTTCATCGACAAACACCCGGCTTCCCGCGCAGCAACATTGGCCCTGGTTAAAGAACAGGCCAAAGTTGGTGCCCACAGCGGCGGCATCCAAATCGGCGTCGGCGGCGATGACGTTGGGGCTCTTACCACCCAACTCAAAGGTCAGACGTTTCAATGACGTCGCCGCTTCCCGCATGATGATCTGGGCAGTCAGGTGTTCGCCGGTGAAAGCAACTTTGTCGACACCTGGGTGTTTGACGATCGCCCCGCCCGCAGTGGGACCGAATCCTGGAACGACATTGATGACGCCGTCAGGGATGCCCGCGTCTTGAGCCAACTGGGCCATCCGCAAGCATGTCAAAGGCGTTTGTTCGGCGGGCTTCATGACGACCGTACAGCCTGCCGCGAGCGCGGGTCCCCACTTCCAGGCTGTCATCAGCATGGGAAAGTTCCAAGGGATGATCTGCCCGACAACTCCAACCGGTTCTCTCCGACTGTAGCTAAAGTAGTTGCCGCGAATTGGAATCGTCGAACCCTGGATCTTGTCCGCAAAACCGGCGTAGTAACGCAGACAATCAATGACCAGCGGCAAATCCGCAGCCCGCGCATCCTTCACGGGCTTGCCGTTGTCCAAGCTCTCGAGCGCAGCCAATTCATCGATCTCGTCTTCGATCAGATCGGCCAACTTGTACATCAATCGCCCACGATCGCGGGCATCCATCCTGCTCCAAGGCCCCGAATCAAATGCCCGTCGAGCCGCATCCACGGCCAAGTCGATATCTTGCTGATCACCTTCGGCAACCGAGGCTATGGGTTCTTCCGTAGCCGGATTGATCGTCTCAAACGTCTTTCCGCTAGCAGCCGGCAACCATTTGCCGCCAATAAAGCACTCGGTGTGACGTACCTGGGGCTCGGCAATCAATCTTTCTGCTGTAGCCATGAAGTTCTCCTGCGGGTTGAATGGTTGGGTTTCGGGGTTTCGACTTCGGCAACCTCATTCTATCGGTATCATCACCACTGGGGCAACGCAGTATTGATCCATGCTCTGGCAAACGTGGCTACCGTCGCCAGACGGTGGATCCGAGGTAGATCTGAGTCGCATTCCGCCCACGGCTCTTCGTCCACGCTCTGGCGAGCGTAGCTTCGGCACATACCACACTCGGGCGAGCGTAGCTACCGTCGCCAGACGGTGGATCCGAGGTAGATCTGAGTCGCATTCCGCCTACGCTCTTCGTCCACGCTCTGGCGAGCGTAGCTACAGCACATATCCACGCTCGGCAAGCGTAGCTACCGTCGCCAGACGGTGGATCCGAGGTAGATCTGAGTCGCATTCCGTCCACGGCTCTTCGTCCACGCTCTGGCGAGCGTAGCTACAGCACGCTCGGGCGAGCGTGGCTACCGTGCTTGCCAGGTATCCGGATCCACGTTGAGCGACTCGATGCATTGCCGGCCGGAGCGTTCATCCTGGAAAACCAAGATGGCAGCCACATCTGCATGCCGCTCGCAAAACTCTCGTGCGGCTTCCATACCCATCACGAACAGAGCGGTGGCCAGGGCATCCGCGATGGCCGCGCTGCGGTACAGCACCGTGGCGCTCAGCATGCCCTGCGCTGGCCATCCGCTGCGGGGATCGATGATATGACTGTAGCGCTGACCGCGAAAATGAAAGAACTGCTTTCCCGATCCACTGGTTCCCAAGGCCCTGTCCCGCAGACGTATCGTGCCCAGAGTTTGTTCCCATCGAAGCGGGTGCTTGAGTGAAACTTGCCAGCCGCCGTCTGTATGGCGATGTTGTCGGTTTCCGCGAGCTACAATCGAGCTCAAACCACCATGCATCATGAAATCAGCGATGCCCGCCTCGTGCAAACGTCTGGCAGCCCGATCCAAGGCATAACCCTTGCCGATGCCACCTGGATTGACGTGTAGGCCAGGTTTCGCGAAACCGATTTGTGAATTCGCGGCGTTCACTTGAACCCACTTCGATCCGACTTTTGTGAGCGCTTCCGCAATTTCACCTTCCGATGGCTTGCGGCCCTTTCGGCGGGCGAATCCCCAAACTTCAGACAGAGAGCCGGCCGTTATGTCAAAGGCTCCTGCGGTCCAATCGTGAACGGCTTGAGCCAGCAGCATCAATTGCAGCGTATCGAAGGCCACAGGGATGGGACGTTCGCCCCCAAACCGATTGAGCGTACTCAAGTCCGAACGTGGCTTGTAGACGCTCAGAAGAGCTTCCATATCCGCGATCAAGTCGAGCGCCGCTATCGCCAAATCGGCCGCTTGTGGATACTGATGCTGGTTCAGCAACACTTCGAACTCGCAAGCCATGGCTGGACGGCTAATGGTCATGAGCAAGGTGTCTGGCCCGCTCAGGGCCTCCGGCTGCTCACCATCCACTTGCGGATCGCTATCGCTTGCCGCCGAACCAACCAGCTTATCTGCCCAAGCCGAAATGGATTCCACCAAAAAGAATTCTCCTGTTCGATTTCTGGCTGCACAGCGGGATCACGCCGCTTCCGTACTTGTAACTATTGATGGGGATTCGCGTACCACACGACTCCCATTCCACAGCGTCCTTCCCGCTCTTCGCAAGTCAGGATATCCAGGTCGCCGTCAAGATCTAAGTCAACCAGTCGCACAAGATCAAATTTAATCCCTGTGGGACCGCTCACATCCACAGCCTTCCAGTTCCCGCTCGCATCCGCAGCCAAGTAAACCACACCTCGCTTGGGATTCTCCGCTCCTTCGAAACTCAACACTAACTCCACCTGTCCATCACCGTCCAGATCCCCTGCGGCAATGCTTTTGGCCGTTCCCATCGCTGCTTTTGGTTCCACCTGAATCGATGTCTCATCCCAAGCAAGTGTCGATTCCGATGTAGCCGAAGTTTTGCGTATAAACCGCAAAATGTGATTGGGTTTGACGCTCGCATAGATCGTCCCTGGCGACTTTCCTCTGCCAAGAAACATGATCTCGCGGCCTAAGCCACCAATCAAATGCCGGCTCCAGGCGGTCGTCGTTTCGGCCGCACTTATACCTGGCCTAATTGGCTGCAACGACAGTTCAGGATTCTCCAGCCAATACACGCCCGACGCGGAACCCTTGCGGTCGGAGTAAAGCACATCCTGGTCACCATCACCATCCATATCGAACACTTCAATGGTCATGATCCAGCTGGCATCCGCGAGCTTCTCAAGCTGCCAATCATCGGAGTTCGTTGAATTGAGCCGCAAGATGGCAAGCATGCCATTGGGGTCTTTACTACCAAGCACCAAGTCGGAGACCGGTCGATCCGCAGCTGATTTACTGGCTGAAGGGGCGGGAATTGTCTCGGCAAACATCCACCTCGTCAGTCCCTGGCTCTGCGCAAGAACCTGCGTCCGCCAAGCCGGGTTGGACCTGGACATCGCGGCTGGGGCGAAATGCATTCGTAACGATTGCTCGTTTCCCTCACAGCTACTCAACACGTCCCATCGACCATCGCCATCGAGGTCCACCCACACCGAGTCTTCGACCGACGGCGCGGTGCCGACTTCGGCAAATGGCCAGGCTTCGCGCACCGCCTTCTTTCCTGGATGAAAGTAGGCTCGCACCTGACCGCTTTCCTCCCAGCCAACCACCAGATCCTGCAGGCCATCGCCATTGGCGTCGGCCAATTTGATGCCATCCGCCCCGCACAAAGAACCGTCGATGGTATAACATGGCCAAGGTTCCGTCGGAAAGCTGACCGCCGGCGCTGGGGAGTCTTGAGCCCAAGCGTTTGGGACAACCGCTGCCAACAAACCGACCCATCCCCACCAGAAACTATCTATCCGTTGTTTTGAAAAACGATTCATGACTATTTTTTTTCGTCGCGGTGATAGCGTCAGTAGTTTAGGAGCTGCGGACTTCCGAGACGCTTTGCAAGCAGCCTTTGACGCAGTCGGAGACCCCCGTCGAGTTCTCGCTCTTCCACCAGATCATACACGCAGCGACAGCCGGGCTGGTGAAATAACCCGACTCGCCCACGCGATGTTGGGAGAACGCCTGACCGACGTGATGCCCGCATTGGGCACCCATGCGGCCATGACCGAAGACGAACTGCAATATATGTTCGGCGATCTGCCCCGAAATCTCATCCGCGTTCACGACTGGCAGAATGACGTTGCGACCCTGGGCGATGTGGACGGTGAATTCGTCTCCCTGGCAACGGAAGGTATCTACTCCCAGCCCTGGACCGCACAAGTGAATCGTTTACTGCTGGAAGGTGGACACGACTTGATCCTGTCCATCGGACAGGTAGTTCCCCACGAAGTAGTCGGGATGGCCAATTACAACAAGAATATCTTCGTCGGCACCGGCGGCGACAAAGGCATCAACGAGAGCCACTACTTGAGCGCGCTCTACGGGATGGAGCGGATCATGGGCCGCTGCGACACCCCCCTGAGACGCATTTTGAACGAAGCTCAAGACCGTTTTTGCGGCGAGATGCCGCTGATCTACATTTTGACCGTAATCGACTCGCTCCCCAGCGGCGAAAAGGTCGTCCGCGGTCTGTTCGTGGGCAACTCGCACGATGTATTCTTCGAAGCGGGAGCTTTGGCGGCTCAGGTCAATTGTTTTGTGGTGGATCGAACCCCCGAGACGGTAGTGGTCACCATGAACCCACAAAAATACAAACGCACTTGGATCGCCAACAAAGCCATCTACCGTACCCGGATGCTGATCGGCGACCGAGGTAAGCTGGTTATTATCGCCCCCGGTGTGAAGCAGTTCGGCGAAAGTTCGACCGTGGACGGATTGATCCGCAAGTACGGCTACCGCCATACGCAACAGGTTTTGGAGCTGGTCGCCAATAATGAAGACCTACGCCAGAACTTGGGAGCAGCCGCGCATCTGATCCACGGTACGTCCGACGGACGCTTTGATATCATCTACGCCCCAGGCGAATTGTCGCGGGAAGAGATCGAGTCGGTTGGCTATCAATTCGCTGATTGGAGACAGTTGACAGCCCAATATCGTTGCCAAGGACTCTCCGACGGATTTCATACTGACGAACTTGGGAACGAATTCTACTTTGTAAATGATCCCGGCCTGGGCTTGTGGATGCGGGCCGATCATCCCCACGCACTGTAAATGACGTTGAGCGACCTTTAATGCCAGATGCAACAGCGGGTTGTCTCCAGGCAATGTATTGCGGTTTCCCAGTGGATGTTTGCGGTGAGTCAACGACTGGAAGAGCTGCTTGGCCCGTGGAGTAACGGGCCCAAATCCGGCGAGGCACCGTTACGCTACCGGCCAGGCGTGAACATTGACGATCGCTCCATCAGGATCTTCAACTCGATTTCCAAGGCACCCGTTCCGACCCCTGTTACGACTTGGGTTGAGTTCAGCGACACTTACCGGCACAAGACAATGGTACTCTCGCAGCTTTGGGGGATAAAAAATTGGCAGTCATGAGCGGTCAGCTTCCTGAAGACCGGCGGAGCGAGCAGGGTGCTTGGCTTTTCCTGGCTTCACTCGCAGTGTTTTTCGTGTCCTGCGAATTGCTTTATGCCATCTATGTTGTACTGCGAGTCGCTCCCGAGGCCGGTGCGATACAAGCCTTCTATCTGCCTAGAAGCTTTCTGCTGACAACCGTAGACCTGCTTGGCATCAGTGTTCTACTGCACATGGCCGTACAAGCCATCCGTCACGAGCGGCAAACCGACTTTGTGCGATACGTTGTCCTGGCCTGTCTGCTGGCCTTGATCTTCTTTGGATTGCAAAGTGTCGGGCTGGCTACCATGATCAGCGACATGCAACGTCCGGGCCCAGCGATTCAGAATTTGTACGGCTTTACCTTCTTTCTGGTGATCATCCATGCGCTGCATGTGGTTGGCGGCGTGGCTGGGCTGGTGTTTCTGTTATTCGGCATTGCTCGCAAGGCCTACGATCACGAGCGCTATTTCCCAGTCAAGTTCTGTGCCCTCTATTGGCATTTCCTTGATGTGGTGTGGATCCTGATGCTAGCCAGCTTCGGATTGGCCGCGTATATGTCCAAGGCGTGAAGAAGACTCGCTTTGCCCCGGGAGGAAGAGCCATACACTAGCAACTGCCCCAGTGCGGAACGCACGACAGGAATTAGCCTTGGACTTTAGTCCAAGGAAAGCGACCCAGCACAAACCGGCAAAGTCGCGAAGCGACGACAGGAAAATCGCTTGCCGTGAATGTTTGCAACTAGGCGGCGGGAGTTCGAGGTTAGAAAACCGGATTGGATTTTCCCTTTCAGGCAACGCTGTGCAGCATTTTTGCACGGATTTACAAGCACGCAGCGCAAGCGAGTGTGTACTCGATGGCGACCGATTCTTACTCGAGCAAGTGTGTACTCGATGGCGACCGAAACTCACTCGCTCGCGCGTTTTGATGTTGCGCCATTTTGTGAACAGGTGCAAATCTATCATGCGAATGATGGGTCAATCTCACTCTCCACTCCGGGGAGAGTCGGACGTGTCAGCGGCCGGTGAGGGGGAGAATCGACCCTCTCCGGGCCCATTAGGCCCGACTCTCCCGCAAGCGGGAGAGTAACTTGGATTTAGCGCAACATCAAA
>JANSWS010000034.1 GCA_024743355.1 bacterium
CACCACGCATGCTCAACATAACTTATGCCAAACTCCACGGCAGCACCGTAATGACAGCAAGCGGCCGCAACTGCCGGAGTGTGGGTCTTGTTGGAAGCACGTTTTAGTTAACTTTATCTTTGGCAGGGTGGCCTTTTGGGCCGGGTGATGGACGGGCCAGAAATGGCCTTAAGAAAACGGCCCAGGCCCTTTAGACCCATGGGCTAGACCCCGGTGTACGGATTACGGTGAAACACTGTGAATTCAAACAGCGCCAACCACAAATCAATCTGGCACCTGCCACGCCCGACAGTGAAATCTACAGCCGCGTTATTATCTATCACGGAGCGATAACGGATGACTTGGCCATCGAATCTTCCGTAGCCTTCGATGATTCAGGCGACGAGGCGAGCGGACCGAGTTGGCTCGAGCAGATGCATCCTCTGCTGGCTGCGTTGGTGGGTGCTACCGGAGCTTTGATGGTAGGCGTCTGCAAACAAAGAAGGTACGACGCGGAAGTGCGAGAAAACTTCGGCAAGCTCGAATAAGCGACCGAAGAGTTTGGGAAAAAGAACTCGGCTAAAAGTCTTCCTCGGTATCGGCCTCACCGCTGGTGGAATCCTCATCTGCCAGGGGATTATCCGATTCCTCGTTAGAATCCGAGGTCATGCCCTCGAGCGATTCCTCGTAAGACGCATCAAACTCTGCTTCACATTCGTCACAGTAGTCGCTTGTTGCGTAATGCTGCACCATTTCACTGGCGGCCAGATTGGGATGCACCTTGGCGGTGGGCAGAATCTCGTCCATCAACAGGCGGTAAGTGTCGAGTGGAGAAAAGTGCTCACACACGTCTAAGGCCACGCTAAGCAGCGCCAACTCGGCCAGAATCGCCCGCACGTAGCCTTCGGCCTCCGCCTGGGACTTTACTCGTTCCGGTCTTGGCAGCTTCAGAGGATGCTTGAACAGAAACGATATCGGTTCGTCTTTTTTGCCTTCAAAAATCTCATCCCACTGGTCGTACATGGCTTTCGTTTCGGCGTCCAGTCCTGGGATGACTTCATCCCAGGGTCTTTTTTCGCCGGTATCCGCGGATTCTTCCTGGCCGCCGGTGGCGATTTCGCCGCTGAGCGACTCGGCTACACGCTTCCCCAGATCCTCGCCAAACAAGCCAAAGGGATCGTCTGTTTCCGTCTCGTCGTCCTCCTCGTCCTCCTCGTCGTCTTCTACCTGGCGAGCCTGAGGTAACCCGTTTTCATCAAAATAGATCTCGGCGTAATCAGAATCAAAATCTTGCTCTTCACTTTCGGTACTCTCTTCGTCGGGATCAACGAACTCAATGATCGGATCGACGATTTCGGCCAGCACATGCCCGTTCTGACTGAACCACTCTAGATGCAGACACGAGGCATCCTTGAGATGCAGCTTTTGCTGTTCCGGGCTCAAGTCCAGAAATTCGTCGATTGGAATCGCGGGCACCTTAGTGGATTGAATGGCGAACTTTCCAACGACGCCGATTTGTCGGTCTGCCAGCTCATGAACAAAATCCGGCAGACTGTCCAGATCTACTTGCCCTTCGTCTTCCATTCGCGGCAGTCGAAACCGAAGGTGCTTGCCTTGCAGTTGCGGCTCGAAGTTGCCGGTCAACTCAACGCGAATACCGTAGTCTGGCGCAAACTGCATCCAACCAAATACGCTATTCCGACTCGTGTTTCTCAGCTCGCCGGAAAGAACATACTGGCCGATTCGTATCGCCATGCCCACTCTTGATTTGAGAAGCTTAAGGAGTTGGATTGCAAATTCGCTTACGGACAACCCACCTAGAATTGAGGCAACAACTCAGGGCCCGTCTCCTTCCAGTCGAGCGCCGCGCGGGGCTGTCAGGGGTTCCGATTTCACATAGGCTGTTAGCGAACGATTTTGCGATCATGCAGCAACTGTAACACAGCCTTCACGCACTCATCGATCGATTGTTGATCTGTATTACAGACGATGTCGGGGTCCTGCGGTTCCTCGTAGGCCGCTCCGGCCCCAGGCAATTTCGGCAGTTTACCATCTTCGGCCTCCGCGTAGTGCCCCCGAGGATCGCGACTGCGACAGACTTCCAGATCCGCTCGGCAGTGCACGATCAGAAAGCGATCGGCCCCGATCAGGTCTCTGGCCTTCTCGCGAACGGCAGCATCGGGGGCAATCAACGAGGCCAGACAGATGATGCCATTATCGTTGAGCATGCGGGCCAGGTGGGCACAACGCCGCAAATTCTCCGAGCGCTCGTCCAGCGTATAACCCAGATCCCTGCTGAGCCCTCGCCGCAGAGCCTCGCCGTCGAGCACGATTGCGGAACGTCCCGCATCGAATAGGGCCCGCTCAACACCGCGAGCAATGGTCGTCTTCCCGCTGCCACTGAGTCCCGTGAACAGCAGAGTCACCGGTGACTGTCCCAAGCGTGCTTGCCGCTCCTGGAGACTGACCAGCTTGATTTCGCCGGGCGTATCATCGACCTTTGAGTCGTCCAATTCCCAGGGAGCCATTTTGGCCGCGACTTCGGCTTCTCGGGCAGTGATCATTCCGGCGGCAACCGTAATGTTCGTCAGCCGATCCACCACAATAAAGGCTCCCGTCGATCGGTTTCGCCGGTAGGCATCGTAGTACAATGGCTGGCTTAGGGCGATCGTACAACGTCCAATCTCGTTGAGCTTCAGCTCGGGAGCCGGCGACCTGTGGAGCGTATTCACGTCAACCAGGTAACGCAGCGATTCAATCTGCCCCGCCACCGTTTGCGTCGTTTGTTTGAAGAGATAGGTCTTTCCGGGAACCATAGCTTCGGGACTCATCCATACCAACATGGCGTCCACGACGTTGTTAACCTTGGGCACATTGCCCGGACGGACGATCATATCGCCTCGACTACAATCGATCTCATCCTCCAGTGTGAGGGTCACCGATTGTGGCGTGAAGGCTTCCGATAACTCTCCATCGAAGGTCACGATGCTCTTTACCTTGCTGGTTTGCCGCGAGGGCAAGACCATGACTTCGTCGCCAACGCGAATGATCCCGGAGGCAATCGTCCCACAGAAGCCGCGAAAATCGAGATTGGGCCGATTCACGTACTGCACGGGGAAGCGAAAGTCTTCGAAGTTTCTATCGGAACCGATGTAAACGCTCTCCAGAAAAGCCATGAGCGTACTGCCGCGATACCAATCCATGCGCGGACTGGGATCGACGACGTTATCGCCGTTGAGTGCCGAGAGTGGAATGAAGTGCAGGTCAGGCAGGTCTAGACGCGCCGCGAACTCGCGATAGTCCTGGCAAATTTCCTCGAATCGTTGCTGGCTAAAATCCACCAGATCCATCTTGTTGATGGTGACGACCACGTGACGAATACCCAGCAGCGATACGATGAAGCTGTGCCGCTTGGTTTGCGTGAGCACACCGTGTCGAGCATCGATCAAGATCACAGCTAGATCGGCCGTGGAAGCACCCGTGGCCATATTGCGGGTGTATTGAGCGTGACCGGGAGTATCCGCAATGATGAATTTGCGTTTGGCGGTCGAGAAATAGCGATAGGCAACGTCAATCGTTATTCCCTGTTCGCGTTCTGCCTTGAGGCCATCGGTGACCAGTGCCGGATCAAACCCGCCACCGGTTGTACCTTGGGTTTTTGATTCGTGTTCCAGCTGCGCCAGCTGGTCTTCATAAAGCATTTTGGAATCGTACAAAAGCCGCCCGATCAAGGTGCTCTTGCCATCATCGACGCTCCCGCAGGTGATGAACCGCAGCAGTTCTTTCTGCTCGTGCTGTGCCAGGTAGGCGTCAATATCTGTCGCAATTAATTCGCTTTGGTGACTCATCCGTCCTCAACTTGTCTCAACATGGCTGACCCGTTTGTCAGCCGGTGTGCCTGGCGGTGGAAATGATGCTCGAAGGGTGTATCCAGTCTGAGAGCAAACATTAGAAATGATAGGTAGGGCGCGTCTTGTCAATGCAGGTATTCGGTCAGCCGCCCACGCGCTTGGGAACGACCATCAAGTGACTTCCAACAGGTCTAGAAATAGCCCTGCTTCTTCTTCTCCTCCATACCGGCGCCTCCCGCGTCGCGATCGATCACGCGGCCCTGACGCTCGCTGGTCTTGGCCAACAGCATCTCCTGAATGATTTGGGGCAGGGTGGTAGCATCCGATTCCACCGCCCCCGTCAAGGGATAGCAACCCAGAGTGCGAAAGCGGACTCGACGCGTCTCAAGCTGCTCGCCATCGCGCAGCTGCAACCGGTCATCGTCCTTCATGATCAGCGTACCATCACGCTCAACGACCTGCCGATCCGCAGCGAAGTAGAGCGGTACGATAGGTATTTTTTCCAAATGGATGTATTGCCACACATCCAGCTCCGTCCAATTGCTGAGTGGAAAAACGCGAATGCTCTCACCCGGATTCACGCGCGTGTTATAGAGATTCCACAGTTCAGGGCGTTGGTTCTTCGGGTCCCAACGATGAAATTTATCGCGAAAGGAAAACACCCGTTCCTTGGCTCGGGATTTCTCTTCATCGCGGCGGGCCCCGCCAAAGGCAGCGTCGAATCCGTATTTGTTCAAGGCTTGCTTCAAGGAATCGGTCTTCATGACCTCCGTGTGCTTCTCGCTATTCTCGGCCGGATCAATGCCCAGTGCCGCACCCTCGTGATTGATATGCACCAGTAGATTCAGACCGAGTTCCTTCCGCGCGTAGTTCTCGCGAAAGTCGATCATTTCCCGGAATTTCCAAGTTGTGTCGACGTGCAAAAAGGGAAATGGAGGCTTGTCGGGGTAGAAAGCCTTCATCGCCAGGTGGGTCATCACCGAGGAATCCTTGCCGATCGAGTAGAGCATGACCGGCTTGGTAAACTCAGCCGCGACCTCGCGGATAATGTGAATGCTTTCTGCTTCCAGCAGCTTCAAATGTGTAAGCGAATATGCTGACATTGGCTCCGCGTCCGTAATCCTTTTCTATTCAATGAGAGAGTCCCGATTTGCGGCTAATCTGCAAAATCACGGATTCTGAATCCGTTCCGGGCATGAGATATGAGTCGACCTTTCTCAGATCCAAATTGGCCAGCAGCCCCCGATGGCGTGCTTCACCGCGTTCGGTAACCCATTTGGGCCCCTTGATCAAGAGCAGACGATCGAAGCTGGTCCAATCTTCCTGCACCCAAGTGAGAATTTGCGAGATATTACCCACTGCCCGAGCCACCAAGCTGTGGAACCGCAGATCCTCCAGCACACGTTGGGCCCGTTCTGCGTAGACCGCCACGGGAAGATCGAGACTGTCGATGATGTCGCGCACCACGCGGGATTTTTTTGCCACGGAATCGCAAACACTGACCGATAGATCCGGGCGAAGAATAGCCAGCAAGACGCCCGGTACTCCACCGCCAGTTCCCACGTCGAGCACCTCCTCGGACTCAGCCAGTTGCCGCGACAACCTCAGCGAGTCCAACAAATCGCGACGAGCGAACAAATCGTAGTTTGTATGTCGGGTGAGGTTGATCTTGTGATTCCATTCCCACAGTTTTCGACAATATGCATCCAACAGCTCGATCTGCGTCGAACTGAGTTCCATTTCGAGGCGGGCAACTGCCTGCTCGAGTGTGGAACTTTCCTCCGTGCTGGAGGTTAGCTGCTGAGATTTTTCTTCCACGTCGATACTTCTCGGCTCCATCAAGGAGCAGTACGGATACTACATGAACCCTAAGCTGAGAACCGTTCCGAACACCTTTAGCCGCTTTGGCTTTAGCCGCGGTTGTCTTTGGTTTTCCATTAGGTTCTAAATCGGTTGTTGGCATTCCAGACTGGTTAACCAGGCAAGAATGCTCTCAACCTCCGTCAAATCAGCGTGCACTCGATGCGCACCCGCACGCTGCAAATCTTGTGCTTCAAATCCTCCAGTGCAAACTGCCAAGCAGCGAGCCCCCATGGCTCTGGCCAGTTCGATATCCAGAGGCGTATCGCCAATAATAACGATGTTACTGGCGGGTACCTCCGCGGTAACTTGCTCGGCAATCAATTTCATCGCGGGTGCGGCCAGATGAGGCCGGTGAACCGCCAGGTCGCCGTAGACTCCAAATTTGAAATAATGCCAAAGCCCGAAATGCTCGAGCTTGATACGAGCCGAAGCGGGCATATTCCCTGTCAGCAATCCCAAGTGGCATCTGGGGTCAACGCGTAGACTTGCCAGGAGTTGCTCAACTCCGGGAAGACTGCTGCCGCCGCGTCTCAGCATCTCTGCCGGCAATGCCTGAAAGTATACTTGGCAAAGCTTCTCTAGATTAGCCGTATTGGCCTGGATACCGTGTTTCTCAAGCAACTCTGTCATGATGCCGAGATCGGTTCGCCCATGCAGAGCTACCGGAACCGGATCCTGCACGCCGAAAGCCGCTTGCAGGGCTCCCAGCAAAGCGCCGCCTCCCGCCCCGGCGGAATCGATCAGCGTACCATCGATATCGAATAGCAACACGACCCTGGCAGAATCGTGATCACGCCCGCCAGGGCGGCTATCTTTCGGCAAGGATGATAGTCTTTCTGACAAGCTACGAATACCTTGGGGATTTCGCTCGTGCCTCTGGCGTGGCGCAGTCTGCCGACGGTTGACGCCTGGAACACGGATGCGACAAAGCCTATTCGGAATCGCTCTCGTCCAGAATCATCAGCTCGACTTTGCGGAAATCGATCGGATGACTTTCCGATTGGAGCGAAATGAAGCCTTGCCGCAGCAGCAGCCCACCCTGTTTTTCGGCCAGCATTTTGGCGTGCTCGTCGCGTTCATCCAACTGAGGCTCCGAGTACTCCAAGACCACTTCCCCGTCCATGATGTGCTTGACGACACCGCCGCCCCGAACCTCGACTTCGACGGTCACCCATTGCTCTCCATGGTAAGTTTTGGAAGTGGAGCTGGTGCAATGCGGTTTATGCAGTTGGCCGTTGAGCACAACGTTCGTGCCGGGGGTACACAGATTGGCCGTGGTGCGATCCTTTTGCCCGTCACCGCCTAGCAGTTGGACCTCGATGGAAGCCGGAAAATCCTGGTCCACCGTCATCAATTTGGGGTCTTCGCAATGCAACATCAGCCCACTGTTGCGAATGGCCCAACCCGGTCCACCGGGACACTGCTCACCCACAAATCGGTATTCGGCCCGCAAACGATAATGTCCAAATGGTTGCTCGAAGAACAAATGCCCGAAGCGTTCGCCGTACTCCGCGTAGGCCTCGCTGTCATAACGGACTTTCAGCAATCCGTCTTCGACAAAAAACGTATTGGCGTAGTTTTCAC
Organism: bacterium; assembly: GCA_024743355.1. Taxonomy (GTDB): domain Bacteria; phylum Planctomycetota; class Planctomycetia; order Pirellulales; family Pirellulaceae; genus Aureliella. The sequence continues at coordinate 7,278 of JANSWS010000034.1, forward strand.
CCAGCGGGTGGTAGCGAATTTTGGGTATCCAGCCCGTCAGGTCCTTACCGTTGAACAACTGGATCCAATCGCCCGCGGCTGCATTTTGGGGGGAATTGAGCGCCGCATCTTGGCCTGCTTCCTGCGCTTGCACGGCCGCTGTCGAAACGGCAAGCCATAGCCAGATGGCCCCGAAAACAGCCACTCCCCGCAAAAATACTGTAAGGAACTGACTGTACACGCGTCTTAAACAATGGAGGCAGTCTTCTACGACTTGTCCCGCCGGGCTCAAGCCGCCCGCAACGAACCCCATTTCAATCGCGGGGCCTGGATGCGTTGCCAGTTGCGACCATCCGCATGGAGAATTTTTTGCTGTCATTTGTTGCCTCATTTTTTGTTGTCAATGGACTGACATTGCCGGCAGTGACGCGTAGTAAATAGTAACGCGTTCTAATTGCTGGGAATCAGAGAAACAAGCACCTAACCCTGTGTCCATCGCGGGGCGAAAAACAACCTTCCTGACAGACCAAACCCCACCCAAGGACTATTTCCCGCCCTCAAGTGCTAGCAGGGAGAAACAATTCGTTTCCAAGGAAACCAATGGGTGAAACACGAATACTGCGTTGACCGATCCCCAAGAATGTTCGTAAATATAGTCGGAATTCCGGATCGCGACACGACGGTCCACCACCACTTGGCCGGTGGAGATGGAAAAGCGCTATGTGGAAACAATTAAAGATGCATACCACGAATTCTTTAATCGGTTATCGAGCGCCAATTTGGGCGTCGCTACTGCTGGGACTATTCTTGGGTGCATTCTGCTCTGGGCAAGATAGCAAGTTCAGTAAAGGCGGCTTTTCGGATGGTGGCTTTGGCAATCTCGAATTGCCCACGGTGGATTCCGATGCGCCCCCGGTGGTATTCGGAGCGAATCAGCCAGCCAGCCTAGCAAAAAGCTTGCAGTTCAAGGCCCGCTATCAATTGGAAGAGCAGGGGCAAGGACGCGGGCGTCTGATCATCAAGGCTGAACTAGCCGATGGATATCACACTTATTCCACGACTCAGCCACCCGGCGGGCCTTACGCAACGTCTTTCAGCATCGCGTCCAAGAATGCTCAGATCACTGGGGACTTTCAACCCGATCGCGATCCTAAGCTGGGCAAGGACGAAGCCGCTTACGGTGACTTGATCCTCGAGGAGTTCTACGATTCGGTGGTTTGGACGGCACCGATTCAGCTGGCCGAGGGCCTTGACCCACGTGACACAGTGCTGGAGGTAAAGGCGGATGCGTTGGTTTGTCGTCAAGCCTGCGAGCCTATCAAGGAGCAACTAGAAGCCGCGTTCGACGGCTACTACAGTGCCAGCAAGACGGTTGAATCTTTACGCGTGGAAAGAACCCATGCGGTCTGGCAGGCCAAGCTTCGCCCCAGCCAAGTTGCTCCTGGCCAGCAAGCCGTACTGGAACTGACTGCCACGAACGATCCCGGCTATCACGTCTATGAATTCGTGCCTAATGACGAAGAAGTCACCTTTCGAACGCTGATCGTTGCCAAACGCAAATCCGGACTCAAGTTCGGGACCCCAACCACGGATGCCAACTTGGAAACATTCCCCGGACTGGATGACGTCAGGTACTATGGTGGCGAAGTTACCTGGAGCATCCCGGTCCATATTCCAGCTACAGCCCAAACCGGCGAGCTACCAATTGAGCTCATGGTCGGCTTCACCACTTGCAACGAGGGAAGTTGCGATGAACCTTCGGGGCTGCTGATCGAGGGATCCGTTCAGGTGGCGGAGCAGAGCTCGAATGAGATCAGGGCACTTTCCGTTTCCGCCTCTGACTTCAAGACGGTTGCGGATCTTCCTATGTTGGCCAGCTGGATTGATTTTGAGGCGGGACAAGTCCCTTCCGAGGGTATCGCGGCAGTGGACGATGCGTCGCAAGCCGCTGCGGCCGAAACACAGCCGTTGACTCTGTTTCATATTCTGGCCGCACTCGCCGGTGGCTTCATTCTGAACTTCATGCCTTGCGTCCTGCCAGTGATTGGTTTGAAGGTCATGAGCTTTGTCAATCAAGCGGGCAACAGTCATCGACGTGTGGTCAGTTTGAATCTTGCCTATGTGGCCGGCATTCTGGCGGTCATGTTGGTTCTGGCGGGACTGACCGTGGCCGCTAAACTCGCCTCGGATAGCGCTTTCGGTTGGGGCGAGCAATTTACCCATTTGGAATTCAAGGTAGTGCTGGCCTGCCTGGTATTTGCCATGGCGCTGAGTTTCTTAGGAGTATGGGAAATCCCGATTCCGGGCTTCGCGACCTCGAGCAAATCGGGCGAGCTGATGGAAAAGGAAGGTATGACAGGCGCCTTCCTGAAAGGTGTTTTGACAACGGTACTGGCAACGCCCTGTTCGGGTCCGCTGTTAGGCTCGCTATTTGGCTTGAGTTTGGTCCTTTCGCCTATCAACGTCATCCTGCTTTATGTCGTGGTTGGTCTGGGCATGGCGCTTCCCTTCTTGGTGTTGTGCTTTTATCCAGGCTTTATCCGCATGTTGCCCAAGCCCGGAGCCTGGATGGAAACTCTCAAGCAGGCATTGGCGTTTCCGCTGCTGCTAACGGCCGTGTTCTTTGTCGCCAGCATTGATGACGAGCACCGCATCGCCACCCTCATACTGTTGATCATCGTCTGGTTTGCTTGCTGGTTGATTGGCCGCATACCAGCCTATGCGGACAGCTCCAAGCGGCGCCTGACCTGGGCGTTGTGCATGGCCGTGATCGGATTAGGAGCTTTCATGAGCTTTCGATTCTTCGGTCCTCTGGACTCCGATCTCGAATGGGTGGACTACAACGAAACGCAACTTGCTCAGTACCGTGCAGAAGGAAAAACGGTGATGCTGGACTTCACCGCGAATTGGTGCTTGAACTGTCAGATCAATACGCGGGTAGCCATCGACAAAGAAGGTGTAGCCAAACTCGTCCAGCAAAACGGAGTCATTCCCATGCTGGCGGATTGGACCGATCGCTCGGACGAAATTCGTGAGAAGCTCGAAGAACTGCAGAGCAATTCGATTCCCTTGCTGGTCATTTACCCACCTGACGCTTCCGCGGAACCGATTCTACTGAGAGACTTGCTGACCGAGTCGCAAGTCATCGCCGCCTTGGAAGAGGCGGGACCAAGCCGTTCCAAGCAGAAATTGGCCAGCGTCATCCACTAATCGGCGTTCACCGCCTGCGGCAGTTCCTGAACATCCACGGAGACCTGAATACTGTGCTCTCCTCCTCCGAGGAAGACTCCCCGCACGGGAATAACGTCGTTGTAATCCCGTCCCCAGGCTATGGGAATATGGTCCGTGTCACAGGAACGATTGTTGGTGGGATCCAGATCCACCCAGCCAACTGTCTGGCCGCAATATAGCGAGACCCACGCGTGGGACTGGTCCGCGCCGATCAACTTTTCCTTGCCTGGCGGAGGAACGGTTCTCAAATAACCACTGACATAACGCGCGCTGAGACCGATCGATCTCAAACACGCGATTTGAACGTGCGCAAAGTCTTGACAAACGCCATGCCGCATTTCAAAAGCTGCCGCCGTCGGTGTATACACCTCGGTAGCCTCAGCGTCGTATTTGAATTCGCGAAAAATCCGTTGGGTCAAATCGAGTGCCGCCTCAACGATCGGCCGATTCTTTAAAAACGACCGCCTGGCAAAGCTGGCATAACGTGCATCGATATCGATTCTGGGCGACGGAAATCGGTATTGGCAAGCATCAAACCAATTGCGATCCGTTTTCGCATCAACGGCTTCTCGAACCATTTCCCACGCCTCCGTAGCAGTAGGCTCAACAAGCGCCGCGTAGCTAACCTTGACTCGCCCAGAGGCCGAGACAACCAGCTGTTTATGGCTTTCGTTCAGTGAAAAACTGTGCAGTTGGTTACCGAAATAATCCTCGCGGCGGACGAGCGTCTCCGGATGGGGCTTCACCGTGATGCGGTAATAGCTGGGTTGCACAACGTTACTCGAACGCGGATAGAGCATCACGATATTGTGACAAATGCGTACCGGCGACTCGTAGGAGTACGTGGTGGTATGTTCAATCTTGTAAGTAGTACAGCTCATCGGTGGTATCGAAATCCGTGCAATAGCGCTGGAAGCCAACTGGCTTACGATCGCGCGAAATGTCTTTGGAGTCCGGCATGAATGAGAAACTTGCCGCTGATTGCGTCCGAGAGCTTAGGTAGCTGCTCGACCAGCCTGCGCAACAACTTCTGCAGATTGGACCAATCTCCTTCGCGAACCTTAACTCCTAACTCAACCACGTCCGCCAGCCTGACCGAGTTGGACAGAGACAAAGCGATACGCTGCTCGGGCGAAATACTGGCTTGGGTATCGGGGCGTGGCAGGCGATCCACGTGCTGCGTGATAGCCTGCAATTGAAATGCAATCGATCTGGGATTGGTTTCGTCGGTTATCAACAGGTCCAGAACAGCCGCGAGTTGAATATTGGCCAGATAACGTCCGCGATAAGTCATAAAGCTATCGCATACCTGCAGGCAGTTCTCCAGAGAATTGTTCAGTTCAAATTTTTCGTCCTCCATGGGCAATAGACTCAGCAGAAGTTGGCTTGTTTGATAGGCTCGCTCGATCCGCCGGCCTAAGTCGAGAAACCTCCATCCCAGGGTGCGTGTCATGCTTTCACTGGCAAAGCCGCTGATCGCGTTCGTCAAAGTAATCGCTTCATCCAGCACGGTCATGAAATCCGTTGGCGCGATTCGCGCATCGCTATTTACCGAGCCCAGCAGATCACGGAGTTCGGTGATGACTCGAAAGCAGTCAATGGCCAGACGGTCGCGAACTTTGGCCGCGGTCGCGTGGGAGACCATCACAACTCCACGTAATGAATGGGCAACCTTACGGTCCAAAGCTCCGCGTGTAATTTCTTGGGCCAACAAGTATTCGTCGTCCAATTTTTCCGGTTTATCGAGTAGCTTGGCTCGGCGACAAGCCTTGAGCAGCCCATGCGTGCCGGCTGATGCCGCAGCTTCTCCAGTCAGTTCCTGAAGAACCAAGCGAACGAGTCGCGCGATCTGTTCGCTGCGTTCCAGGTTGCGTCCCAGCCAGAATAGGTTGTCCGCCACGCGACTGGGCAATTCCGCCCCGGCCCGCTTGAGCTCGGTTTCCTGGACCGAGTTCTCGAGCAAGGAGACGTGCGGCACACTCTGATCGGAAACGATCCACACGTCTTGGCTTTTTTCGCCACTGGTCATGTTGTGACTCAGGACTTCGGGATCGGGCGAGACTCTTGCCAGCGCGCCGGGCAGAATCTGGTACGAGTTGTTCTTGGCGACAGCGTACGCCCGCAATGCCAGCGACCACGTCTGCAGACGGCCATCTTCGTACACCGGCGTTGTCGAGCGAACCATTCTTTCCTGGCCCACAAAGCGATGCGGTTGTTCTCGAATTCTGGCCACGAGCTTTTGCTTTTCCGCTTGCGTCATCTCGCTGGGACGGTAGGGCGGTTCATCGTCGCTGCGAAACGCATTGCGAATCAGCAGCTCATCCATATGCTCCAGAACATATTGCAACTCTGCTTCCTGTCCGCACCACCACGTAGCGACTGAGGGGACGATCAGATCTTGTCCGAAGAAGTGTTGGCAAACACTGGGCAGAAAGGCCAGTAGCAGAGGGGCCTCCGCCAGGGCGCTACCAATGGAATTGCTGACAGTCACGTCGCCGCTACGTACGACCTCCATCAGACCTGCGATACCCTGGCGATCCCCGCCCAGTAACTCGACCGGATCACATTCCTGGTCTTCCACACGTCTCAAGAGCACTTCGACCGGAAGCAAACCACCCAAGGTCTTAAGCATCACCCGTTGATCGCGGACCGCCAAATCCTCACCTTCAACCAAGGTATAACCCAGGTAACGGGCAAGAAATGAATCTTCAAAATAGGCACGGCTGCCTGGACCCTTGGACCAGATCGCGATGCGAGGATTTTCACGATATCGTTTTGCCAGCCCCTTGAGTGTCTGCCGCAAGGTGATGAAGAAAGAAGCCAGCCGCACGGCGTTGCAATGCTGAAAGGCCTCGGGCAGCATGCGTGATGTGACCAGACGATTCTCGAGCAGATAGCCCAGACCGAAGGGGCTCCGCGTGCGTTCCGCGGTGATCCACCATTGGCCATCAAAGCTGCGGGCCAAATCAGCCGCGTAAAGATGCAGATGTTTTTTCGGGTGGGGGACTGCCGCGTGGCAGGCGGGCAAATAACGTGGATCCGCAAACAGAATTTCAGGCGGTAGCACCCGCTCACGCAGCAAAGTCTGCGGCCCCAGCAAGTCCAGCAAGACCAAATCGGCTAGCTGAGCTCGTTGGTCCATGCCCCGTTCGATCTTCTGCCATTCTTGCGCGTCGAGAACCAAAGGGATGGGATCCAGCCGCCATGGGCGCGAAACCCCTCGCGTTGAGTCATGCGGATTGAAAGCGACTCCATCCAGTTCCAATTGCTTCTGAGCTTGGAGGATGCGCCTTTCGAACTCGGGCAGCGACATGCCGCTGAGACGTTGAAACAAGCGACTCCAGGAGGACCTCACATGTCCGGCAGAATCGACCGCTTCGTCATAGTGATCGAACCCCGGCCGGTACTGCTCGAGCAGGTCCGCAAAAGAAACGGGCGGTGCGTTGGGCTGAGCTTCTTCCTTGAATATTGGCTCGTTCATTCGGGTTTCGGCTTGCGTCTTAAGTCGAGCGTGAGAGGAAACGTGGAATTGATCTCCTTAAATGGTAACTCACGCACGCCGGGAGTATGCCCCATGGGAAAGAATCGAGCGGCTCTTCGCGCTTCCGCTTCGTTTGCATTGACCGGAAAAGTCTCGTAATTCCTACCGGCGGGATGCGCCACATGGTAGCTGCACCCCCCTAAAGAACGCTTGGCGTCCCGATCCACGATATCAAAAATCAAGGGTGTGTGAACGGGAATGGTGGGGTGCAAACAGCTAGCGGGTTGCCATGCGCGGTAGCGTACTCCACAGGTGTATTGTCCGGCCACACCGGTGGGATGCAGCGGTAGCTGACGGCCATTGCAGGTAATCACATAGCGAGAATCAACCGGAGCATCCAATCGTACTTGCAAACGCTCGACGCTGGAATCCACGAATCGCACGGTGCCTCCCGCCGCCGGTTGTTCGCCCAGTACATACCAGGGCTCGATTGCCGTTCGCAGCTCGAGTCGCAATCCGTGTTGCACCAACTCTCCGATGAATGGAAAGCGGAATTCATAATGCGGCAGGAACCATTCTTTCTGCAGTTGGAATCCGCGGCGCTGCAAATCATCGATAACCCGCCCGAAGTCATCCCATACAAAATGCGGCAGCATGTAACGATCATGCAGTGTCGTTCCCCAGTGAATCACCGGCTCGTCATAGGGCTGGTTCCAGAAAGAGGCTATCAGCGCACGAATGAGTAATTGTTGGGTCAAGCTCATCTCGGCATGAGGCGGCATCTCAAACCCTCGAAACTCGACCAAGCCCAGCCTGCCGCTGCTGCTATCGGGCGAAAACAGCTTGTCGATGCAGAATTCCGCGCGATGTGTGTTGCCGGTGAGATCAATCAACAAATTGCGAAACAAGCGATCGACCAACCAAGCGGGACAATCCTCGCCAGGCTTGGGCACCAATTCAAAGGCCATCTCCAACTCATACAGCGCATCCCTGCGCCCTTCGTCGACACGCGGCGCTTGACTGGTGGGACCGATAAACCGGCCACTGAACAGGTAGGACAAAGAGGGATGGTTGATCCAATATGCCAACAGGCTCTTCAGCAGATCAGGACGCCTTAAGAAAGGGCTGTCCTCGGCCCTGGCGGCACCTACAACGACGTGGTTGCCACCGCCGGTTCCGGTGTGCTTCCCATCCAAATCGAACTTTTCCGTACCCAAACGCGTCTGTCTCGCCTCGGCATACAAGGCCGTGGTGATGTCGGCCAACTCTTGCCAGCTAGTGGCTGGATGCGTATTCACTTCGATAACACCCGGATCCGGGGTGACCTTGAGCACGTGAATGCGAGAATCGTTTGGGGGATGATATCCCTCGACAACCACTTGCACGTCCATTTCCACGGCGCAGGCTTCCACAGCTGCAACCAATTCGAGGTAGTCCTCGACGCGCTCCACCGGAGGCATGAACACATACAAATGTCCATCGCGACATTCGACGCATAAGGCAGTGCGAATCACGGGTCCGCTTAACTCGGTCGAAGATGCCCCATCTCTTTGAGCTTCAGAACTTACAGGCTCTGCGGGGCCGTCCCCGGCCGATCGTTGACCAGCGGTTTCCAGCACTTGCGGATGGATCGTTTGCTGTTCCACGTCGAAGGTCTCGCCGCTCAAAGTACTCTGCCGATGAGCCAGTGGCGTGGGTAGCGACTGCACCGGGGCCAAGGGATCCATCTCCAGCATGGGCGGCTCGGTGCCAGGGGCCGCATAGGGTAGCGAATCCAGCGGCAATCGCAGCCCGACCGGTGAATCGCCGGGCAGTAGGAACAGTTGCTTGGACCGGACGGGCCATGGACCACTTACCCATGGAGATTTTGCCTGCCACCATTGCCGGCGCAGCGGGAGCACGAAGCCTACCGGCTCGTTCAGGCCACGCTCGAAAACTCGAACTAACCGTTCACGCTCCTCAGGGTCTTTCAGCTTGGGATCCGTGGGATCCAGATTGACGGGCAAACGCTGCTCTTTAACCAGAAAGAAGGCCACATCCTCGAAAGCCGGCACGATGTAGTCCTGACTGACACGCAGCCATTCGGCCAGCTTGCGGACGAAGCGGCCTGCGTGCTGACTGGTATACACGCCAGGCTGGCTGGTGTCGCTAAAACGTGAGGCGTCCCTCCAGATCGGTTTGCCATCTTTCCGCCAATAGCATGCCAAAGACCAGCGTGGCAGTGACTCACCTGGATACCACTTGCCCTGTCCGAAATGCAACAAACCTCCTGGTCCAAATCGCTCGCGCAGACGATGAATCAATTGCTCAGACAGTCGCCTTTTGTTTTTGCCGACAGCCGTGGTATTCCATTCCTCGCCGTCCATGTCGTCGATGGAGACGAAGGTGGGTTCTCCACCCATGGTTAGCCGCACATCCCCATCTTTCAGGCTTTGATCCACGAACTGCCCTAGCCGGTCGATGGCGGCCCATTGATCCGAGGTGTAGGGTTTCGTGACGCGCGGATCCTCGTGGATTCGCGTGACCTCCATACTGAAATCAAAGTCCACATTGCAGACCTCGATATCTCCGGAAATGGGCGCCGCCGATTTCGGGTCGGGTGTGGCTGCCAGCGGAATGTGTCCCTCTCCGGCCAAAAGTCCGGAGGTCGGATCCAGGCCGACCCAACCCGCGCCGGGAATGTAGACCTCCGCCCAGGCGTGAAGGTCTGTAAAGTCCGCCTCGGGGCCGGCCGGACCATCTAAAGGCTTCAGATCTGGAGCGAGCTGAATCAGGTAGCCCGAGACAAAACGTGCTGCCAGCCCAAACCTGCGCAACAATTGAATCAACAACCAGGCGGTATCGCGACAGGAGCCACAACGCCTTTCCAAGGTTTGCTCAGGTGTCTGAACACCGGCTTCCATACGAATCATGTACTGAATATCGCGTTGCAGCCGCTGATTCAATTCGACCACAAATTGCGTAGTCTGTTTGTGGCCGCCGCCGAGCAACTCCTGATTGGCATCCTCCCAATACTGATCCAATAACTGACCAACGGATTGCGTTTCCAGGAACGGCTTGAGTTCCGTGGCCAGCCAAGCCTCATATTGAAAAGGAAACTTGTCGGCTGACGCCTCAATAAAGAAATCAAAGGGATTGATGACGGTCATTTCCGCCATTAGTTCCACTTCGATCCGAAACTCTCGCGCTTTCTTGGGAAATACAAAGCGGGCCAGGAAATTCCCGCTGGGATCCTGCTGCCAATTGACAAAGTGGTCTTGCGGCTCCACCCGCAGCGAGTAGCTCAGGATGGGCGTTCGGCAGTGAGGTGCAGGCCGCAGCCGCACAATCTGCGGTTGCATGGAAATCAGACGGTCGTAGCGGTAACGCGTGCAATGATGCAGTGCGACACGAATTGTCATTAAGGACTCCAGAAGCGACTCGCTAGCCTTGGGCAATCAAAACTTGAACGCAGGTCGGGGAATGCGAAGACAGTGGAACCACAAGGCATCCGCCGGCCGACGAGCCTGGCGGGGCCGACCAGCACTCGTTGGCCCGCGCTAATTCGACTGGGTCTGGGATTGTGTCGATTCAACCTTCGTCGTGCGACCAAAGAAGATCTCCGCAATAGCTTCACCAACTTCGTTCAGTTTGACCTGTAGATCGTCCACAAACTCGTGCAGACCACCGTTTACGATGCTCTGAACGTCCGAGTATGCCAACTCAGACTTTAGGCGTCCCAAACGCTGTTCAGCCAGATTCTGAAACGTATTCAGCGGCGAACCAGAAATCGCATGCAAAGATTCATCGGCGTGATTGATGCAAAACTGGACCGCCCGAGGAAAGTGTCGATCCAGGACCAGGAACTCAACCACCTTGTCTACGGAAATCGCGTGAAATTGTTTGCGGTAGGTTTCAAAACCCGAAACACTGCGCAAAACGCTCGACCATTGTAAATCGTCCAGCGTCGTACCCACGTCATTGGGATCGGGTAGCAAAGTGTAGTACTTGACGTCCAGAATCCGACTGGTTTTGTCGGCCCGCTCGATGAGCCGACCAAGATTGGCGAAATGCCAGCCACTAGCGTGCGACAGCGTGGCATCCAGGATGCCGTTGAACAACTGACTTTGCTCGCGAATGGCATCGAAAAACTCGGATTCCGTCTGATTCTCGGCTTGCTGTCGGTGCGAGGCACCACGCACCATGTGATAGAACTGGTTGATTTGCTCCCAGGCCTCGGAGGAGATCGCTTCCCGCACCGTACGTGCGTTCTCGCGGGCGGCATTCAAGCAAGAGATAATGGAACCTTCGTAGTCGCGATCGAACACCAGAAACTCGATGACTTTGCTTCCATCGGCTTCGCCATATCGAGTCTCAAAATATTCTTGGTCCCCCGTCGTGTAGACCAGCGGTTCCCATTGACTTTCGAAATGCGACGGCTGATCCAGAATCAGATTCAGCGTCACGTCTACGAAACGAGCCAGGTTCTCCGCTCGTTCAACGTAGCGTGACATCCAGTAGATAGAATCCGCGACCCGACTTAACATGCCCTGCAGCTCCTCAGATTGGCCGTTCCGCTTCGGAATCGACAACTTGTTCCGGGACATCCGCCAAAACCCAGGTGTCCTTGCTTCCTCCCCCCTGGGACGAATTCACCACGAGCGAACCCTTTCGAAGCGCCACTCGAGTCAAGCCGCCTGGCAAAACCCAGACATCCTTGCCGTACAGAATATAGGGGCGAAGATCCACATGTCGACCTTCAAAATGATCGTCGACTAAGGTTGGGACGCGCGACAGCGAAAGCGTGGGTTGGGCAATGTAATTTCGAGGATCCTCCTGAACTTTATGGGCAAATTCGGCTCGCTCCTCTGGAGTTGCGTGCGGTCCAACCAGCATGCCATAGCCACCTGCCTCGTTGGCCGCCTTGACGACCAGCTTATCCAAGTTCGCCAGTACGTATTTTCGGTCTTCTTCCCTTGCACAGATGTAGGTTGGGACATTCGGCAGAATCGGCTCCTCGTCCAAATAGTACCGAATGAAGTCAGGCACATAGGCATAGATGACTTTGTCATCCGCGATGCCGGTCCCCGGAGCATTGGCCAGTGCGACTCGCCCCGATCGATACGCGTTCATCAGCCCCGGGACGCCCAACATGGAATCCTTGCGAAAGGCAGTCGGATCGATAAAGTCATCATCAATACGACGATAGATAACATCTACGCGCTGAAAGCCATCGGTCGTCCGCATATACACAAAGCCATCTTTGACGACCAAATCCCGTCCTTCGACCAATTCAACTCCCATTTGCTGAGCCAAGAACGAGTGCTCATAGTAAGCCGAGTTATAAATTCCGGGAGTCAGCACCACGACTTGAGGGTTATTCACATGCTCGGGTGCAAGTTGAACCAAGGTCTCATATAACTTGATGGGATAATCGAACACCGGCCGCACGTTGGATTCGGCGAAGGCCAGAGGGAAGCTGCGTTTCATTAACAAGCGATTCTGCAGCACGTAGGAGACGCCTGAGGGGCAGCGCAAATTATCCTCTAAGACGTAGACAGCTCCATCCTTATGCCGGATCAGATCGGTGCCGGTTATGTGGCACCAAACGCCTTTGGGTGGTCTCAGCCCGATACACTGCCGGCGGAAAGAAGCGGCTGCCGTTACCAGTTCGATCGGGATGATCTGGTCCTTGAGAACATCCTGCTCGTTATAGATATCGTCTATAAACAAGTTCAGAGCTCGGATGCGTTGCTTAAGACCTGCCGCAATGTGATTCCACTCGAATGCCTCGACAATCCTGGGCACGATGTCGAAGGGAAAGATCTTTTCAGTGCCGCTCTCATCACCGTAGACCGCGAAGGTGATACCCATGCGGTGCAGCGCCCGCTCAATGGCTCCTTGGCGTTCTCGCAGCTTGCCCTCCGGCAAACTGTCGATGAAATCTACCAATACCTGAGCGCCTGGTCTTGGCTGGCCCCGGTTATTGAACAACTCATCGTGAAACCCTTCGGTTTGATAACCTTCAAATGTTAGCTTGCCCGACATAGACGGATGGCGCATGGGAACGGGGAAGGGATATGAGAAAGTACCGACAAAAACCAAGCCACCTATGTTTTTGCCGTCGATGATCTATCGTCGCACATTCCATGGGGATAGCAAGGGTGGCAGCCCGCCTGACCGCACCGCCGGGGCTGCCGCAGGCTAAGTCATCGACGGCATGTCTCACTGCATGCGGCAGTCCGCTAATGGGCGCTGCTCAGGATGGCAAATCTGCCTTCCGAGCCGACGGCGAAAACATCCCGATGGCCCACATCCAGAGCATGAAATCCAATTGCAGAAAACGAGTGCCAGACATCACCATCGACCGACCAATCGGAGCCGGAGGGACCCGTGGCGACCCAAAATCCAGAACCAAGACCAGCGTCACTGCTCGCGGATAGATGCACCACCGAAGAACGGAATTCTGAGGGTGGCTTGGACGAAGGTCGCCAATTCCGCCCAAGATCGTCGCTAACGGCAACCGTCACCGGCGAACTGGCTCCCTGCACATAGTCACCACCTACGGCTAACAGTCGACCCGCACCCATGGCCAGCGAAAAAACGCCTTGGGTAGGACCACTGGGAATGGGGACCTCAGTATGCGACCAAGCCTCCTGCGCGCCGACTCGATAATAGACGCGACTACCGGCAGCGTCTGTGCCTCCCGTTCCGATCCAGGCCCCCCCGAATTCAGACAAAAGCACACATGAGTTGCTTGCCGCAAAGCCGGCCTCGCCAACTCGGCTCTCGGGCAAAGACCGACCGGGGATTGGCCGCCACAGAGCCCCACCGTTCGTAGTTTCCAAGACCAGTAAGCGGCCGTCGATGGGGTCACCGACTGCCACTCCGTATTGTGCATCCGAGAAACGTAGCGAATTCAGGAAGGCTTCGGCGGCCTCGTGGCGAAACACCTCGCGCCAACTCACACCCCCGTCAGTGGTTCGCATGATGATGGCTGGCGAGCCGGCACTTGCAATCAGCGCATGCTCATGATCGAAGGCGTGCACCGAACGAAACTCTAAAGCCCCCAGACCAGCTGGACCACATTCCTCCCAACTGGAGCCCCGATCCCGACTTCTCAGAACGGTAGCTCCACTACCACAGGCCCAAATCACATTGTCGTCGACGGCACACACCCCGCGGAGACTTGCACGGCTTCCTGTCGGACCAAGCTCCCAAGTCCGTTCGAATTGGGGCTGGTCAACCTGCCGCTGATCGGCAACCTGACCATGGCAAACTCCGAGCGAGGCAACGCCGCCTCCCATGCAAAGCGAAATTGCGAAAGTCAGACTGGCGGAAAAGAAAACGACTTGCTTGCCTCGGCAGTTCTTCGAACGCATATTGCCGGACCTCAGGAAGTTCACACTGGCGTTTATGGAAAGCTGCCGCGGAACAAAAACTCTGCGGCGCGAGCCTCACAAGGTAGACAAACACACGCTTCAACTTGCCGTCAAGCGTTCAAATATCAGCCGCTGTTCCACCAGAGCGGCCACTTTATCTTGCGGATCGGTGCGGGCTTCCAATAAGATCCATCCCGCATAGTCGATGCCGCGAAAGAGCCGCATCAATTGCTCGTAAGGATAGTCACCCAGATTCAACTCGCGGACATGGACCGTATCTCCGAATCGCTCCTGAACCATTTTGAAGTTTGCCTCGAGCCCATCGCCGGCCAGATCCTCGTTGTTGCTATTCCAGCAGACATAGACGTTGGGATGATCTGCGACTTCGAAAATATCGCGAATCACGGGCAGCGCGCTGGTACCGGTTCCATGCACTTCGACGCGAATCTTTTGTCCATATCCCTCGCCAAACGCGGCGACTTCATTCAGCGACTTGCCGATTTGCTCGATCGTCTTCTCATGCGGAACTCCCTTGGCAAAACCATTCGGCTTGACCTTCACCCCCGTGCCGCCACAATCGTGCATGAGCTCAACAAAGCGTTTCGTGTCCTCAATGTTCTTGCGGACCTGAGCCACATCGGCGGAGTGATACTCGCAATTCGAGCCGTAACCGATCAGCTCAACCTGACTATCCGCGAAGCGTTTTCGAACCTCATCGCGTTCAGCGGCTGACAAACTCGGTTCTACCGCATGCTTGTGCTCAGTTCGTAACTCAACGCCCCTGACGCCGCTTTGCTCGCAGGTGTCGATTAACTCTGGTAGAGTCATATCCTTTCCCCAGAGATAGGTCACCAGCCCGAACTGCATATTCGAATCTGCCGGCTTGCCCCATGCCGAACTCGATAAACAACTGGCTGCACCGGCAGCCAGGAACGCTTGCGAAGACCGAACAAGCATTTGACGACGATTGGGAGGCGAAAACCTGGGGGTGGCTGCGTTCTGAGACATAGCAAGAGACCTTGTACATGGATTGGCATGAGCGCTAAATGCAAGAATGGTCGCGAGATAGAACTCGCGACCATTCGCATGTATTGCACCCCGAGTCGTGAACGCGGGATGTAAGTCGGTCTTTTATGCTAACAGAAAAGTCTTGATGCAAGTTGTCTCGAGAGAAGAGTCTGTACGTTTGTTAGCTGCCTGCGTCAGTCGTCCGGCCTGTAGCCCGGCTGGTAGACGTAGCGTTTCTTTCGATCTGCCACTTCAGCCCTCATATTGTTTGAACCAATTTGCGAGTAAGGTTGAGCAACACCGCTGCGTAAGATCGCCGATGAGCTCGAGGCGGTGGGAACTGCCACCGTTTTAGTTAGGCTGTCACCGAAACTGCCCATGCGTCCCAACTGGGTGTCGTCGCCCGCGGCGGGTCCCGCACGGATCGTCGCTCGCCCTACTGCCGGCCGATGCTGAGGACCTCCATGCACCGGCCCGTCGACCAGGGCCGAACGTGCATGCGTTCTATCCTCATGCATGCCAGCTTCGGCCAGTAATTGCTCGCGATCCCCTGGCAGCAAGTGCTCGTCGGGCCATGCGGACAGCAGTCCAGCGGCCTGAGAGGCAACCTGGACGCTATCGGAACTCCAACGTCTCTCTTGATCGGCACTGGAATCCAATGAGACAACATCGCTAGCGCGGCTCTGTCTGCCCGAATCGCCATCTGGCTGTGGCTCTGGCAGCCAGGGCTTGATCCTTTGCAAATCCTCTAACTGGACCGCTTGGGCTCCAGAAGCCCTCTCTTCCGCCATGAGTTCGTCCAGATGCGATCGTGGCGGCGCCCAATCGGGCAGTGAAATGGGACGATTGCCGTAAGTCAATTCCTCGGCAGCTTGAATTGGTGTTGAATCGGCGGGATGCGTCACGGAAGCTTGAACGGCGACCACGCCCGATGACGCTTCACCATTCCAATCAGCAAACCACGACGCAGTGGAAGCCGGTTTGGCTCCGTCGGCATTGGCGGTCGGCTCTTTCTCAGCAGTCGCCGACTTCCGAAAGAATTGATGGGCAACACCGAGGCCCAAGAGAATGGTCAGTAAAGCCCATCGGCCTGGGCTACGAATCGGTTTCATGGCACGGTCCTTCTTGGCCTAGGCCAGAATAGACACGCCGCTGTGCCACCTCCGTGCGAAAAAGCGAGCGAAGACGCATTGAGTTGCGGCAAACCATGCCGCCAACGTCCAACGGGAAGCATCCCGTAGGTTGTCGGTATCGTCAGACAACTCAAAGCACCGCCAGCAAATCCACAGGATTCCATTCGTCCGGGCGGCGGTGAGCTTAGCGACAAACCCAGTCAGCCAAAGCGGGAAATCGATCGCAGTTGTATTCCTTGGCCAGATGTTAGCGGTTGGACTGTCCAAGCAAAAAATTCGGGGCACATTGCTAAACCGACCAGCCAACCGGACTGCCGAGTTCGCATCGAACGCGGCTGCGGCGTCGCGGGACGCCGCCCCCGCAAGGCAGCTGCTTCTACATGGTCCGGCTTCACGAACATGGCCAGCTGAAAGGTAAACCCCAACGGCTACATGAAGATATAGCCCTCTTCACCGTGCTCGGTTACGTCCAGACCTTGTCTTTCCGCGTTGGACTCTACCCGCAAGCCGATCGTTGCGTCCAAGATCTTCAACAGCGCAATAGTGACGACGGCAGCAAAGGCCCAGGTCACGATCGTGGCCACGACTTGTCCGATGATCGTGCTGTAGTTGCCCTCGATGATGCCCAAGGGCGTACCTTCACCGGTGATATCCCAGATGGCTCTCGTGGCGAACACCCCGGTCAGTACGGCTCCCAAAGTTCCCCCAACGCCGTGAACGCCAAAGGCGTCCAGCGAATCGTCGTACTTGAAGGTCGCTTTGATCTTGGAACACGCGAAGTAGCAGGCAATTCCAGCCAGGGCTCCCATGAGTAAGGCGGGCATGAGATTGACAAATCCTGCCGCAGGAGTGATGCACACCAGCCCGGCAATGGCACCCGAGCTGGCGCCCAGCAACGTGGCCCGACCGCGCTTTAGCCATTCCAGACCGGCCCAGGCAACCGCCCCGGCCGCGGCGGCAAAGTGCGTCACCGCAAATGCGCTGGATGTGATGCCGTCGACGGCCAACTCGCTACCGGCGTTGAAACCAAACCAGCCAAACCAAAGCATCGCTGCGCCCAGGGCGGTATAGGTCAGATTGTGGGGCGGCATCGGTTCTGTTCCGTGGCCGATGCGCGGCCCCAGAACAATGGCCGTAACCAACGCCGTGACGCCCGAACTGATGTGCACGACCGTCCCACCGGCAAAATCCAGAGCGCCGCCCGCCCAGGCACCCTCGACTCCGTAGGCCAGAATTCCACCGCCCCACACCCAATGGGCCAGCGGACAATAAACAAACGTGCCCCAGAGAACGGAGAAAGCAACCATCGCATTGAACTTCATCCGTTCCGCGAACGCACCGCAAATGAGCGCGGGAGTGATGATGAAGAACATGCCCTGGAAAAGCATGTGGGTCAGGCGTGGAATCGGCAGACCTTCAACCATGGGTGTTAATGCCATCCCATGTTCCTCACTCCAAAAGCGGGAAACACCGCGCATGAATACATAGTCAAAGTTGCCGATATAGGGATTACTGCCGCCAAACGCCAAACTATAGCCATAGAGTGCCCACAGACAGGTCATCAAGCCCATCAAGAAAATACACTGCATCAGAACGCTGACTACATTCTTCTTGCGAACCAGGCCGCTATAGAACATGGCTAAGCCGGGCGCCGTCATGAACAACACCAGTGCGCAGCAAATCAACATCCAAGCATTGTGGGGAGCGATCTCCGGCCCCAGCAAGTATTCTTCCGTCTGACCGCCTGCCAGGGTGGCATCAAAGGCCGGCGCGGCTTCGCCCCCCGCCGCCAAGCTGCTCGTTGCCGAGTCTGCCGCAGTCGATTCTGCGACTGCTTCCTGCCCTGGGGCATTGCCAGCAGGTAGCGACAAGATCATGGCGGTGATCAAAATCAAGAGCCCTCGCGGGCTAAAACACCCGCTTAAGCCGTGTTCCGGTAATGGGACGAGCTCGAGGGACTTCACGGTATCGCTCCTTAGCTGGGTTGATGAGGGCGTTGCTGGACAAGAATGCCTGGTTTCGCTTCCCTGGACAATTCTGTGGACGCCAGCAGTGCCGCGGGTTTGCTGCGGCACTTCGGCGGCACGCATCTTTGGTCTACTTCCGAGTCCCATAATCTAATGGAAAATGAGGGCTTCTACAGCCCAGGAACAGCGACGAACAAGCTCAAGTCTAGGCTTACTTTTAACCTCACTCGAGATCCGTGACCATGAACCCTGGAAACGACTCCACGCTAGAGAAGACCGTTGTCGATGTATACCTCCGCGCCTGCCAGAATCAGCTGGACGAGGGATTGACGACCATCGACCACTGTCTGCGACAACTAAACGATCAGCAGCTTTGGTGGCGTCCCGCAAACGAAATGAACAGTATTGCGAATCTAATGCTGCACCTGTGCGGCAACCTGCGACAGTGGTTGATTAGTGGCCTGAGCGGAGAAGCCGATTACCGGCGTCGACAGCAGGAATTCGACGATCGCAGCGGACGCTCCAGAGAAGAACTCTTCCAAGCCCTAAAAGCAACCATTGAAGAAGCCCAAGCGCAGCTACAGTCTCAAAACGCGGAAAGCCTGCTCCGGATTCGCCATGTCCAGCAATTCGACATCGATGGCTTCCAAACCAGCTTCGACTCGATTTGTCATTTTCGTGGCCACGTTCAGGAAATCGTGCACATAACCCGCTGCCTTTGTGGACAATCCTACCAGTTCCTTTTTGTTCCTAAGAATCCCGACTGACCCGCTGGAAGAAACGGCCCATGACAAGGCGACAAAAACTCGTAATCTGCTACCCAGTTGAACAAAGACACCTGCAGATGTTCTCCAGCCGTCTCCCTGAGTTGGAGATTATCAATGCAGGTCAGGAAGGTGTGGCGGATGCATTGCAGGATGCCGATCTATTCGTGGGGCATGCCAAGGTTCCGGTCGACTGGGATTCGGTCGTCCGCCGCGGACGACTGCAGATGATACAAAGCTCAGCTGCCGGATTAGATCACTGCCTGGTGCCTTCGGTGATTGCCTCCGATATAGTCGTCTGCAGTGCCTCAGGACTATTTGCAAATCAGGTCGCCGAACAGGCGCTTGCTCTTTTACTGGGTTTGCTCCGCGGGCTGCCAACATTTTTTCGACAGTCATTGAAACGCGAATATGTGCGACGTCCCACGGATGACCTGCATGGCAAACGCATCGGTATTGTCGGCTTTGGGGGCAATGGGCGACGGCTGGCGGCAGTATTGCAAGCCTTTCAAGTCGAGCTCAACGCAAATGACTATTTTCCAGTTCGTAAACCCGACTATGTGAGTGAGTTGCTGCCTGCCGACCAGTTACTTTCTCTGGCAGCCAAGAGTGACATCCTGATTCTGTGCCTGCCACTGAACCGTCACACTCATCAAATTATCGATGCTTCAGTGATTCAAGCCATGCCGGCCGGGAGCTATCTCATTAATGTGGCTCGCGGACAGGTCGTTCAGGAGGACCATCTGGTCGCGGCGCTACAATCTGGTCAGCTGGCAGCGGCGGGACTGGACGTCACCTATGTGGAACCATTGCCCGCTGAGAGCCCCCTCTGGAACCTAGAAAATGTACTCATCAGCCCCCATGTGGGGGCGCAGTCCGCATCCCGAGTAGATGACTCGACCCGCTTGGCATGCGAAAATCTGCGGCGATTTCTGGACGGCCAGCCGCTCTTGAATCTTGTCGACAAAGATCTCGGTTTTCCGCATCCCGACGTCATGGCCATCAACCAGCCCTAATCGCCAAAGCATTGGCTGGTCCGACGCGGAGCGTTATAGTCAGAGATTCAACACACCCCACGATACCTACGCGCGTCGTAGGAAAATGTATGCCCACAACAACCATGACCGATCAAGGCAAGACACAGGCCTTCCAAGACGGCATCGCGACCAATACCTCCGAGTCCCTGGTGGAACGCTACCGGGCTCTATTGAACCGACAAAGAGTTCAATGGACGACCTACCATCGTTTCGAAAGAGAACTTGGCAGTGGAGGTCAGGGAACGGTCTACCTGAGCTATCGGCGAGGTGCGGATGGCTTCAACCAGCCGGTCGCTATGAAAGTCTTCTCGCCGGAACGCTTTCACAATAGCCGCTCCTATCAGAAGTCAATGGAACGCGTGGCCCACGTTGCATCGCGGATTGCCACAATCCAACATGACAATCTGCTGGATGTCCAAGACTTCGTCGACCAGAATCGCATTCGCATCATGGTGATGGAGTGGATTGACGGCTATGACCTAAGACAGCTATTGAACGTCGAACGATTAGATCTCGTGCGGCGTTTGGCGAAACCGAATGTGTGGGACTACATCAATCGCGTGATCGCCACTTTCGGCCCCGAACAGACGCGGATCAAGGCAGGCGTAGCAGTAGCCATTGTCCGCGACTGCCTGGCAGCTTTGGGAGCCTTGCACCGCGAGGGAATCGTGCACGGCGACATCAAGCCAGCCAACATCATGCTGAAGAAAACTGGCAACGGCAAGTTGATCGACATGGGATCCGCGTTTGAGCTGGACAATCCGCCGGACAAGCGGGCTTGCACACCCGCTTATGCGGCCCCAGAGGTGCTCGAGGGCGCCAGTTGTAATGAGCGGAGCGACTTGGCCAGCTTGGGATACGTACTCATCGAAATGCTGGCTGGTCGCCCCTGCTTCGACCTGGAAATGGACTACCGTTCCCTGTTGGAAGCCAAGCGTACGATGCCGCACCGTTTGGTAGACTTCCTGCCACCCGACGTGGTTTGCAACAACCACCTGATGAATCTCTGCAAACGATTGATCGCGGCCGATCCCATGAAGCGCTTTGCGGATGCGGAGGCCGCGGAACTAAAGGAAGGCGGAGCGGCGGAATTCCATCGCCAGCTGATTTTCGGCGATCTAGCCAGCGAGTATGGCAATGATATTCGCGTGCTGCTCAAAGAAGTCTGCCGAATCGATATGAACGACCCGCAACCCGAAGCGGATGCATAGCCATCCGGCGGTGAAATTCAGCCAAGCAAAGGCCAGAAAATGAGCGGCATCCTGCCGCATAAACTAGCATTCATTGCTAGCTGTTCTCAATTTCACTCACAGGCGGGACAGGTCGTCCAGGCCAGAACATAAACTCTCTGCAGGCTAGCGATTGCAGTGCAAACAATCTGTCTGTGAGGAATCTTCCAGGGTTTTTAAAAGGCCGTCCCTGGCCAAGGGATCATCCTTGCCACGCCGAAGCGGACACATCAATATCTGCTTATACGATCTTGTTGTGCGAAGCGGGAAAAGTTCCCGAGCAATCCGGTCAGCACGTTTCCTGCGGCCACCTTTGCACTTCGCAAGCGTCCTAGGGGTGCAGAATGGAAATCATCGTCGGTTTCGCCTGGGTCTGAAGAGGAGTTAAAAGACCGAAGCCAAACGCGGAAAGTGTCATTTAAAACTAGCTACTTCAAAGTGATCGTGATGCAAAACTAGTAAGAAGAGGCTGCAAACTTCAAAGTTGTTTCATCGAAAGGGGGATTGTGTAAACCTAGACTAGGCTTGTCAAGCGATCGCAATTAATTTTGCGATGTTGCACGAACGAGCTTGGAGAGTTTTCCACAATCCGTGCGCATCATGCTTGAGGCATTTTATTAAGCCGAGCGTTCACCGAACGCTGTCGTTTGCCAGCGGCGGACCGCGTTGAAAAATATTTTTTCGTTCGGATGTCCTGGAACAACTTTCTGTCAGTCCAGTCATGCGAATCAAAAAAACATCTAGACTTCAAGTTACGATCGATACTTGGTATATACAAGCAAATGGGCAGCGGCTCCTAGCGCAGATCGCCTATCAACCTCAGCCGTCGTTTTTGCATGCATGTTAGTTCGGGTTGGATAGATCTTGGCAAGCGATTCAAATTCAGAACTTGATTCCAAGCAAGAACGCGACTTGCACCTCAGCAATTTGCAGGCCAGCCGACTTGGTCAAGTGCTGACTGATGATGTCTGCCGCCGTCTGGGAATTTTTGCGATCCCTGAAGGCTTTCGTCTAAGCGTCGTCATTCCTGTGTTCAACGAAGTTGCCACCGTACTCGATGTGCTACAACGAGTGCGCAGCACGGGCTTGCCTTTGGAAATCATTCTGGTGGATGATGGGAGCAACGATGGCACGCGGGATAAGCTGAGCGGGCTTCCGGAAGCCGACGACTTAAAGATCATCTTTCATCCCAGTAATATGGGCAAAGGCGCGGCACTGCGGACCGGATTTGCGCACGCCACCGGGACTGCAGTGGTCGTGCAAGACGCGGACCTGGAGTATGACCCCGATGATTTCCGGCTGCTGATTCAACCCATCATTGAAGACACTGCCGACGTCGTCTATGGCACGCGTTACGGGCATCATGACCGTCCGGTTCCTCCCCTGTGGCACGTCATGGTCAATCGATTCATCACGCGACTGGCGAATATCCGAACGGGACTCTACTTGAGTGACGTGGAGACCTGCTACAAAGTCATCAAGCGTGAGTTAATTCAAGAGCTGGCTCCGGGATTGAAGGAAAACCGTTTTGGAATCGAAATAGAAATCACCATCAAGCTCGCTCGAAAGCGAGCGCGGTTCTACGAGCGACATATCCGCTACGACCGACGCAGCTTCGAAGAGGGCAAGAAGATTGGTTGGCGCGATGGGGTTCGGGCCCTGTACTGCATGGTTCGCTATTGATGAGTGGCAGTTTTGAACTGGGAGGAAGCACGGCCTTCTTCCATCTCGCCGAGAAGACGGAACATGGAATCTGACGACCTCGCTGCAAGACAACTCTATAGCCCAGCCATGCTGGCGGAATTGCTGGGTGTCTCCGTAAGAACAGTTCGCCGCTGGCAGCGGGCGGGATTCATTCACCCGGTCTCGGAGGTCATGCAGCTACCACAATTCGACTTTGCAGGGCTGGCGACGGCACGGCAATTGGCCACTTGGATGCGCCAGGGTGCGAGCGTCTCGTCCATTCAGGCTCAGCTCGACGCGCTGCGTGCCCGGGTGGGCCAGCACACACGCATCGAGGATCTGCCTATCACCGCCGATGGCAAGCATCTTTTGCTGCGGGAAGGCAGCCACTACCTGGAGGCCTCCGGCCAGTTTCGATTTGGCTTCCATGCCTCCGATGCTGACACAGCCCAGCATCCCGCCACGATTCGTATCGCGGACGCATCTCCCTCAGGTCCATTTCCGCATCCAAACAGCTCCACGGAACTCTCGCTGGACGACATGTTGGAACAAGCCATGGCGGCGGAAGACGAGGAGGACTTTGAAAGCGCCGTACGTTGGTATCGCTGCGCTTTAAGCGCTCACGGCCCGAGTGCTGACCTGTGCTTTCAGCTTGCGGAATTGCTGTATCGCGCGGGCGATACGAATGCGGCCCGAGAAAGATATTTCACCGCGATCGAAATTGATCCCGATCTGGTCGAGGCACGAGCCAACTTGGGCTGTGTGCTGATCGAGTGCAACCAGCTTGATCTGGCAATCGCCGCCTTCGAAGGTGCTCTCGAACAGTATCCCGACTATGCCGACGTACACTTCCATTTGGCGCGAGCGTTAGATGAATACGGTGAGTCGGGGCGGGCAGCAGAGCACTGGCAACGCTTTCTCGAACTCGCGCCGGCCAGTCCTTGGGCTGACGAAGCCAACGCACGCTTGAAAGAACATGTGCCTCTGCAATTCTAGCTCCGCAGAGTAACCGTTCACGCTATTCGCTCGCACGGTTCTTTCCTTGAATTTTCGTACTCGTACTCAATCGCTTGCGATGGTACTCGTACTCCTACTCGAAGGCTAATTGTCGAGTAAGGAGTACGAGTACCGCTTCGCTGAGTACGAGTACGACTTAATTACAGACGCCTACAAGTCTATACTCAAAGTAGCTTAGGCGCAGCCTGGCGGTTGAGTTTGGCACAAGTTGCCTTTGGAATCGCGGTACTCTGCCAACCAGTGTTCGGTGACATGAGATGGTGCAACACGATCTTTGGCTAAGTGGTGCCTAATCCCGTCGAAAACCGGGGCTAACGCCCATACGGCTAATCGAATGTGACTGTCCAACTAGCGTTTGCGGGCATCGCGATCAAAAAAGTTCTGTCTTGGATTGGGGATGTCCGTAGTTGGAGGCTGAGATGGCAAGCCGCCTTGCGGATTCGACCAAGATGAAGGCGGGAGCTGCGTTCCGCCGGGTTGAACTTCTATGCCGCCCGCTGCCAGCCGCAAATCAAAAATCTCGAGCGTTTCCGGATCGATGGCGACCGAATTGACGTAAGCCTTGAACAGCGAATCACCCGCCTCTCGTGGCGTTCGCTGCAGGTAAGCTGGAATGCGCCCATCGCCTTTGAGCCTCATTTGATTTTTGGCACGCACATAGGTCAACTGATATCCGTTGCCGAGAAAGTCGCCCGTGTCAGAGATCCCGTTGAAGGCAACATTTCCGGTTGCTTTGAACTCCCAGGTCTCGTTGTCTCGGCCACCAACCAGCGTGCCTCCGCTGGCAGCGTGCGTACTAAGTTGCTGGGTATCGTAGACCTTTAGTTGATCACTGTTCAGCAGAATCTGCTCGGGTTTCAACCGTTCCAGTTCGTCAGGCTGAATTGAATCATCCCAGTTGCTGAGCGGACCGGCCAGTAATTCAACCTTACCTTCAAAGGTAACTTCCTTGTTGTTCAGGGAGGCAACCATCGAGTCGCGGAATGCCAGGAAAGCACCGTGCAAGCCCGGTGCCGCGCTTTCTTGAACCGAAGAAGCCATCCTGCCCAAGCTTGTCTGTGAAAGAAAACGCGACTGAATCCATCCGGGGCCACGTCCAATCATTTCCCCTTGCCTTACATGAAAAGTCAGCGAGGGGAGTTGCATTTCCTCACGACTCTTTCTGTCCCCGAATTGATCTCGCTGCGAGCCGCGTATCCTCACTTGCTGGCTGAGCACAATGCGATCGAGATTCGCCGAAGGTTGCTCAGTCGCTTGCAGGCTCATGGGCTCGGCCAAGAAAATTTCCATCAGCTGGCTCGTACCAACAACCCACCAAAATTGATCCGGCGCTGTCCGCATTGCTGCGTCGAACACGATATCACCCTCGATCCGCACAACGCTTCCATTGAATATCATTCTGCCAGCCCATTTGCAGTGCGGAGCCCGGAACCATTGAATGGCCTGCAACGATTCCATACCTGCGTTTGGCAACCCGCCGTTGTCTCCATAACCTTCTGCATTTTCAGGACGATCGACGGAGGAACCGCGGGCAAGCAGAGATTGGGGAATGGTGAATTCTCCAGGATGATCCATCACAACCAAATTGTGTTTTTGGTTTAAGCGAATGCTCTTGCCGGCCAAGAAACCATCGGCAAACACCATCTTGGCCGGTGCACCTTCGATCTGCAGGTCCGCTTTGCCGTCTTCTTCGGTGGCCAGCAACAACATGTCTCCCTCGACATGCCAAGGCGTATGCGAAGAGCCGGAGGGTGGCTGCTGGCTGACCTTTACCGGCCCTCCAATCTGTAGTTTATCGACCCAAACGCTTTCTCCAGCCTGCGCGATGACAGCACGCAGTTGGTCTCCCTGAATCACAACCGGGGCAGGGGACTGGGTGGGCGCTTTTCCGGGGCCACCACCCAGGGCATTCGGCAGGGGATTGCTACCGGGAGGCGACAGGTAGGCTGGCCGATCCGCGCCCTCACCTCCGGCGGAACCACTCAAGCGAAGCTGAGCATCGTCGACCGCCTGACTTTCATC